>NZ_JBNGOT010000009.1:0-222249 GCF_050589705.1 Sunxiuqinia rutila
GAGCAGGCCCAGTGGTACATCGGACTGTGTTACCTGCAAAACGAAAACAGGAAAAAAGCATACCGACAGTTCACCAAGATAGCCAACAGCGACAGCTTTTACAAACCCAAGGCTGAAGCGATTCTGAAAAAAATAAAATACATCGAATAAAACCCGTTTAGAAGCAAATAAAGAAAAAGATAAAAGTTTGTTAGCAACAAAAAATGAAACGTTGATACTTGTTCATCCTTAATTCCTTGTTCAAATCCTTAAAGTTCAAACGTTCATTTTTACATGGTATTCGAAGTGAATACGCTTAATTATCCTTAACGTTCAAAAGCACTCATCAAGAATACCTTTCATTAGCAAGTAAATTTTCTTTCAATAATGGTAAAGTAAAGCCCGTGGATTTTTTTAATCCCGGGTTTTCTTTTTGCGGTAATACTGGTCCATAAACAGGGCAAGAATTACAAGCAAGATGATTAAAACGAAGTAAATATCGGTACTTTGGAAAAGAGGCTCCGGATTACCAACGACCACATAACCAAGCCAATAATGAGGATGTGCTTTTAAAGGATCAGCACTTTTGATGTGAGCAAGCTTAGCTGACCGAAGGGCTTCATTTTTACTTTTCCCTTTCGACAAAAACCGGTAAAAATCTTTCATGATATGCGCTCCCGACTCATCTTCAACCTCCCAAAGGGTCATCACAATCGAAGGACAACCAGCATACAGGAATCCCCTGGCAAGACTCATCACTCCTTCACCCTTTTGTAATTTTCCACTTCCCGTATTACAGGCGCTTAAAACGGCCATACGAGCTTTTAAATCCATGGTGTAGATTTCATTGGTATTCAACCAACCATCATCCGTTTGGTCCAAATACGGCTTTGAAAAAGCCAGTTTGGAGTACATTGGCAAGGTGTCATTGATCAAGGTGTGCATCGCCAGGTGCAAAATATCATAGTTGGAAGCCCGTTTTTTAAATTCAGCTTCCTGGGCCAGAGAGTCTTTAAATACATCTCCTGACACATATTCACTAATAAAATCAACCTCTTTAGTAACAGCAGGCAAAGGCAGTAAGCCCGCACGGTACTCGGAAATAACTGTATAATCGCGATCATCATTGTGGTAACTGGGAGCAAAAGCCAGAAGATCGTTTTCAGCCTGCTTTTCATTCTCAAAATAATTATACAGCAACGTTGCCGAATAGGTATAACTAATCGAATAGTCCTCAACAAGATAGGATAGATTTCTGAAATTCATTTTACTGGTATCCGGCATTTCAGAAAGCAGCGCATCAAAAGGAATGTAAGCTAATTTATCGTCAGGCACTACCACCAATTGCTTGCCTTCCAGCAGTGATTTGTCCTTTTCAAGTAAAACTTCGTATAATTGGTAAGCGGACTTGGCATAGCCTTTAAATTCGCTAAGTCCGGTGAATAAATACTTTGGGCTCGTCAGGAATTGGTAGACCGACTCGATGTTTTCAACAAACGTTAAATCAATCAACTCTTTCGTAAAACTCACCTCATCTTCTGTGATTATGAACTTATAAACCTGTCCTTGTTCTTTATTCTCATTTGGTTCTTCTATCAAATACTCAACAACAGCCGTTTTCCCATTTACATGCTCCTGTATCGAAGCGACGTCAACAACTTCATTTCGGTATTTGAAGGCATAATAATTCGGGAAAGAATCTTCAAAAAGCTGCACCAACTGCTCATATTGCTCGTTCAGCTGGAAAATCTTGGAGTTAAATAATTCGATCCTGGCAGAATCTGGATCTGAGTTCTGATTCTCCTCAAAAAGCATCTCCTTATAGCTGGAAATATTCATTTTGAGGTAGTCTTCCCTTTTTAACAAACTATCCGGAATTCCACCAAAACGCTTAGCCCTGGAGTCTTTAATGGATGCCAAAAAGCTCGCAGACTTACTCTTCTCCGCAAACTCAAATCCTTTTTCAGCAAATTGAAAATCACCCGTATGCAGAAAAAGTTTATAGCTAACATCAACCGCCTCTATAAAAGTAGACTCCTGATTTTCAGACAAAAAGAACTGACTATCCTCAGAAACATAACCAGTTCTGATTTGATGAATCAGTTCAGTCGCACGTTCAACGGTTTGTAAAGCCAAGCTATAATTTTCAATCGCCGTTTCTTTTTGAGATTCCGATAAATTCAGATCGGCCAAAGTTTCAAAACAATTGGCTTTTTTCTTTAGAACTTCCAACAGTTGGATTTCAGAAATCTCCTGTCCTAAGTCCGGATTCACATCCGTTTCAAGACTTGCAAAACCATCCGTCCCCGCCACCAAGGCTTTCTGATAGTAATCTAAAGCAATCAATAAATCCTTTTTTCGCTTGGAATAGAAATCGTTTAGATCACTGGCTTTCGAGCTCCGCTGAAAGTAATAATCTCCAAAATTCAGCATCACATCACTGTACTGCAAACTTTTTTCTGTGAAATATTTGACAACTAAATTTTCAGACCGATTAACATATTCAAGAGCTTCATCGTACTCATTAATCGATAATAAAAAGGAAGCATAATCACTGTATTCCAAGCCTAAATCATAACTATCCGAGCCTGAAATTTGAGTTAAAATATCAAACGTTTTTTGATAGTATTTCTTTGTCAACTCATAATCTCCCTGCTTAGTATATATACGTGCTAACAAACTGAAATAATACGACTTAATACCAAGACCTACGCTATTTAGATTATTAAAACAACTATTTATTGAACTCTGATAATCACCTAATAAAAATAAAGCTTCTGATATATTATATTTTGCAATAGCCAGTTGACCAGCATACTTAACTTCGTTGGCTTGAAAAGCTCTTAAAGAAGCTTGTTGGAATTCATTATTTTTAACAAAATCCCCTTTCAGCTTATAGACAGTTCCAAGATTCGAATATACAAAACCAAGACGCGGATGATTTTCTGAATATAGTTTTTTCAATATTCCCTCGGCCTTTAAATAAATCTCAATCGCCTTATCATACTCGCCAAGATTCTTATAGGTAATTCCTAAATTAACTAATGGCAAAAAAACCTGAATGTTTGTATCCTGATAAACTCGATCAATATTTTGAATTGCTCCGGTGTAAGCTACTACTGCTTTCTCAAAGTCTCCTATTCTTAGAGCCTCCCTTCCTTCCTTATTAAGCTCCTCGATTAATAAGCTATCGCGCTGCCTCGAATATTCCTCCACTGCAGCTCTTCCCGAAAAATTCAAAAAAAACACGCAAAAAAAAGCAAACGCAAACATCCTGACAACCAGAGCATTAAAACACGGCCTTCTATTTTCTTTACTTTTTTTCATTTTTCAGGGGGTTACCTTTTCACCCAATTCGGAATAAAGAAGCGAACAAAGGATAATTAAGGATTTTACAAGTATTAACCATTAAAACTTAAAAGTAATGAAAACTTTATTTGCTAACAACGAAAACAACATTTTTGATTCATTCGAAACTTTAACAAAAGAAGAATTAAACGAAGTAAAAGGTGGCCGTGGTCGTGACTTGGATATGATCGTAGAAGACCTTGACTAAACACTACTAAAATTACCTAAAAAATTAACCATCACACATAAGTTTGAAAAGCCCTGTAGAATTAGGCATTATTAGTCACTGTGTCTTTTTATCATTTTCAATCGTTCTTTGAGCAGCGTTCTTGTAAGCAAGATTTCTGCGGGCGTAAAAACAAGTGAAAATTAATTACGATAATTTAAGTAAAGATTAAATAGAAGATTTTTTAGACCCTTTATATAGTTTATATTCTCTGAAGCTACATGCAAGTGAACCGTTGTAAAGCGGAATCTTAACTTCGGGTCTCAACCCAATCGATTTTAAACATTCGTTCGTACTGATTAGCCAGGCAGTGGTATTTGGATAGTGATGTTTCAATCGCTCGCCAACCATCGCGTAAAATGCCTGATCACCCGATTTAATTCGCTCACCATAAGGTGGATTAAACACTAGGAAAGAAGAGTCATTTTTCTTTTCCAAAGTACGAAAATCAGCAATATCAAGCTGAAGCACATCCAAGACATTTGCTTTTTCGGCATTTCGATAAGCCAAATCGATATTTACTCGGGAAATATCTGATCCATAAATCTTATACCCAACCTGACGATGTTCATGCTGGTCTTTTAGATTTTTAAAGATTTCTTCATTGTAATTTTTCCATTTCTGGAAGCCATAACTTTTCCGAGTCTCTCCCGGCAAAATATTTTTGGCCATCATAGCCGCCTCAATAACAATTGTACCAGATCCACACATCGGGTCAGTAAGCGACTCTTTTCCATTCCACCCTGATAATTTAAGCATGCCGGCTGCCAAAACTTCGCTAACAGGCGCTTCATGGTTTCCTGAACGATACCCACGTTTGTGCAAGGATTCACCACTACTATCGAGCGAAATCGTGCAATCGTTATTCGAAATATGCAGGTTAATCAAAATATCAGGCCGACTGACATCGATAGAAGGTCTGCTTCCACTTACGCGTCGAAAACGGTCAACAATGGCATCCTTTGCCTTCAACGATGCAAACATGGAATTCCGAAACAATTCATTAAAAACCTTGCTTTGCACAGCAAACGTTTGGTTGGCGTCAAAGTATTCCTCCCATTTGATTTTGGAAACCTGATGATAAAGATCATCCACCCGTTTAATTTTAAAATTCCGCACAGGCATCAGAATTTTCAAAGCAGTGCGCAAACTATAATTTGCACGATACATCAGCGTCATATCACCCTGAAAATACACAGAGCGTCTTCCTTCTTCTACTTCATCAGCTCCCAGGCCAATTAATTCTTCGGCTAAAACCTGCTCCAATCCGGCATAGGTAGTAGCAACAAAACGATATTTTTTATGCATGTTTTAATTTTATATTCCAGCTCCGTCACTAAAAGAAGTTTCGCGTGCTTTGAACTGTACAATTTTTGAATTTGGCGGTACATTGTTGGTCACCCAAACGTTACCCCCAACTACTGAATTTGCGCCCACAGTAACCCTTCCCAAAATGGTTGCCTGAGCATAAATAATTACGCCATCTTCCACAATTGGATGGCGCGGAACACCTTTAATTGGATTTCCATCTTCATCCAACGGAAAACTTTTGGCACCAAGCGTTACTCCTTGGTACAACTTCACGTTGTTGCCGATAATACAGGTTGAACCAATCACCACGCCAGTTCCGTGGTCGATTGTAAACGATTCGCCGATTTCTGCTTTCGGGTGAATGTCAATGCCTGTTTCCGAATGGGCCATCTCCGAAATAATTCGAGGAATTAAGGGCACTTCCAGTTTCAACAGCTGGTTGGCAATCCGGTAGTTTGAAATGGCTCGTATGGCCGGATAGCAGAAAATAACTTCGCTTTGGCTTTGCGCTGCGGGGTCTCCCACAAAGGCCGTATCAACATCAGCCACCAGTTTTCTTCGAATCTCAGGCAAGTAAGCAATAAACTCACTGGCCAACATCTGGGCATGCCGATTACGCTCCTGCATGTCCACTTCGTGTGGATTTTTACAGGTGAAGCACAGCCCCGCCATTATTTGTTCCGACAGTAACTCAAAAAGCTCATCCACATAGACTCCCATGTAGTGCTTTATGGTGTTGGGACGCAGACTTGTGGTTCCAAAATAACCCGGGAAAAGAATTTCACGAATCATATTGACAATCTTTGCCAGCTTTTCCGTTGATGGCAATGGTTCACCTAAACGATGTTCATGGCACACCAGATCATAACTTTCCGGATCAGAAAGACGATCGACCGTTTGATTAATTTTTGCGAGTATTTTAGAATCAGATTGCATCTTGCTCTGGATTAAATAATGTTGTACTTAAATATCGTTCTCCCGTATCGCAAATGACAACAACAATTGTCTTTCCTTTGTTTTCAGGCCTTTTCGCAATTTCCAGGGCGGCATACACATTGGCTCCCGAAGAAATACCGCAAAATACACCTTCTTCTCTAGCCAAAAGGCGAGCTGTTTCAAAGGCATCGTCATTGGCTACCTGAAAAACCTCATCATAAATTTCCGTATTTAAAACCTCGGGGATAAAACCAGCTCCAATTCCCTGAATTTTGTGTGAACCGGGAGGATTTCCGGACAGTACAGCTGAGCTTTCAGGCTCGACAACAACACTGAGAACCGCAGCTTTCGTTTCTTTCAACACCTCAGAAACCCCGGTAATGGTACCGCCCGTTCCGGCTCCGGCAACAAAAACGTCAACAGTTCCGTCGGTATCATTCCAAATTTCCAAAGCAGTTGTTCGTCGATGCATCTCCACATTAGCCGGATTTGCAAATTGCATCGGAATAAAGGTATTCTCGCAGGCTTTTCCAAGTTCTTCAGCTTTTTCAATGGCTTCGCGCATGCCTCCCTTCGATGAAGTAAGCACCACTTCTGCGCCATAGGCTTTCAAAACCTGCCTCCGCTCAACTGATACACTTTCGGGCATAACGATTTTTAGGGAATAACCTTTTACGGCACAAACCATGGCCAAACCAATTCCCGTGTTGCCACTTGTTGGCTCAATAATGCTTGTTTCCGCATTAATAATCCCCTCTTTTTCTGCCTGCTCAATCATGGCGAGCGCCAAGCGATCTTTTACAGACCCTCCGGGATTTTGCGATTCCAATTTAGCAAGCACGCGGGCATGACACCCTTGAGTCACCTTATGAAGCTCAACCAATGGAGTATGGCCAATTAGCTGAAGTATATTTGTTGCGATTTTCATACGTTTGTATTTTAAAGGATAATGCATGCAACTTCACAAGAAGTCAGGCTCCTCTTTTTCAGGTTTGCCAACGCTTCTTTCCGAACGTTTCACGGCAATTAATCGTCAAGCAAAATTCCTGTTTTTATCGCTGAAAACCAAACAATGCCTAAAACAAATCAGGAATGCAGCAAAGACTTAACAGCCTTTATGGCATTTTGGATACGCTGTTCTCCAATCCCATTTATTTCGACAAACTTCAGCTTACGCTGCTGCAATTCCGACTTGTAAGCATCAAACAGTTGCAGGCGTTCTTCGCCACCATGTTCCCGCAAAGGATCGGGCTCCCAGGGAATATCAGGCACACAAAGCAAATACAAATCAATCGGCAGGTCTGCAATCTTTTCTTCCAGCCAGTCTGGCTCCGTTTGATAAGCCCACTGAAACCAAACTTTGGTAATAATTAACCAAGTGTCGAAAAAAACGAGCTTTGTAGCAGAATTTGCCGATTCATGGTACTGCTCAATCTGCTTTTTGGTAATTTCCTCCAGGTCGTTGTAAGTATATTGTGTCGAATGATCCTGAAAATACTCGCGGGCATATTCCGGATAAAAAATCCCATCAAAGTAATGTGCCAAAGCTTCAGCCAACGTGCTTTTTGCAGTTGATTCGGGACCAGTAATGGCAATTCGAATTATTTTACGCATCTTGTTTTATTAAATCATTTCGCCAACTGCGATAGCCATAAACAGCCATTCCGGTATAAACCAAAAACAGAATCACGGTTGGCCACAGGCCTTTAAAACCATATAAAAAGGCTGAAAAGAAATCAACAAAAATCCAAATCAGCCAATGCTCCACATATTTACGCGCCAGCATCCAGGTGGCCACAATACTCAAAGCGGTGGTTAGCGAGTCGCCAAATGGAACCGGTGAATCGGTATAATACTTCAGGCCAAACAGAAAAAGCAAAAACAAAAGAACTGATACCAGAATGACTGGAAAGTAAAATTTCAGCGGCATTCGGCTGACGCGTAACTCCTTTTCAGAATTGGGATTACCCTTCAACCAAAAATACCAACCGTAAATGCTGACACCCACATAGTAAACCTGCAGCAGCATGTCAGCATAAAATTTCGAAACCAAAAACACATAAACGTACAAAGCCGAGGTGAGCAAGCCCACCGGCCAGGTAAATATGTGTTGACGAATGGAAAGAAAAATGTAAGCAAAGCCCAGAACCGCGCCAAGCAGCTCCACATAATTGGCCGAAAGCCAAGTCAAAAATGGATCAATCATGTATTAATTAATTCTCTACCAGAAGATGGTTGTATTCTGAGCTGTCATTCAGGACTTTTAAAGCCTCCCGAATCACATCATTATCCTCATTTATAATTTGATAGAATTCACTCTGGCCAAACAAATCGCGCGCAATTAAAGCCTTGACTTGTTCTTTGATAATCGGACGTGCAAAATCGGCATCACCTTCTTCCTGCTCAATGCCTTCTTTTTCGGCCTCAGCCAGCATCCGGTCGACCAACTCATCCTCAACCGAAAATTTCTCCCGAAACAGGTCAAAAGAAGAATATTTCTTGGTGAATTTATCCCGGTTTTTATCAAGATAATCCAACGCTGTAGAGTACACAATATTTTGACGGTTCATCCGGTTAAAGAAACCATAATGAATTGACGTATCCATAGGAACAAAAATATCAGGCATGACACCCCCACCTCCATAAACCGTACGTTTATTGATCAAGGTTTCATAGGTCAGGCTGTCATTGAAATGAATGCTGTCCTGGGTGAAAAACTCTCCAGCCTCAAAACGCTTCCGGTAATCACTACGATAAGCTTCCACCCCATCGTCATAGGCTTTTTGAATGCATCGCCCGCTGGGTGTATAGTAGTGGGCAGTGGTCAGACGAAGCATGGAGCCATCATTCAAAAAATAAGGCTGCTGCACCAATCCTTTACCAAACGAACGGCGACCAATAACCACACCTCGATCCCAATCCTGAATGGCACCCGCAACAATTTCGCTGGCAGAAGCCGAACCTTCATCAATTAAAACCACCAACTTGCCCTGTTCAAACTCGCCCAAGGCTGAGGCTTTGTAGTCTTTTCGGCGATTATTTTCCCCTTCCGTATAAACAATCATTTTAAAGGCACCCAAAAACTGATCGGCCAATTCAATCGCTGCCTTCAGGTAGCCTCCTCCATTGCCACGCAAATCCAACACCAGATTCTCCAATTTCGGATTTTGTTTCAGGGTCCTAATGGCCTCCGAAAACTCATCGGTTGTAGTTGCCGAAAAACGATTGAGCTTAATGTAACCCGTTTCATCATTTATCATGTAGGAAGCATCCAGGCTGTGAATTGGAATTTTGTCCCGGATAATCCGGAAATCCAACAGCTCTTCGTTCCGTTTGCGAAGCACTTTCAGGTTAACAACCGTTCCTTTGTCTCCACGAAGCATTTCAAAGACATCGCTGTTTTCCAACCCAATGCCTGCAACCTTTTTTTCATCCACTTCCACAATGCGGTCGCCGGCCTGCAAGCCCACTTTTTCAGAAGGACCGCCCGGAATGGTGGCCACCACCATCAAAGTATCTTTTAAAATATTGAATGAAATTCCAATGCCCTCGAAACTTCCCTGCAAAGGTTCATTCATCTTTTCAACTTCTTCTTTGGAAATATAAACAGAATGCGGATCCAACTGCTTAAGCACTTCTACAACGGCCTTCTCTGTCAGGTCGTCAATATTGGTTGTGTCGACATAGTTACTTTCAATCAATTGAAGCAAACGCCCGAATTTCAACATATTGGTCTGAATATCCTGAGCCTGCACCCCCTTGATCATGGAGGTCATTCCCAACACGAGAATCACTCCCAACGCTATTGTTTTCTTTAATTGTGTTATCATGGCATTCGAGTCTTTATTTTTTTTGAATCGTTAAAGATAAAAGAATATCACCCGCAGAACAAAGCCTCATATTAATAAGTACAAAACGAGCCAAAGTGTTCACGTCAATGTAAATGGATACTTCCCGCATTTTTACAGGCGAAAGCAGGTATCGAAAAATCCTTGAGCAGAAGAAAAGAAATTCTACCTGCCTAAAAACAACAAAGCAGACCGAAGCCTGCTTTGTTCATCACTATATGGATTAAATTCGTTATTCCCACTCGATGGTTGCCGGTGGTTTTGAACTGATATCGTAAACTACGCGGTTAATTCCACGAACCTTGTTAATAATTTCGTTCGAAATTTTGGCCAAGAACTCGTAAGGTAAATGCACCCAGTCAGCCGTCATTCCATCGGTAGACATTACTGCACGCAAGGCAACCACATTCTCGTAAGTCCGCTCATCGCCCATTACACCTACTGATTGCACTGGCAGCAGCATCACACCTGCCTGCCAAACATCATCGTACAAATTCCACTCGCGCAAGCCATTAATAAAAATAGCATCTGCTTCCTGCAAAATGCGAACCTTCTCCGGAGTTACATCACTCAGAATTCGGATTCCCAGTCCTGGACCAGGAAACGGGTGACGCCCCAGCAATTCCGGTTTAATATTAAGCGCCTTTCCTACCCGGCGAACTTCATCCTTGAAAAGCAAGTTGAGCGGCTCAACAACTTTCAGGTTCATTTTTTCGGGCAAGCCACCCACATTGTGGTGCGACTTAATGGTGGCCGAAGGTCCGTTAACAGAAACCGACTCAATCACGTCGGGATAAATAGTTCCCTGCGCCAGCCACTTCACCTCTTTTATTTTGTGTGCTTCCTCATCGAATACTTCAATGAAGTCGCGACCAATAATCTTACGTTTGCCTTCCGGATCGGTAATTCCTTTCAGATCATCCCAAAACTTTTGTTTGGCATCCACACCGATCACGTTCAAGCCCATGTCTTTATACGAATCCAAAACAGATTCAAACTCGTTCTTACGCAACAAGCCGTTATCCACAAAAATACACGTCAGGTTTTTTCCAATAGCTTGGTGCAACAACACACCTGCTACTGTAGAATCCACTCCTCCGGATAAGCCTAACACCACTTTATCGTCGCCCAGTTTCGCTTTCAGCTCAGCCACGGTCGTTTCAATAAACGATTTAGGTGTCCAGTCTTGCTTGCAACCACAAATATCAACGGCAAAATTCTGCAACAACTGCTTTCCTTCGGTGGTATGGTACACTTCCGGGTGAAACTGAATGGCATAAGTTGTTTCACCTTCAATTTTATAAGCTGCGTTTTTCACATCAGCTGTTGAAGCAATAATTTTATAATTTTCCGGCAAACGCTCAATGGTATCGCCATGCGACATCCACACCTGCGTGCCCAAGGTCATCTTTTTAAACAGTTCATTTTCCTGATCGATAAATCCCAGGTTAGCCCGGCCATACTCGCGTGAATCGGATGGCAACACTTCGCCCCCAAAATAGTGGGCCATGTATTGAGCTCCGTAACAAACGCCAAGCAGCGGCAGTTTACCTTTAATTTTTGAAAGATCGGGTTTGGGCGCATTTTCATCGCGCACCGAAAACGGGCTTCCACTTAAAATCACCCCTTTAACACTTTCGTCAATTTCGGGATAGTTGTTGTAAGGATAAATCTCACAATAGATATTGAGTTCACGCACCCTGCGGCCGATTAATTGGGTGTACTGCGAACCAAAATCGAGGATTAAAATTTTCTCTTGCATGAATCTGTCTTTTTTGGATGGCGCAAAGATAAACAATTCCTTTAATGCTGCTTAAAAAGTTAGCCAACGAAAACACTCATTTAACAAATCAACACAGACTTAGCGATTTATCTCAAGCAAAATCCGCTGATGAAAAAGCGTTTAACATCCGCCCAAAACAATTGCTTCTTTTTTACCCCTGTACTCTGTAGAGCTATTTTGACAACCAACAACTCACTGCAAATAAGATTATCGTAAAATATGAATCTCCTCACCTAAGCCGGCAAGCGTCTCAACGCTTCCAAACACCCCCGCGCATTGTGGTACGGACATTTCCAGAAACCGGCTTTCATCATAGTCCGGTCTGGAATACCGGCTGTAGTGACTAGCCAATGCCATTCTCCGTGCTCATAATCCAGCAAATTCGCTTGCGTATATTTCCATATCGCCAGTGCCTTTTCCAAAAACAAATCATTTGCTGAAAGCTGCCAGGCATTTATCAAGCCAACGATTCCTTCAATTTGTGGCCACCAGTGACGATTAGAATCGAGATGACCATTGGCCTTATCCCGCTCATTCAACACACTGCCATCCTGATCGAGTCCTTCGCGTACAAACACATTGGCCATGGCCACTGCAGTAGCAGAAAGCTTTTTCAGCATAAAATCATCATGCAGAACCTCGCCTGCCTCATACAACAACCACGATGTTTCAATATCATGACCATAAGAAACCAGCTGGCTTTTCACATTCCACTGTTCATCAAAAAACATGTTCAAGTGAAAATCTTCTCCTACAAATTTCTCCTGAAACAGCTCAATCAATCCAAGCAAAGCATGCTTCACTTCCAGGTTCGGGTACACCGTATATAAAGTTGAATAGGCTTCCAGCAAGTGCAGGTGCGTATTCAGAATCTTTTTCTCATTGAGGTCTTTTTCACTCAGTCGCATATCTTCCAACTCCTGCCAACCTTCGTCAAAAGCATCCAGGTAACCGCCCATGTTTCGGTCGGCGGCCTTCTCCTCCAACAGGTAAAACAACTCAACCGCCAGTTCAAGCGCCTCTTCTTTTTTTGTCAGCTTGAAATATTCGGACAATGCATAGATGAAAAAAGCTTGGGCATAAATTTGCTTTCGGCTATTCAACACCGCCCCTTTAAAATCCACCAGCCAAAAGACGCCACCATGCTTTCGATCTAAAAAATTAGCCAGCAGATAATCGTAAGCACGATCGGCCATCAGCCGATGTTCCTTTTGATTGGTCTGTTGAGCTACCGCCGAGAAAGTCCAAAGTAAACGCGTATTTAAGATAATTCCTTTTGGCGACTCCGGAACCGGATTCCCTTTGAAATCCAGCTCACCAAGAAAACCTCCGTATTTTTCATCCGGCATAGTATTCACCCAAAAAGCCAGTATTCTATCAAGCTCTTGACCAAGCTCATTTCTGAATTTTTCAATGACCGACTGATTCATCAATATAATCCTTGGTTATTATCAATTAGCTGATTGATGGCTTCCACCGACTTGAACGAATGCAAACCATCCGCAGGCGTATTTTTCACGTAGTCCACCAGCCGATCAACCGTAGTTGTTGCCACATGCATGCGAGTGTCCGAGGACGCATAATAAATAAACACCCGGCCATCTTCGTCCGCAATCCAACCGTTGGAAAAGAGCACATTGGACACATCTCCGACCCGTTCATCACCCTGGGGCGCCATAAAATACCCTCCCGGATGATCGGTCACCCGATCGAGCTCGACCAGGTCGGTCATAAATAAATACAAAACATAGCGCAAGCCGGCGGCCGTGTTTCTTACACCATGGGCCAGATGCAACCATCCGTCTTTGGTTTTGATCGGCGCCGGCCCCAAGCCATTCTTCAGCTCATAAACCGTGTGGTATTGTTTATTCTGAATGATGCGTTCGTTCTGTACAACCGGATTGCTCATATCGTCAATCAGCCCCAAGCCAATTCCTCCGCCGCTTCCCACATTGATGAACCCATCCTGTGGACGCGTATAAACGGCGTACTTTCCATTGACAAATTCAGCATGCAACACCACATTGCGCTGCTGCCCCGAAGTTGAGATCAAATCGGGCAAGCGCTCCCAGTTCAGCAAATCACGGCTGCGAACAATACCGGCATTGGCTGCTGCCGCGCTGGTGTCGCCTTCGGAGGCAGCCGGATCTTTGCGCTCTGTGCAAAAAATGCCATACACCCAACCATCCTCATGAGCGGTTAAACGCATATCATACACATTAACATCCGGCTCGTCGGTTTGCGGAATGGTTATGGGCCGGTCCCAAAAACGAAACTGATCAATACCATTCGGGCTTTCAGCAATTGCAAAGTAGGACTTCCGATCCCAGCCTTCCATACGCACGGCCAACAGGTATTTGTCCTTCCAACGAATGGCTCCGGCATTAAAGGCGGCATTAACCCCTAAGCGCTCCATCAGAAATGGATTACGCTCGGGCGACAAGTCAAAGCGCCAATGCAAAGGCGCATGTGCAGCTGTTAGCACCGGATTTTGGTAACGCTCGAAGATCCCATTTGGCAAGGGTTCCACTTCATTCTTTTGATTCAGCAGCAACTCATGAGCCGCCTTCAACTTATTCAATCGGTTTTCAAAATATTTTTCCATATCACAATAGATTCAATCGCATGATTTAAGATTCAAGTTTCGGTCCCTTAAAAGTCATTCAGTTTGTTCCACCAGGTCTTTTTCATGATTACAACAACAACAGCAATCACCAAAAGCGAAAGCACCATGGGCATGTTTTGTTTCAACACAAAGTAGATGGGCAACAGCACCAACGCCGTTTGACCAATGACACCAAGCACCACATTAAAGGCATCACGCTTGAAGCTGGTTTTCGACACAAAATCCGGATCTTCAGCAACGACTTTCTCATGAATGGGCTTCCAAAACCCCCAAGGGCGAACACTTTTATAAAATGATTTCAACACGGCTTCTTCCGTTGGAGGAGCCAGATAGGTACCGATTATACAGCCAGCTACCGAAATCAGAAAAATAAGCGGGAAATAATACAGGTCCAGGGTTTCAGTAAATACGTAAGGGAATATCAGCGCCGGAATCAGGCCGGCAACCATTCCCCAGAAAAAGCCGCTGCCGTTAAACCGCCACCAGTGCCACTTCAACACATTGGAAGCAATGTAGCTGCCATAAAGCCCGGACACAAGCCACTGCAGAATGGAGTTGATATCAGTCGCAAAAATTCCAAAGATGATGCTGATAGCCACAACCACAATCCCGGTAGTGTAGTTGGTAATTTTTATTTCGCGGTTCGAAGCATTGGGCTTGTAATAATTCAAATAGATGTCATTCACCAAATAGGCCTGTGCGGCATTCAGTGTTCCGGCAAAAGTTGACATGAAAGCCGCGAGCAAACCTGCCAATAGCAAACCGGTAAACCCAATCGGCACAAACTGGCTTATTGCCGAGGGTAAAATCTGCTCAAAATCGATGCGCCCAGCCACCAACAAATGCAGCTGATCGTAATATAAAATGGCTAAAACAGCAAAACCGGTGATCATCAGGTAGCGAACAGGCACCAATACCAAACTCACCATACCACTCATTTTCGCAGCTTCCTGAGGCGTTTTGGTTGACAGAATTTTCTGCATGTCGTAATTCGGGATTGGCCCGGCAACACTTGCCAGCACCCCTTTGAACAACATCATCATAAAAAAGATACTGAACCAGGAATACCCATCGGAAGCAATTTTAGCATTCATTTCATTGATAATTCCAGACCAGTCGATTTCCAAACGTGCCCCAAAAAAGGGACTCATCCAGCCATCCGGCACCTGCAAACTTTGATCGCCCAGCGCGGCCATTGCGATCACAGCAATTACCACAGCCGAAATGGTCATAATAATATACTGGACCAAGTCGGCCCACACAATGCCGGACATGCCACCAAGCACCGAGTAAAACACCGCAAAAAGGGTAAAGGCAATGCCATAAACATGGGGCACATATTCAGCGGTAACATGAAAAGGGAAATAAGGCTGAACCACTTCCCACGGAATAAAAATCTGCACAAACTTCCCCAAACCGATAAACCCGTAAGCCATTAAGCCCAGACAGTTGATCAGTGCAAAAGCAATAACGATGGTGTGAGACAAGCGAGCTTCGCGCCCACGTCCAAAACGCGTGCGAATCCATTCAGCCCCCGTGGTCACATTCGATCGGCGAAGCCACATCGACAGGTAAACCATCAGAAAAATCTGGTTGAATGAAGGCCAAAGCCAAGGAATCCAGACACTTTTTAATCCGTAAACCACTGCCAATGTCACCATCCACATGGTTCCGGAAATGTCGAACATACCCGAGGCATTGGAAAGCCCAAGCATATACCAGGGTAACTTATTACCTCCAAGCAAGTAAGAAGATTTATCGCGCTGCGCCCATTTTCGTAGCACCAACCCAATAATTACGGTAATTACCAGGTAGGCTATAATTACAGAAATATCAATAATTCCAAGTTTCATAGGTTATTCGTTTAGCAATTTTTGATTCGTTAGTACTTCGTTTCGTTTTCGTCTCTTATTCATATTGAAGCCTCAAAACTGCAATATGAGTTCCCGTTTGCTGTTTTTGTTATTGGCCGGGATCACAATCCAGCCAGCATCAGAATTGTCTGTTTTTTCTATTTTGTATGATGATACCTCTTTTAGCTTTGACAGGAATGGAACATAAACCATGGTGGGTGAATTTACGTTTTCATTTTCCTGCCATTCCATTCTAAATCGAGCATTCTCATGTTCATAGTGGTAGCTTAGCAATTCGCCACAAGTGTAGGCTGGATAAGGGCGTAACAAGGCTTTTTGAAAATAAGAAAGGTTTTCAGTTCCGGGATCATAAGACCAATAAGCATTCCCAAAAAGATTTTCTTCAATTAGGCTAACGGCATAGCGAGCTACCGGAACGATCCCTTCCGAATGACTATAATAAGCTCCCCATTCACCTAGCCATACCGGCATTCCAAGTTGCTGTCCTTTTTCTTTAATTCGTTCATAGATAAACGCGACTCGTTCAGAATTCGCTGCAGCCGCATCTTCCGTGTCGGTCACCAAGTCATAACCATGTGGTGCGTAAGCCACCAGTGGATCAGGTGTTCCATCGACTAAGCTCACCCGTTCGATGCTGCTTTTCACTCCTGTATTGCTGAAATAACTGTGTTCTAAAAACAAAACAGTTTGTTGATCAACTTCACGTATGGCTTGGCTTACTTTTTGGTACATCGCCTGCAAGTGTACACTTTCGAACTCGTGGTTAAAATCATATAAGGCATCAATAACAGGCGCATAATTTTCTTTTGTCGACAGAAGCTTCAGCGCTTCCGTCCTCTTGCTTGCATCTCCCCATACCTCGGCCAGTTTCTCTTCAGTCATGAGTTCTCCCGTTAGCTTGTATACCAAATTTGCGTAAGCCTCAAGTAAAGCAGGCGTGGCCTTTTGAGCTGATGTGCCCGGAAATGGTTCGTTCATGATGTCATAACCAATAACCGTAGGATTGTTGGCATAGCGCTTGGCAATATATCTCCATAAATTGGCGTAATGATCCTGAACGCCCACGCCATCAGGGGCCGGCTGGTTATCCCAGAAATTATCAAATGCTGTCTGTACAGCCTCGCTTAACATATAAGCGTCACTCCATATTGATCCTGCAGTGTGAGTTTTCCCTTCATCGAGCGTAGCCCAATTGGGTGCTCCATCGCTATATTTCAAACCAAATAAATCCTGGTGCATATCAAGAATAACAAATATATCATTAGCTGCAGCCCATTCAATACGCCGATCTATCTCCTTCAGATATTCCTCATTATAGACCCCCGGCTCAGGTTCCAATCCATCCCATATTATAATAAAACGAATGCTGTTAAAACCCCATTTTTTCAAATTGGCATAAAACTCAGGGCCTCCTTTAAAAAGATAGTTTTCTTCTTTGGACTTATTTACGACATTAATTCCATTAAGAATTACCTGCCTTCCGTTATTGTCAACAAACTTATTTCCCTCTACGCTAATCTTCTCCGGAAATGTCACTTGACAACTTGCGCCATCACTTTCTCCACAAGCGACCAGCAACAAGGCCATTCCGACTAGTAGTAAATATGTTATTCTAATATTTTTCCTTAACATGGTTATGATGATTTCGGTTATACTTTGCTTCATCGAACTATCCTCTCTTTGACTAATTTTCGTTCTAGTTTCATGCTCTTAAAAAAAAGATTACACATTTCGAACTGACATCTAACTAATTACAGATTTCAAAAATATTCCATATACTTGCAGCTAACAAATACTATTTTATCAATTGTTTGTATTATTGAAATTCAGACCTATTTGAGTAATGAAGAGCTAAGGAGTACCAGTTTTCACAACATTTTAAAGCCAAATCATGGGCAATAACCTAAAAACCAACACCAATGCAGACCAACCTATTTAATCGAGAAATCACCCCACTCACACCGGAAGACTGCTTATTAGTGTTTGATCGTTGGAAAGAAACATTTGATTTCCCACCCCATTTCCATCCAGAGTTTGAATTAAATTTCATTCAAAATGCTGCCGGAGTAAAACGCTTTGTCGGTGACCACATAGGCGAAATCGGCCAACTGGAACTGGTATTGGTAGGGCCTAATCAGCCTCATTTTTGGGAGCAAGCCAATTGCAGCTCCACGCGTATCCGTGAAATTACAATTCAGTTTCATCAGAATTTATTTCACGACTCGCTGCTTAACAAAAACATTCTTCATCCAATCCGTGACATGCTTCAGCGAGCCTACCGGGGCATTGCCTTCTCTGAAAACACCATCTGCCAGTTGCAACCACGCATCGAGAACCTGGCCAACCTCAGTGGCATGGACGCTTTTCTGGAGTTGCTCTCCCTGCTTTTCGACCTGTCAAACTCACGCAACCAACAAATGCTATCCTCCACATCGGCCAAAAAGGAAGATTTTTTCAATCATGAGAAGATGAAGCTGGTTTTCGAATTTGTACAAAAAAACTACATGCGAAAGATCAAAGTGGAAGAAATGGCCGATCTTCTAAACATGACCGAAGTATCGTTCAGTCGTTTTATGAAACAGCGCACCGGCAAAACGTTTATCGAATACCTGAATGATTCGCGCATTGGTTTTGCCACCCGTCATTTGATTGAAAACAACCACAGCATTTCTGAAATTGCTTACTTATGTGGTTTTAACAACCTGGCCAACTTCAACCGAATCTTTAAAAAACGCAAAGGGAGTACACCCAGCGAGTACCGCGACAACTTTGCGGGTATTAAGCGAGTGAACTAAAGTGGCTGATTCTGAACCAGCCCGCCAAATAACTATTGCTTCACCAGCTTTTGAGTATAAACCACCTCTTCATGCTGCCTGATTCGGAGTAAATAAACCCCATCAGGCAAAGCCTGCGCCTGCGCATTCTGAATGGTAAAATAACGACCTCCGGCTTCGATGGAACCTTCCGCCACTTTAGCGCCCTGAACCGAATAAATCATCCAGTTTAACCGGTCATTAAGCCCGGCAGGCAATTCCAGATGCAGCTGCCCGCTAAACGGATTGGGATAAACCGAGAAAGCCTTGGCCTGCGCCAATTGACTTTCACCCACATACAAGTCTTCGAGATTGGTGTCCAGCCATTTCAAACGATTATGAATCCAGCTTTCAAGCCAATTGACTTCTGCCGTGTAACTATTGCCCACATAAGCATTGGGCCAAACCCAGGTACTCAGCACCGGCCATTTTGTAAAATTACGAACCTGGGCTTCATCGAGCAGGCTGGTTAAACTGTCCACCACTGTCTGAATACGCTCATCAGACAATTGGTTTTTCCGCAGACTACTCCAACGGTTTTTCAGCTTTTTTCGAAAGGTATTGTCTTCAAACAAAACAGGCCACCAGAAAGGATTTTGCCAGGCATCGTCGCCTAAATTTGCTTCGAACTGAAACCCCGAAGTCGACGCTCCATTGTGATAATTGACATTCCCAAAAGCCAGGTTGAAATCCCAAACAGGACCCAGTTTTAACTTGCCGTTCTTGTCCTTGTGCAAAAAGGTACTCAAGCGATAACCGTCCACATTTTTAGCCAGCTCATTTACAATCAGAAAGTCGATAAAACTTTCTTCATCAGCCAAGGTCCGAAATCCGTCTGTTCCATCAAAGTTCTTGTCATGTAAAGCTTGTTCAACCTGATCGATATAGTTTTTGATGTAATCTTTCTGAGCAGCCTGAATCTCTTCCTGCTTCGGATATTCATATTGAAAAAAGGTTCTTTTATACTGCTCATTCAGGAAGGCAGAATACCAACCACTTCCTCCACTCCCGGTGGTTTTGTCAATTTTAATGATGTAACCTCCTGTTAAATCTTCACCCGACAAGTCTTCCGGTTTCAACTTGGCCAGGTCAAGCCGGTTTTTGTCGCGCTTAATCTTCTCCATCAACACATAAACACCCTGATACTGCTCATTCAGAAACAACTCAACAAACCGGCAACGGGGAGCATAATGCCCCAGCGATGCGCCTAGGGTAAAGACCAGCACATTTCGAATCAGCGTTTTATCCGAATACGGCCCGTACAATATCCAATCCTCTTCTGCCGGCAGACCCAAGATAGAAGCATCCAGATCAAGGCCCGCAGCATCACGCAACTCAAAGCCATACGATTTTTTAGGAAAACCCTGCGAACTGGAGCCTCTTCGTTCAATGGCGATATGCCCATTGTAATCATTGAAAGCATCTTTGGAAGAATTAACCTTCCCCTCCCCATTCCAGATAATACCCATTTGTGCATCTATCTTCGGATCATCAGGAATTGTCCGGCCATCGGTATCGACAACCACCAAGGGCAAATTTGAAGTACCAAACGAGCTAAGCGATTGAGCAGCTAAACGGGTGGAACACAACAACAGCAACAAGAAAAAGATGCAGTTTCTCATAAATATTGGGTTAGTAGGCTTTGTAGTTAACAATCATGCTGCCACCTTCGCAAGACAACAGGAACACTCGTAAAGATAGCACCCTGATTTTGAATGCAAAACTGCATATAAAAAAAAGCTGCAGAAAAATATTCCTGCAGCTTAAAACCCATTAAACACAAAATTGAATATCCAAAACTTGACAATTCTCAATAGCTTCTTCCCATAAGCAGTCAATTGGTCAAAATTCGTCGCCTGATATTTCTCTATTCTCAAAAAAACAATCTTGTGCACAACTACTTAAAACGTCATCCAATACCGAAGCATTGAATTTATATGCAAATTATGTCATTCAAACTAAAAAGTCAATAGCGAATCTATGTTCAATAACATTGTTTTGATAACTACCATGCTACCAATTTTCACCTTCGTTTGTCAAAAACACCTCTCAATTCTAATAAACTCCCGATAAACATTGAGCATTGGTGAAAAATTAGGAATCTCTATTCCTTAACAAATTAACTTAATCCTTATATTGCACTCAAAATCACAAGTTCGTATCGATCATGAAAAATTTACTGCTGCTACTCGGCTTGCTTTTTTCGTTCACCCAAATACAAGCAACCCCAGACAATCTGAATTCCGATGCAAGTATCGACTCCATTTTTACTCAAAATGAAATTCGCGATTTAGAAGTCCTTGTCGGCTTTTTTGAAAAACAAATCAGCACGAAGGGCACCACCGAGGATTTGCCATCAACCTACCAAGCATTTTTTGAAAAGATGGCCCAAACGAAAAAAATAGGCGCAATTAAACTTCCTCTTGATTTTGAAGAACAGCAAAAAATCTATCAGCAAATTGACCCGAAAACTTTTGATGAAATCTGGCTCGGCAGCAAAGCCATCACCCATGAAGGAGACACAATAAATACGATACAACTGAACCGGGAGGGCAAATACAAGAGGCTGCTTGAAGCTCTGAGTACGCAAAACCCAACCCTGCTAAAATACGACTATGACCTGGAAACTGCCGGTGACTTATCTCCTGCCATGGTCGCTCATGTTATCAAAAAATATCCAAAATACGACATCAGTCAACCAACGGTTCGACTGGTGCTAGCTATACACTACCTCACTTTGAATGATCGCCTCAAGCGCAACAACGGACCTTTAATGCGTATATCCAGTAACTAAACATCACAACAAAAGAGATTAAAGATTAAAAATTGCCCTTAAAAAGAGAAGAGCAAACCCGTAACGGATTGCTCTTCTTCTAACTTATAAATCTATACTACTAAACTTAGCGGTAGTTTGCGGTAAAAAAGAAACCTGCGGGGAAGTTGGTGTAATCTTTAAAATCATAAACCATCTCGGGAGATTCACCACTAAAGTTGAACACACTAATATCATTGATTAAATAGTCCATCCCATAACCTTTCATCGTATTAAAAAACACCTCTCCGGTTGTCGGATGCACACCCAAATTGTTGTAAACAATTCCGGCATGCTCAATGTGCTCGCTTACATCAGTCATCACAGATGTTACTCCAGTCTCCAGGATATGCTGGCAAATTTTGGTTCCTGAGCCAAAATACACGGTATCACCTTTGGCTCCAATAGCCGGGCTTGCTCCCCATCCTGCACTGACATTGAAATCGGCAATTTCATTTTGCTTGATAATGCTGTAGTCAGCCGGATCAACCTTTAAAATATACGAAGGACTTCCACTGCACGACACCATCAATTTATCATCAGCCGACAACAATAGCCCTGAGATTGTTCCAGGCAATTCAACTTCCGATTTCACTTCACCGTTTTGCAACACAAGGATTTTCTTCCCAGCCGGAACAAACACCTTCTCGTTGGCAACGGCCATCCGGTTTTTCATTGCTCCTGCTGTTCCTTCAATAAAACTTAATGCTTTGCTATCAAGATTGAGTAAATAAACTCCGGCATTATCGCGGATGTAAGCACTATTGCCAATAACAGCCACATGCGATGCCCAGCTCAGCTCAGCCAAATCTTCATTTGAAAAGGCCGTCTCTTTTTCCAGAGTTTCAGCGTTGGCAACCACCAACATACCATCTCCTCCCATGCGATCACCGTTTTGAGCGATGATGTACATTTTGCCATCAGCAATAAAAAGATCTTGGGTTGTATTCCCCAGCTCAGAGCCATTCACTTTTTGGTAAACACTATCGATCGCCACGCCTTTAGGGCTGATAAAAATGAGCGTTCCATTTTCAGAGGTCATGTTTCCTTCGTTCAACACAAAAGTACCATCCCGAAACATGCCAAAAACATCAACCGCAAAAGTAGCCGTATGCTCTCCACCTGCATTAACCGCTTTCAGGCTAATCTCGTAGTTCCCCATTTCCTCGGCAGTGAAAAACAAGGTATCTCCAGCCTGCACTTCTTCGTTGTTAATCTTCCAGGCAATGTCTGTTTCGGCCGAACTGGTGACGGTAGCCACCAAGGCCAGCGTATCCTTTTGGGCTACTTCTTCCAAGCCGCTGATACTTTTAATAGATACTTGCGGAGCTTCGGGCAAAACCGGATCATCCGAACATGAGAACATTCCCAATGCAATCCCTGCGATTGCTAGTAGTTTTAAGTTTTTCATTTTTGTTATTTATAATTTATTTGATTGTCTATTTTTCAGAATCTATCACTTCACCCAAAAGGTGAAGATCTTCGGCTCCTGCAATTTCAGTTGAACACTCGCCCAGCCAACCGTTTTCCTGGTTAACGCCACAATGCACCCGCACAAAGTCCACTCCTGGCAAATTCACCGGATTTCCTTCTGCATCCACTGCCCAGGCAATATCAATGGCCGAATTGTCATGTGCATTGGGATAGTTATCGGCATAACCAAAGCCAAAACCATACAACACATAGTAGTTCCCCTGCCCGCTTTCGTCAATGCCATTCTCAGGCAAGCGGGTGCCTTTCAAGGTATAAGAATCCCTTTCGATCCAAGCCGGGAAATAAGATTGACGGTGAAATGCGTTTTTCACTTTAAAGCCGGAATTTCCCTGGTTGTCCTCCCAACGGATGTACTCCTCTGTTGCCTGGTCTGGCTCTTCCGTGGGGCGGAAATAGGTAATCTCGTAGCCCGGAATAATGTCTAGATCATTACCGGCAGCTTTTCCCAAGCAATACCAAGCTTCGGAGCTTACCGAATGATGAGCACTTCCTGCAATTTCATACCACTCCTCGGGGTCAGCTTCCCCATTCTGGTTTTTGTCATAAGCGACCATAATCACTCCAGGTTCGCAGCTTCCACCAAAGGGAGCATCCGGCTGTGGGTTAGCTGCGGCACCAAATGCGTTGCCTTTCACCCGAAAATCACGTCTTCCGGGAAGGTTAGCCACCGTATGGTCAAAACGAAAAGTAACATAGCCGCCAAAACCACCGAGGGTAATCATCGAAGCATCTTCGCCAGCCAATAAATCGCTGGTTTTTGCAATCATGCTTGCTTGGGTATCCCCTTCTTCGTAGCTTGGAAGCTTGTTTACAAACTGTCCAACTCCTGGCAAATAATCGAGCACTTCAGCTAAATAAGGGCTAAATGCTTCGGCTTCCTGCTCTACGAGCACATCAATGGCAAAATCCTCTTTTTCTCCAGCCTGAGTCACTTCCAGGTTTAATGCGTAGGTTCCAGGCTGAATCGTTATAAACTCAAGCTCCAATTCTTCGCTAATCAAAGAGTCCACGGCCCCTTCCGGAGTTTGCGTTAAAGACCATTTGTAAGTGGCCGCTTCGTAGCCAGTTACTTCGGGTTTAATGGTTAGCACCGTTGAACGAGTCGTCGTATAATTGTCGTTCAACTTAATTTCTTCGGGAGGAAGCAATTCTTTCTTGTCATCCTCATTACAAGCCACTAAATTGATAGCAGCCAAGCCAACAAAAAGCCAGCTTACGGGTCGATTGATTCTTCGTATCATATAAAATTTGTTGATGGTTAGTCTTTTTTCAGCAATGCAAAATGAGCTGGAATATCGCCGGTGCGCACAGTCCACTTCTTTTTTCCATTTCGGTCGAAACAGTACAGCATGCCGGGCGTGACATAGTTGCCAGCATCAGCAAGGAAAATATCTCCGGAAACGGGATGAACCATTACCCCATAGGGAATTTCAATCTCCTCATCCGTTCCATCGGTGATGAAGTTGCGGGTAACGACTTTGCGTGTTTTCGTGTTAACAATGGCGTAGGTAATTTCATTGGAGTAAGTGATGTAACTCCAGGAAACGCTGCACACATAAAGCGAGTCTCCTGACAGGTAACAGCTACTCACGGGAACATCAAGGGTGTCAGTTACCGCTTGCTTTTCCGAATCGATAAAAAATAATTGGGAAGGCAGCTCTTTATAATCGCCACGGGAGCTCACCCACAAGTCTCCTCGCTGATCCGCGCGCACCCGATGCAGGTTCGCAGCCACATCAATGCGCTTTTCTTCGGTAAAACTTTCCAGGTCAATAACCGAAACAGTACGTTCATAATTATCACTGCTTCCGGCTCCCATGTAGCCACCCGAGTTTGCCACATAAATTTTACCATTCACAATTGCCAGTTCATCCGGCTGAAATCCGACCAAGCACTCATCAACTACCTGCAGGGTGGCTGTATCGACTTTCGCCACAAAACCACGCTGTGTATAATCGGGGTTAATTTCAACCGGCCCAGCATAAGACGTAACGTAGGCATATTTCCCTTCAAACTGAATGTAGCGGCAATTGGGAATCTCAATCTGTCCAATTCGAGTGGCAGTTTGAGCATCCATCACCTCAATTTTATTCGAAACATTGATGACCGCATAAAGCTTTGAGCCATAAATTTGAAGATCGTTGCCCACATCTCCCAACTCCTTTGGGACATCCGGATTGACCTCAGCATAAATATTTCGGCTATACGTTCCCGAATCAAAATCGTAAAAATCGAGGGTCGACTTGTTACTCCCCATATTTCCTTCATTCAGAAGGTAAAAACCACGATACGCTGTTGTTTCCTCCGGTTTTTCCAGGTCAATTTCATCGGATGAAAACAGTTCAACCTCTTCGCGACACGACGACAGTGCGCCGAGCAACAGCAAACAATGCAGCCCTAATAACAATCGGCTCATAATTCAAGGGTTAATGTTAATTTGTAATTTCGTTTGGGCATTGGATAATTCAACACCACCTCATAGTCCTGACTCAGCAGGTTATTGACTTCAAGCGCCACTTTTAAGCTCCAGTCGTTTAGCGCAACCGTCTTCAAAAGCGATACATCATTCGTGTACCAAGGCTGTTCGTAATTTTCGCGGATATTGGCCGAATTGTGGTAGCGCTCGCCCACGTAAACGAAGCTGTAGTTCAGCTGCCAGGATTGATACCTGACCGAAGCAATAAAAGAACCGCTGTGCCAGGGGATGTAAGGAATCTGCCCGCCCCAGGTCGTTTTCTCCAAATCCGGATTCTTTCGAGGAGTAAAATCCTGCGCTTTCTGGTAAGTATAAGTTCCTTTGAGGTTCAGCCAAACCTCAAAAGGCAAGTCGAAAGTTGCTGCAGCAACCGCATCAAGTCCGCGGATCTCAACCTTCCCCAGGTTCATCATCATCCAACGGTACATGCCACTTCCTTTTGGCACTGCTACGATCTTGTTGGTCACCTCATTGTAATAACCATCGGCCTGCAATTCCCAATGAACCAAGGAGCGATTCGCCATCGTTTTAGCATACTTAAAGCCAACATTGTACTGATGCGTAAACTCAGGCTTCAGTTTGATATTTCCGATGTCGGTGTAGTACAAATCATTAAACGTAGGCATCCGGAAAATGTGCTTATAGAAGGCCCGGAAAGTCAGGTCGTGATTCTCAAAAGGAGCATATGAAAAGAATATAGCGGGTGTTATTTCCTCCTTGCTGGGTGCCGAGCTTGCCGCTTGCCCGTCGCTATTTTCTGCTGATGTTATATTTTCATTGATAAAGGTACCCAGCACACTTGCCTGCGACTTAAACGCCCCCAAATCAAGTGCCGTAGCCAAAGCAACCAAAGCTGATCTTCGGGTTGGATAGACCAATCCTTCCAGATCCGACTTTAGCCAGTTCCATTGTAGGTCGGTTGACAAAGAAATATCCCAATAAGTCGTGAGTTGATATTTTTGAGCCAAGGAAGCATAGGCCTCTTGCTGTCGAAAGGAATTGTCAATATACATCAAGGTTGTATCCGGATTCAGATACCGCATGCGATCGTTGGCATACTTCATTTTGAGCATCAAATCGTAACGATCGGTGATTACTTTTCGCCAGCCTCCCTGCACAAAAAAGTTGGTATCCCACTGGCGCTGCGCATTCATCCAACGATTGTTTACAATGGCACCGGGAATCCCCCGTTCCGAATCGTAATAGTAAGTTTTCACCTCCCAGTGCCCATCTTCGGTTCTGCCATACAAGCCACTTTCTACCCGAAAAGCATGAATGTCTCCGTTTTTTCGAATAGCTGTTGTATCGTAGGCCACCTCGTTGCTTCCTGGCAAAACCCGCTTGTAACGGAACTTGTACTTCCCAGAGGAGTGAATATACTCTGCATTGATTGAAGCATTTACCTTTTCCGACAACTTGCGTTCGTACAGAAAAGATGGATTCGCCAAGTCAAATGATCCTGTTCGAAAAGTAGCTTTCAAATGCTCCTTTTCCTGCCCCGAAAAATGTGGACGCCGAAATTTGAGGTAAATTGCTCCGGAAGAGCCATAATCCCGGGCAGGCTGAAAAATATCGCTTTTTTGACCGTTATACAGCGAGATGCTTTCAATATTATCCAAGGAAAACTTTCCCAAATCGATTTGTCCATTCTGGGCATTTCCCAACTGAATTCCATCGTAAAAGACGCCCATGTGGTTCGTCCCCATGCTTCGCACGTTGACCGTTTTCAGGCCACCAACGCCACCGTAATCTTTGATTTGAACGCCTGCAAAGTACCGGATAGCATCTGCAACCGAAAAGCTATTTAGCGCTTTTAATTGCTTGCCGTCAAGCTGTTGAGCTGGAATAATTGACTTGGAGGTTGGCTGAGGTGCGGCGATGAGCACCTCCTGGATATGCTGAATGCTATCCAGCTTGCTTTGAGCTGCCAAAATAGAAGGCAGAAAGAGACAAAGCAGTAATAAAAAAAAGAATTTTCTGTTCATTTGATGCTAATCCTTAACTATTACTACTTTCAGGAAAAGACATACAAAAACAGAAAAGCAGTTCCGCAGAAGAACCTTTCCATCTCTAAACTTTAATCCCCGAAAGTTTAAAAACTATGTAATGTATTGGCAGGTCTTCTGACTTACTCATCTTATGCACCTTCCCGTTATTCACAGTGGTTTGTTTCGCATAAGACCTTCGCGAGCTTACAGCAGCGGGTCTGTTCAGGATTCTCACCTGATTCCCTCTTAGCTATGCAAATGCATAGCACCAACAATGCGACAAAAGTATGTATTATTTTAATAAAAGTAACCGTTCGACAAGAAATTAGGCCTCCTTTTTCTCAAACGACAATTTATTATCTCCCTAGTGCACTCAAATACAGCGCTCCGAAGACAACATACAATCGAAAGCAATCCAACAAATCTTAACTTCAAGCCCGGAACGTTTAAAACCCGGCAACATGTGTTATTTTGGGAACAGTCAGTTACCAGGCAGTCAACCTGACGGGAGGCTGGGGCGACCATAACTTTTGGCATGGTGGCGCACGCTTATTTTACTCGTTCCTGGCAAGTCTGTTGGTTTACCGCTACAACTGGATCATCAAAAACAAACCAGGATTCATCGGTTTAAGCATCCTTTTGTCACTCACATTTATAATGCCTTTCTTCCCACAGAACTGGCTTGCAGAGTTGCTTGTGATTGTCCTTATTTTCCCACTTCTTGTTTCACTTGGTGCTGGCTCAAGCTTGTCGCCAAAAATGGAGAAAGCATGCATCTTTTCAGGAAAGTATATCTTACCCGCTCTATATGACCCACGATGTAGCTATCTGGATTTTGGGGAACTATTTCTCACAGACCAATCCGGACAAAACAGAGCAACTTTGGTTATTACCATAGGCACTATTCTGCTGGTTGGCCTTAGCTACCTGATCAAGATTGCCTTTGATACCCCAGTACGGAATTACCTGAATGCCAAAAGCAGAAAGCATCTGAACTCCTAGTTTTGAGCAATATTACGACAGCATAAAAAAAGGGAGAACTATTAATAGTTCTCCCTTTTTCTTTAATTATTGCAATACTACAATTCCCGAATCCAAATATTGCGAAAACTCACTGGGTTGCCATGATCCTGTAAGATAATCGGACCATCGCCATGTGGCTTCACGGCATATTCCGGAATGCCGATGTATTCAGTTGGACCACGAACAATGACATTGTTTTGTACCAACACCCCATTGTGAATTAAAGTAATCCGCGGATGTGTAAAATAGGTTCCATCAGCGTTAAAGCGTGGGGCCGTATAAATAATATCATACGTTTGCCACTCGCCCGGTCCTTTGCAGGCATTCACCAAAGGCGCATGCTGTTTGTAAACACTCCCGGCCTGGCCATTCCGATAGGTGCGATTGTTGTAATTATCCAACACCTGCACTTCGTAAATGCCCTGTAAAAAGACGCCACTGTTGCCACGCCCCTGGCTTTCGCTCACCACTTCGGCTGGCGACCGCCACTCCAGGTGTAACTGAAAATCTTTAAACTGACGCTTGGTCTTAATGATACCAGTGCCGCCCTTCACTGTTGCAACACCATTCTCAAAATCCCAGCCCGGCTCTTCGCCATTCCCATTGGTCCATTCATAGCCAAAAGCCTGTTCAGCTCCTAACAGCACAATGGCATCCGAGGGTGCATCCATCGGTTTTTCGCCAGGTGTCACAACGGGCACTTCCGGATCCCAAATTTCAGTCATTTCAGGCACCATTGCTGGTCGTTCTTCCTGGGCAAACACGCTCATGCTCATCAATACGAGTAGTACGAATACTAATTCTCTCATGGTTTATTCAAGTTTAGGTTAAAAAAATTACAGGTTTAGTTGTTGCATAATCGCGTCTATTTTTTCTTCAGCCAACAGCTCGACCGTATCAAACTCTTCGCGACTATTAAGCTGCCCGGCCACTTCAAAATAGAATTTAATTTTGGGCTCAGTGCCCGACGGACGCACCGAAATCTTGGTTCCGTCTTCCGTGAAAAACTGCAGCACATTGGACGTAATTTTCTGATCGATTTTCTTGCTTTCACCACTAAGCAAGTTTCGCTCTGTCAAGTCTGCATAGTCTTTCACGATTTTCATCAAACCACCACCCAATGATTTGGGAGGATTGGTCCGAAAATCAACCATCATCTGCTGAATTTCTTCGGCTCCGGTTTTTCCCGGACGAACGATGTATTTCATTTTTTCCTTGGAATAGCCATATTCCAGGTAAATATCTTTAAGCAATTCGAACAAGGTTTTGCCTTGATCTTTAGCCCAGGCTGTAATTTCAGCCATCAGTGCACACGAAGAAACCGCGTCTTTATCACGCACAAAATCGGCAGGCATAAAACCAAAGCTTTCCTCGCCTCCACCAATGTATTTCTTCACACCTTCGTTTTCACGAATCACTTCGGCAATGTATTTAAAGCCGGTATACACATCAAAAAATTCGATGCCATTTTTCTGGGCAATTTCAGCAATCTTCTCTGTTGAAACGATGGTTTTAACAATAAATTCATTGCCTTCCAGCGCCTTGTTTTCCTTCATCCGGGTGATGAGGTAATAGATAAACAACAAAGCCGTTTGGTTACCATTGATGATGAAAAATTCGCCTTTGTCATTTTTCACAGCCACACCAATCCGGTCAGCATCCGGATCCGAAGCCATCACCACATCGGCATCCACCTCATAGCCTTTTTTCATGGCCATTTCCATAGCAGCCGGCTCTTCCGGGTTTGGCGAAACCACCGTTGGGAAATCACCACTCACCACATCCTGCTCAGGTACATTGATGATGTTTTCGAAACCAAAAGCACGCAAAGCCTGAGGAATCAGCTTCACCCCAGTTCCATGAATCGGGGTGTAAACAATTTTCAGATCCTTGTATTTTTGAATGATTTCGGGGGCCAGCGAAACAGTTTTCACTTTCTCGATGAATTTATTGTCCATCGCCTCACCCAAAATCTCAATCAACTCTTTATTGCCTTCAAATTGAATATCTTCCACCTTTACTTGCTGCACCTCATGAATAACATTCACATCATGCGGCCCAACAATTTGAGAACCATCTTCCCAGTAGGCTTTATAACCATTGTATTCTTTCGGATTATGCGAAGCGGTCAGGATAATACCGCTTTGACAGCCCAATTCGCGGATGGCAAACGAAAGCTCCGGCGTTGGACGCAAATCTTCAAACAAATACACCTTAATTCCGTTGGCAGCAAAAATACCGGCACTTTTTTCGGCAAACAACCGGCTGTTGTTCCGGCAATCGTAACCAATAGCCACCTTTATCTGCTCCAATCCGGCAAATTCTTTTTTCAGGTAATTGCTCAATCCTTGTGTAGCAGCACCTACGGTATAAATATTCATTCGATTCGAGCCGGCTCCCATAATCCCCCTTAATCCACCGGTTCCAAACTCCAGATCCCGGTAAAAGGAGTCAATCAATTCGGTTTTGTCTTCCTGCTCAAGCATGCGTTTTACTTCATCCCTTGTTGCTTGGTCATACACCTCGCTTAACCAGGTTTTTGCTTTACTAACAACTGCGTCCAGAACTTCGTTATTTGTTGCCATCTCTTTCTATTTTTTTAGTTCGGTAATACATTTTTTCAGGCTGTCGCGCCAATATGGAATCTGAACCCCAAAAATACGCTTAATTTTGGATTTATTCAGCACACTGTAGGGCGGACGGGCTGCCGGCGTTGGGTATTCTTCCGTAGCAATTGGATGAACATGGCAGGAAATTCCCGCCAATTCGTGTATGGCCTTGGCAAAATCGTACCAACTACACACGCCTTCATTGGAATAGTGGTAGATTCCCGGCTTCCAGTCACAAAGTTTATTTTCAGTTTTTGAAATAATTGTTAAAATCACCTCTGCCAAATCATCGGCATAAGTTGGTGTTCCTACCTGGTCGCATACCACCCGAAGTTTATCGCGCTCCTCGCCCAGCTTCACCATGGTTTTCAAAAAGTTTTTACCGTGAATGGAATACAACCACGAAGTCCGGATTACCAGCGATGATGGGGCTTCTTTGAGCAATGCAATTTCCCCATTCAGTTTGCTTTTGCCATAAACCGACTCAGGATTCACCAAATCGTTTTCGGTGTAGGGTGTATAGGAAGTTCCGTCAAACACATAGTCGGTTGAAACATGAATCACTCTTGCCTGATGCTTCTGCCCCACTTTTCCGAGGTAAGCCGGAACTTTAGTATTAATCAACCGTGCTAAATCAGCTTCTTTCTCCGCAATATCAACAGCCGTGTAAGCTGCGCAGTTGATGATATAAGCAGGCTTTTCCGTTTCAACAAACATCGCCACAGCGGCCTGGTTGGTTAAATCCAACTCCTGGATGTCTGTAAACAAAAACTCAAATTCATTGTAATTGGCTGCCAGTGCTTTAATTGCTGCCCCTAACTGACCATCGGCTCCTGTAACTAGAATTTTTTTCATAGCTTAGAAATTGTATTCGGCATCCCGAAACAAGGGATTCGCCTGATCTTTTTCTGAAATTAATGCCTCTTGCTTGTCAATCCGCCAATCAATTTGCAATTCCGGGTCGTTGTATGAAATCCCCCGTTCCGACTGTGGATGATAATACCCATCACACTTATACGCAAAAACGGCTGTCTCGCTCAACACCGAAAAGCCATGCGCAAATCCGCGAGGCACATAAAATTGTTTCTTGTTTTCACCGCTTAACTCCACGCCATACCATTGTCCAAAAGTGGGCGAATCCTTGCGCAAATCAACCGCCACATCAAATACAGTACCTTCAATAACCCGAACCAGTTTGGCCTGTGCATACGGGGCCAGCTGGTAATGCAAACCACGAATAACCCCTCGCGAGGATTTCGATTCGTTATCCTGCACAAAAGGCCGGTCTATGCCTGCCTTTACGAGTTCTTTAGCGTTAAATGTTTCTAAAAAATAACCCCGTTCATCCTGAAATACGCGGGGTGTTAAGACCAATAGCCCGGCTATTGGTGTTTCTGTAATTTCCATGAATTCAAATTCTGTTTAAAACGATGCAATTTTCTTATGAGCCAAATTGTATAAATATTGACCGTATTGGTTTTTCATCAAAGGTTCGGCCAGTTTCAGCAACTGTTCTTTGTCGATATATCCCTTTTTGAATGCAATTTCTTCAAGACATGACACTTTTAAGCCTTGGCGCTGCTCAATGGTAGCGATGAAGTTGGAAGCCTGCAACAAACTATCGTGCGTACCAGTGTCCAGCCAGGCAAATCCCCGTCCAAGCAGCTGCACCTTCAGCCGTTGCTCTTCCAGGTAAAGCCGGTTAAGGTCGGTAATCTCATACTCCCCGCGGGCGGATGGCCTCAACGACTTGGCCTTTTCAACCACATCGTTGGAATAAAAGTACAAGCCGGTTACGGCATAGTTTGATTTAGGCTCTTTGGGTTTCTCCTCCACTGAAAGCACCTGTCCCTGCTCATCAAAATCAACCACGCCATAGCGCTCCGGATCGTTCACGTAATACCCAAACACCAAAGCGCCATCTTCCAGCTCACCAGCCTCAGTCAATATCTGGCTGAAATTGTATCCATAGAAGATGTTATCGCCTAAAATCAGACACACCTGGTCATCACCAATAAATTCTTCGCCAATCACAAAGGCCTGGGCCAATCCATCGGGTGAAGGCTGAACTGCGTAACTTAGCTGAATACCAAACTGTGAACCATCGCCCAGCAAATCTTCATACAAAGGAATATCCTGGGGCGTTGAAATAATCAAAATTTCGCGAATACCTGCCAACATCAAAACCGACAACGGGTAATAAATCATCGGTTTATCGTAAACCGGAATAATTTGTTTTGAAATCGATTTCGTAATTGGATATAAACGTGTACCGGAACCTCCGGCCAAAATAATGCCTTTCATACTAGCTTGTTTTTAATAATTCGTCAAAATAAGCAATTGTTTTCTGCAAACCCTCTTCCAACTCCACTTTAGGCTGCCAGCCACCCAGCTTTTCCTTGGCCAGCGCTATGTCGGGCTGACGCTGAATCGGATCATCCTCCGGCAAGGGCAGATGAGTAATTCTGGAGCGGCTACCTGTCAGTGAAATAATTTTCTCAGCCAATTCCAACATGGTAAATTCATTGGGATTTCCAATATTAACCGGCCCGATAAAATCCGGGGGCGTCTGCATCAGTCTTTTCAAACCATCAACCAAATCATCTACATATTGGAAACTACGACTTTGTGTACCATCACCAAAAATGGTAATATTTTCATTGCGTAGTGCCTGAACAATGAAGTTGGAAACCACGCGTCCGTCGTCGGGCTCCATTTTAGGACCGTAAGTATTAAATATGCGAGCTATTTTTATGACTACCTGGTTTTGTACATGATAATTTACAAATAAGGATTCCGCGCAACGCTTACCTTCATCATAGCACGAGCGGACACCAATCGGATTTACATTCCCCCAATACGATTCCGGCTGCGGATGCAGTTCCGGGTCACCATACACCTCGCTGGTCGAGGCCTGCAAAATCCTAGCATTAACACGCTTGGCCAGCCCGAGCATATTAATCGAGCCCATTACCGAAGTTTTAATGGTTTTAATGGCATTTTGCTGATAGTGCACAGGCGAAGCCGGACAAGCCAGGTTGTAAATTTCGTCTACTTCAATGTAAAAAGGCATAATCACATCGTGTCGTACCAGTTCGAAGTAAGGATTCTCCAACAGGTGAACCACTTTTTGTTTCGCCCCGGTGAAAAAATTATCCAGACAAATTACCTCATTCCCTTCGGCCAACAGCTGCTCGCAAAGGTGCGAACCAATAAAACCAGCCCCTCCGGTCACCAAAATTCGTTTTTTCCGTCCGTCCATTTTTATTTATTTTTCAACGATCCTTTAAGTCGCTTAACCAGCACGCAATCAAGCACTGTGTAGCACGCTATTCGGTAAAGCATACCAAAATAAGGAATTTAATCGATCCTAACCATAAAAAACCGGATGCAAAACTAAGCAGATCATCGAATTGTTAACGAATAAAACACCGGATAATTTGAAAAAACAGCAAGATCACAAAAAACTGCCCCCAAACATCCAAAAAAGAACTGAAAACCTTTGATTTAAAGCATATAAATCCTAATTTTGCGGCGCATTTTAACAAATATAAAGTCTAACTTATTAATTAATTGATTATTAGAATGACAGAAGAAAAAAAAGAGAACCTTGAGCAAAAGGAAGAACTCGAACAACCTCAGGTTGTAGAAAACGCTCAGCAAGCTGAAGCTCCAGCCGTTGCTGAAACTGAAGAATTTGACTGGGATGCACTGGAAGCCGATGATGAAGGTTTTGCAGGTGCGAAAAAACAAGAATTAGTTGATCTTTACGACAACACTTTGAACACTGTTCAGGAAAAAGAAGTACTGGAAGGTACCGTTATTTCAATGAACAAACGCGAAGTAGTTGTTGACATCGGCTACAAATCTGACGGTATTGTAAGCTTAAACGAATTCCGCTACAACCCTGAGTTGAAAGTTGGTGATTCAGTTGAAGTTTACGTTGAAAGTCTGGAAGACAAAAAAGGACAAATGATCCTGTCGCACAAAAAAGCACGTGCAGTCCGTTCTTGGGACCGTGTTAACGCTGCGCTGGATAACGACGAAATTATTAAAGGATACATCAAATGCCGCACGAAAGGTGGTATGATCGTTGACGTATTCGGAATTGAAGCTTTCTTGCCAGGTTCTCAAATTGATGTGAAACCAATCCGCGACTACGACATGTACGTGGGTAAAAACATGGAATTCAAAGTGGTTAAAATCAACCAGGAATTCCGTAACGTAGTGGTATCACACAAAGCATTGATTGAGGCTGAACTGGAACAACAGAAAAAAGAAATCATCTCTAAACTGGAGAAAGGCCAAGTATTGGAAGGAACTGTTAAAAACGTTACTTCTTATGGTGTATTCATCGACTTGGGTGGTGTTGACGGATTGATCCACATTACTGACCTGAGCTGGGGACGTATTTCTCATCCGAACGAAATCGTAGAATTGGATCAAAAACTGAACGTTGTAATCCTTGACTTCGATGATGACAAAAAACGAATTGCACTTGGCTTGAAACAATTGACTCCTCACCCATGGGATAACTTGGATGCTGAGTTGAAAGTTGGCGACAGCGTGAAAGGAAAAGTTGTGGTTATGGCTGACTACGGTGCGTTTGTTGAAATCGCTCCTGGAGTTGAAGGTCTGATCCACGTATCAGAAATGAGCTGGTCACAGCACTTGCGCAGCGCTCAGGACTTCCTGAAAGTTGGCGACGAAGTAGAAGCTCAAATCCTGACATTGGACCGCGACGAGCGCAAGATGTCACTGGGTATCAAACAACTGAAAAAAGATCCATGGCAAGAAGTGGATACTAAATTTGGTATCGGAACAAAACACAACGCTACAGTTCGCAACTTCACCAACTTTGGTGTATTTGTTGAGATCGAAGAAGGTGTTGACGGTTTGATCCACATTTCAGACTTGAGCTGGACGAAGAAAATCAAACACCCATCTGAGTTTACTGCAATTGGTGCAGATATCGAAGTTGTTGTATTGGACATCGACAAAGACAACCGTCGCTTGAGCCTTGGCCACAAACAACTGGAAGAGAACCCATGGGATGTGTTTGAAACAATTTTCTCTGTTGATTCAATCCACGAAGGTACCGTTGTTGAGTTGTTCGACAAAGGAGCTACAATCGCTCTTCCATACGGTGTTGAAGGATTCGCAACTCCTCGCCACCTGGTAAAAGAAGACGGTTCAAAAGCCAGCCTGGAAGAAAAACTGGATTTCAAAGTAATCGAATTCTCAAAAGCTGCCAAGCGTATCATTCTTTCTCACTCACGTGTATTCGAAGATGAGAAAAAAGGCGAAGACACAGCTAAGAAGAAAGCACAAAGCAAGCAAACTGCCAAAGCAATGAAAGCAGTTAAAGATAGCCAGGAAAAAACAACTCTTGGTGACATCAGCGAGCTGGCTGCCTTGAAATCTCAGATGGAAGCTGAAGAGAACAAAGAAAAATAGGCCGAACGCTATCGATCGTTTCAACATAAATTCATAATTTCGTTCCATGGAATTTGAAATTACTAAGAAAGAAGATCACGTTGTTATCAGGGTCCTTTCAACAAAGCTTGATACCAATAATGCGCCCGAGCTGAAATCCGAGTTGGTTGTCTTAGGCAATGATGAAGTAAAAAACATCATACTGGATGTGAGTAACTGTAGTTACGTTGATTCATCTGGCTTAAGTGCAATTCTGGTTGCCAACCGACTTTGCGAAGATTCAATCGGAACCTTTATACTAAGTGGCCTTCAACCCGATGTTGAACACCTGATACGCATTTCGATGCTTCATACCGTTTTACTGATTACCAAAAACGTGGACGAAGCAGAGAAGTTACTGGTAGAAAAAGGTAAATTATAAACAGGTTTTCCTGTATGCAAATGCCTTTTCAACTGACAATTCTGGGAAGTAGTTCAGCAATGCCTACTTCCTTAAGATACCCAACCGCTCAAGTGCTCAATGTACTTGGGCGGTTCTTTTTAATCGACTGTGGCGAAGGAACCCAACACCAAATCCGCAAAAACAAAATCAGTTTTGGCCGGATCGACCACATTTTCATTTCGCATCTTCATGGCGACCATTTCTTTGGGCTGATTGGCTACATTTCAACCCAGGTTTTGCTGGGCAGAACCAAAGACCTGCATATTTATGCCCATTCCGAGCTTCAACGCTACACCCAATTTCAACAAGACTTTTTAGGGATGGGAGAACTGGGCTTTCGTTTGGTATTTCACCCGCTTAACTTTAAAAAGCCCCAGGTAATTCTGGATGATGTCAAGCTGACTGTCACCTCCTTTCCGCTGAAACATCGGATTCCTTGCTGCGGCTTTTTATTTCAGGAGAAAGAAAAAGAGCCCAACATCAGAAAAGAGCAGCTCAAATTCTACCAAATTCCAATTCGGGAAATTAAGAACATCAAGGACGGAGCTGATTTCACCACAGAGGACGGAGAAATTATTCCCAACAAAAAACTGGTTATTCCGGCTCCGAAACCACGTTCATATGCGTTTTGCTCCGACACAGCCTACACCGAAAAAATTCTTCCGATCATTCAGCATGTCGACCTGCTCTACCATGAAGCCACCTTTGCCGAATCGGAGAAAGAAATGGCCAAAACTACCTTTCATTCTACCGGAAAAGAAGCGGCGCTAATTGCTCAAAAAGCCCAGGCCGGGCAACTGCTCATTGGCCATTTTTCGGCCCGCTACAAAGAGCCTACTTCCATTCTGAAAGAAGCTCAAAGCATTTTCCCCAACACTAAAGCCGTAAACGAAGGTGACGTTTATTCGGTGGTCCGCAACCAATAGCTCTGCCTTAAAACCTATTCTGCAAATCAACACAGGTATTTATTCCCAAAACTTTGGGTTTTTGCTATATTTGACCCGGAAAATAAAGCAAAAAAATGAAAAAGAATTTACTACTTCTACTGACACTTGCGATCCTGACTCCTCAGCTGATTTTCGCTCAGGAAACCCCTCAGGAAAAGGAAGAACGAATGCAATGGTTTAAAGATGCCAAACTGGGTATTTTCATCCATTGGGGTATCTACTCCGTCAAAGGAATTGACGAAAGCTGGTCTTTCTTCAACAACTACATCTCGTATGACGATTACATGAGTCAGTTGGATGGCTTTACAGCCAGCAACTACCAACCCGAAGCGTGGGCCAGCCTGATCAAGGAAAGTGGAGCCAAGTACGCAGTGATCACAACCAAACATCATGATGGCGTGGCACTCTGGGACACCAAATGCAATGACTTAAGTGTTCCTAAAAAAACACCGGCCAAGCGTGATGTTCTTCAGCCATTGGTTAAAGCCTTCCAGAAAAATGATTTAAAAGTTGGTCTTTACTATTCGTTGCTGGACTGGTCACATCCTGACTACCCCAACAAAACACGGGTTGAAAAACGCTACACCAACGATCCCGAAAAATGGAACCGCTTTGTGGATTTCAATTTCTGCCAACTGGAAGAGCTGTCAAAACAGTTTAAACCCGACTTGTATTGGTTTGATGGCGACTGGGAACAATCAGCCGAGGCATGGAAAGCCAAAGAATTAAGTGAAAGCTTGCGCAAATGGAACAAAGGCGTGATTCTGAATTCACGGATTCAGGGGTATGGCGACTATGCCACTCCCGAACAAGGACTTCCTGTAACCAAGCCTAGCAGCCCCTGGTGGGAACTGTGCATGACCATGAACAATTCGTGGGGTTATCAGCATAACGACCACGCGTATAAAACGCCGAACCAAATTATTCGCATTCTGGTTGACTGCATCAGCATGGGCGGCAACCTGCTTCTGGACATTGGCCCCAAAGCCGATGGAAGCATTCCGGAAGAGCAAGTTAACATCCTAAAAGAGCTGGGACGATGGACCAGCAAACACCAGGAAGCCATTTACGGAACACGTGCAGGAATTCCTCACGAACACTTCTATGGCCCTACGGCCTTGAATAAAGCAGGCGACATTTTGTACTTGTTTGTTCCTCACAAACCCAATGGTCCGTTAATGATTAAAGGACTGAAAAATAAAATTAACCGGATTTGGGTAGTTGGCAATGGCACAAAACTGAACTGGGAAATTGTAGGCAAACAATACTGGAGCGCAGTTCCCGGCATTGCTTACATCGATGTTCCTGAAAAGGTGCTGGACGAGCAGGTGACCGTTATTGCTGTTTTGCTTGACGGAAAAGTTGACTTGTATCGCGAAGAAGGCCAGGTGATTGAAAGCAACTAGTCTGCGAAAAAGATAAACGAAATGAAGAAGGAGCCCATGGCTCCTTTTTTATTCTCCAAAAAATTCTTTATTGAAATTCACCAGAAACAACTCCTTTACCGGACGGGTAAAAGCGGTGTACAACCAGCGTAAATATTCAAGATCAATGCGCTCTTCCAGCAGATAGCCCTGATCCACAAAAACAGCATCCCACTGCCCACCTTGAGCCTTATGACAGGTAACCGCGTAAGCAAACTTTACCTGCAAGGCATTGAAGTATTCATTCTCCTTGATTTTCTCCCATCGCTTTTTCTTACTCCGGATATCGGCATAATCCTCGGCCACTGACTCAAACAAGCGCTGGCTTTCATCATAGCCTAACGAGGCTGTTTCAATATTGAGGGTTTCCAACAGAATTTTGCAGTCAATTTCCAGGTCGTCATAATCCAAAAACCGAAGACAAACGTTGGCAAAGCGGAAACCATACAATTGCTCATACCCGTAAATGGACTGGATTTCAACAATGTCGCCATTGGCAATAAAATCAAGGCGCTCATCATCGCCAGGCCAGAAGTAGTTGTTTTTAACCACCATCAACAAATCACCAACCGTAATGTCGGCTTCCTTATACAGAATGGTGGAGCGAATTCCTTCATTAAACTTATTGGCGCGTTTGTTCGACCGGGTAATGACCATGGTTTGTTGTTCGCCATATTTGTCGTAACAATCCGAAATTTTCTCAATAAGGTCTCCGCCACTAATCCGCTGAATATCCTCAAAATCTTCGATTTCAATGGGAAAATAAGCCGGATAAAAATACGAATCACTGATTAACGAACGAATATTGGTGGCGTTGTGCAGAATACCGGAGTCAAATTCCTGCCTCACCACATCAACCAATTCATGATGAAACACCTGACCACCATACACTTCCAACTCCGACACATCCAGTGCCGGACTGATTTCCATCCCTACCGGAGGCAACTGAGCCGTGTCGCCCACCAAAATAAGCTTACAATTGTGTCCACTATAAACATACTCGTACAGGTCATCCAACAAGCGTCCGGTTCCGAAGACCGAACTATCAAGTGATGAATTGGAAATCATCGAAGCTTCATCGACAATAAAAAAACAATTTTTGTGAAAATTTTTATCCAGCGAAAAACGCCCAAATCCATCCGTTGTAGCCTGCTGCCGATAGATCTTTTTATGGATGGTGTAAGCACTTTGCCCGGCATAGGAAGTAAGCACTTTCGCTGCCCGGCCGGTGGGTGCCAGCAAGACCGTTTGGAATTTAAAAACTTTAAGTGTTTTAACCAATGCACTTAGCATACTTGTCTTCCCCGTACCGGCATATCCTTTCAGTAAAAAAAGCACATCCGAATCCGGGTGCGTAATGAATTCAGCAAACTTCTCCGAGAGCACTTTTTGCCCTTCCGTGGGTTCAAAGCCCAGCTTCTGACAAATATGTTCTATAAGGTGTTTTTTTAACATTCCTGCGAAATTAAAACTATTCCACGGATAGTAATTTAATTTTTTTTATAAATTTGCATGCAAACATAAACTAATCTTAAAAGGATACAGATGAAGACAGTAATTCAGATCGTATTAATAGTGGCTGCAATCATCCTTGCATACTTTATTTACCAAAGTATTGAGAGGCCTATTGAGTTTGAAAAGGCCAAAGACGCCAGATATGAAGTTACAGTTGAACGACTAAAAGATATTCGGAAAGCACAACTGGCATTTAAAGATGTAAATGGACATTTTACAGGTGATTGGGACTCATTGATCAACTTTGTAAAGCATGATTCACTACCATTGGTACGTAAAATTGGAATGCTTAACGACAGTATGCTTGAAGCAGGCCTGACAGAAGAAACAGCCATTAAAAAAGGCTTAATCATACGTGATACGCTTAAAGTTAGTGTAATGGACACTTTGTTTGGCGCTTCGTATCCAATTGATCGAATTAAAATGGTGCCCGTAAAAGACACCGTTGCTGAATTTCATCTTGGAGCAACCGTCATTACAACAGGTTCAGGAATTAAAGTTCCTGTATTTGAAGCGAAGGCGCACAACAACACCATCCTGAAAAACCTGGATCGTCAAATGGTAATTAACCTGAACGACCAGCGCAGAACCAACGGCAAATACCCCGGACTAAAAGTTGGGTCATTAACTGAAACCAATAGTAATGCAGGTAACTGGGAGTAAAAAATGGTATGCAACATTTATTGCTTGTTGACGAAACCTTTGATTTAAATTTCACACAAGAATATCATTTATCCATCCAGATTAGTCTGGATGGATTTTCTTTTTGTATCCGGGATGGATTGCAAAACAAATACATCTATCTTTTTCACAAGGAATTTTCAGGCAATCCGAAGTTAATGCACCGCAAGCTGCAGGACATCTATGCGGAATTTGACATTCTGCAGGCCGATTTCAAAAGCACCCGGATTCATTATTCATCACCCGGCAAGATGACCTTGCTGCCGGAAGCTTATTTCGATGAGCAGGAAGGGCGCACAGCTTATGCCTTAAACATGGATTTGGGGGATGATGAAGCGCTTCATTACCTTCCGGTGAAAGCCTACCAGATGGTTTTGCAGTTCGCCATTCCGAAGAAAGTTAAGCATTTCCTGAGCGATAAACATCCGGGTATTCTGATTCAGAATGAACTGATTGCACAACTGGATAAAAATGCCGATCAAGCCAGTGCTCAGCCGCGCATCGACGTTCAGGTTTATCGCAACCAGCTAACGATGACTTTGGTTGACCAGTCCATCCGGTTCTGCAATTCATTCATGTACCGCAACGACACGGATTTGCTGTACTATATTCTGAACCTGGTTCAAACCGAAAAAATGGATGCCCCGCGGATACAGCTAAACGGACGGGTAAACAAACGGTCTCCGATTTACCACCAGCTTCGCCAGTATTTTAAAGACGTGAGCATTGCCCAGCGAAGCACGGAAGTGTATTACAGCTACCTGTTTGATCAACTTCCGGATGCCCGCTTTGTGAATCTTTTAAACAATTACGCATGAGAATAGTAGGAGGAATACACCGCGGACGTCAATTCAGTCCCGGGAAAAGTTTTAAGGCCCGCCCAACCACCGATATGGCCAAGGAAAGCCTGTTCAATATTTTAACCAATCAAATTGATTTTGAAGAGGTGAAGGTGCTTGACTTATTTGCCGGAACCGGAAGTATTTCATTTGAATTTTTATCGCGGGGATGCACCGACATTACAGCTATTGAGCTCAACTTTCAGCATCACCAATTTATCCGCAGCGTGATTCAAAAGCTGGATGCAGCCCAAGAAATTCGCGCCATCAAAGGCAATGTTTTCAAATTCTGTGAGCAGTGCGTTGATCAGTTTGACGTCATTTTTGCCGATCCGCCCTACGACCATCCGCAGTTTAATGAGATTCCTTCGCTGGTTCTTCAGAATAAACTCCTCAAGGAAGATGGTTTATTCATCCTGGAACATGGCAAGCAGTCCAATTTCTCCGATCAGGAACAGTTTGTAGAAACCCGCCACTACGGCAGCGTTTATTTCAGTTTTTTCAGGCCGAAGCCAGTGGTTTAAAACCGCTGGAATAGCCTAAGGGTTGAACATATCGGGATTAAAATAGCCCAAAATACTGTTGGCTAAATCAATATGTGTTTGCGCATCGGGGTGTTTCGGATCCAAAGCCAGGGCTTCGTTAAAGGCGTTGATGGCCTTGCCCCACTGCTGCTGTTTGTAATAAATCAGTCCCGATAAATAGTGAAGTTCGGCCGTATCGGCTTGCTGCCCGATTAGCCGGGTTAATTGCTGCTGCGCCTGATCAAGCTGATGGGCCTCGATTAATTCCTTTACTTGCTTTATTTCCTCTGTCATCTTTCCGTTCTTTTAGGGATGGGTTAAACCAATGCTGCAAATTTACAGAAAGTATTTCATTGCCAAAGCCGGTTGACGATAAGGAGGAGCAACTCCGCTCCTACCCGAAAGGAAACCGTGGCCTGTAAAATGAAAGTCGGAGAACTTGTTCGCAAAACCATTCAGCCCATATGTTGTTCTAGAGTTTCAGATATCAACCAGAGAAAACATGGAAATGACGGAGCAAACAGTATCCGATTGGATCAAAAAACGGCAATCAACATTTGTAAATGGTTTAAAAGAAGGCAGTACAATCCCCGATTCGGTGATTGAAAAACTTTTGGAGAATGCCAGCTGGGCCCCATCGCATGGCTTGGTACAGGCCTGGAATTTTAAAGTATTTGCCGGTGAAGGCGTCAAACGCTTTTTCAAGGCGCAACAGGAAATTTACAAGCAGATTACACCTCCCGACAAGTTTTTCGATTTCAAGTACGAAGCCTACAGCGAAAAGTGGAAGCGCGTGTCGCACATTGTTGTGGTTATTGCCCGGCGCGATCCGTATAAACGTTTTCCCGAGCAGGAAGACCTGGTGTCGGTGGCCTGTGCCATTGAAAATATCTACCTCAGTTTGGCGGCCTTCGGAATAGGTGGTTACCTGAGTACCGGCGACATTTGCTATTCCAACGAAATGCGCGACTTTTTAGAGCTGGAAGACGACGACACCCTCATGGGCTTTTTTGTGCTGGGTGAGCCGGATGAGTCGTTTCAACGTCCGCCACGCACCCGCATTGCTGCGGCAGATAAAACCGAGTGGATCAGGAAGTAGGCTCGGAGGTAAGCAATCGGAGAATATCCTCCTCCATTTTTTCGGGCTTGGTCATTGGGGCAAAACGCTTGACGGGAGTGCCATTGCGGTCAAGCAAAAACTTCGTGAAATTCCATTTAATCCGGCCGCCCAACACGCCCGGCAACTGACGCTTTAAAAAACGAAACACCGGATGTGCCTGGGCGCCATTAACGCTAACTTTGTCGAACACCTGAAACGAAACCCCGTAGTTGACCAAACACCCCCGGGCAATTTCATCGGCGGTTCCGGGCTCCTGCTTGCCAAACTGGTTGCAGGGAAAAGCCAGAATGCTTAAGCCTTGGGATTGATACTTCTCATGAAGTGTCTGCAACCCTTCGTACTGTGGCGTAAAACCACATTGGCTGGCCGTATTCACCACCAACACCACCTGCCCTTGATAAGCCGAAAAATCGATCTCTTCGCCTTGCAGAGACCGCGCTTTAAAATCATAAAAATGAGCTGTCATCTATTCCTGGTATTTGCTGTTTCATCCTTTTATCTTCGTTTCTCCAGACAGCTAAGTCGGCAAATTGTTCTTCTGGCGCTCGCTATCCATCCCAGACTGGATGACTTTAAGCATAAACCGGATGAGTTCGAACAATGACTGCTTCAAGTGAAACAATGCCTGCTTCCCGCGATACAATGACTGCTCAAAATCAAACAGAAAGTGATTCGAGTCGTGCAAAAGCATCTTTGGTTCGTGCAGAAAGAAGTTCTTTTGGTGCAATACATGCTTCAAGTTGTACAATAAGTACTTGAAGGGCTGCAACAACAAGTTCAATTGAAACAGCAAGCACTTGCTGGTAAACAAGCTGAAACCTGAAACTGAAAACGGCCCAAGCACCGCCAGCAACAGCCGGTTTCGTATCGTTCCATTTTGTTAGCTATTGGGTTTTATGATTGAATATCCCCGGTCGATTGAAATCATATTCTACTGGCAGTGAACGCCTAACAATTCATGTTTTACAAAACATTCCTTGTTTTTTTAATTACATTTCATTAACTAGCAATAAATCAACATCATAAAACTATGAACAGAAGTCAAGTCAATCGGAAAGAGATGTACGATGCCGTCCTCTCCTATTTCGACAATTCTCCTGAAAAATGGTCGGGCATCCCCAAAGTAGGCGAGTTTAAGAACACATTATCAGAGCTTGTCAACCAAATTAATGAAGCACAGTTGGCTCAACAAGAAGCCCAGGTGTTTTTAAGCAAGAACAAGACGCAGTTAAAAAGCATGATTGCTCAAAAAGGCGATATTCTGAATGACTGCATAGAGGCCTTTGCCTTAGTTACCGATAATGATGAACTTGCCCATAAAATGGGTGCTACCTATTCGGACCTCAACCGGGCGCGCAACGTCGATTTTATTCCTGCCATACAAGTCATTATCTCGGAAGCTGAAGCAAACAAACTGGTTTTGGAAGCAGAATACGGAGTAACTGCCGAACAGGTGGAAGATTTGAAATCAAACCTCGATGATTTTTTAGCAATCAATGGGAAACCACGGGCATACCGCATTGCATCGGTTCAGGCCACCAAAGATCTGGAACAACTTTTTGCAGACGCAGAAGCACTATTGGACAACAAGCTGGATAAAGTGATGAGCATTTTTAAACGGCGCGACCAGAACTTCTACAATGGTTACCAAGCTGCCCGGGTGGTGGTCGACAACTAGCATCAAATATATCGACTCGTTAGAGCTGACAGCTGCCAGCAGCTGAGTTAAGGAGTACTCCTAAAGATCGGATGGCTTGGAGACATCCGATCTGTTAATTTCTTTGCTTAAAATGGAAGGTAGGTTTCGGAGAGGCAGAATTAGGTATCGGCTCGCGATACATTAATCACGCCTTTGATGTTTTGAAGCTTATGCATCAGAAAGTCCAGATGCTCCAGGTTGTTCACAAAAATTCGCAGGGTTCCTTCAAAAGCGCCATTCACCGAATCAATATTGATGGAGCGCATCTGTACGCCCACATCCTTGGCAATCACATATGAAATTTGTCCAACAATTCCGGCCTCATCGGTTCCCGACAGGCGGATGGTTGCCTGAAAAGAGCTGCGTTTTTTAGAGTCGCGCCATTTGGCCGGAATCACCCGGTAAGGATAGCGCTCGAACAGTTGTTTGGCATTGGGACAAGTCCGGCGGTGTATTTTAATCCCGTCATTGATGGTCACAAAACCAAAGATGGAATCGCCAAAAATCGGGTTACAACATGGAGCCAGCTTGTGGTTCACGTTCTTGATGTTGTTATCAATTACCAGGTAGTCATTGCCACTCGAAAAGTCGAGGTCCTTGAGCTGATCCACCGGCAGAATTTCTTCCACCTTTTGCCGGGCTGTAGCTTCAGCTTCCTTCTCGCCCACCAACTCTTTAATGGCCAGTGGCTCAATTTTACCAACCGAAATGTTGTAGTATAAGTCCTGAGCCAATTTCAGATTGTAGTGCTTAAGCAGCATCCGGATAAGATCATCGTTGTACTCAATCTTCCAGTTTTTCAACTTCCGCAGCAGGATTTCCTTGCCATTTTCAGCCTCAATCTTGCGCTCTTCATTTACACTGACTTTAATGCGGGTTTTGGCCTTGGTGGTAATGACAAAATCCAGCCAGTCGAGTTTGGGTTTTTGTTTGACGGAAGTATCCACCGACACCTGGTCGCCGTTTTTCAACTTGTGCCGCAAGGTCACCTTCCGCCCATCCAGCATGCCACCCACACAATGATCGCCCACTTCCGAGTGTATTTCATAGGCAAAATCCAGCAGCGTGGCTCCTGCCGGCAAGCGCTTCAAATCACCTTTAGGCGTGAATACAAAAATCTCATCGGTATAAATATTGGTGCTGAAATCGTCGATAAAATCCACAATATTCAAATCCGGATTCTCCAAAATCTCCCGCACATTGGCCAGCCAGTTTTCCATTTCGGAACTGGCCGATCCGCCTTTGTATTTCCAGTGAGCAGCCAGTCCCTTTTCGGCCACTTCATCCATCCGCTTGGTTCGAATCTGAATCTCCACCCATTTTTTGTGAGGCCCCAGCACCGTGGCATGCAAACTTTCATAGCCATTCGACTTGGGAACTGTAATCCAGTCGCGCATCCGCTCGGGATTCGACTGGTACTCGTCGGTAACAATCGAATAAACCTGCCAGCAATCTGATTTTTCCATCTCCAGCTCCGACTCCAGAATCACGCGAATGGCAAACAAGTCATACACTTCATCGAAGCTCACCTTCTTGTTCTGCATCTTTTTCCAGATCGAGTTGATGGCTTTTGTGCGGGCCTTCATTTCAAAACGAAAGCCACGCGCTTTCAGCTTCGCCTCGATGGGTTTAACAAACTCGGCAACAAAAACTTTACGTTCTTCTTTACTTTCATCCAAGCGGTCGGCCACATACTGATACGACTCCGGATTGGTATGCTTCAGGCACAAGTCCAGCAATTCGGAATTGACGTAGTACAAACCCAAACGGTGAGCCAATGGCGCGTAGAGGTGAGCCGTCTCCATGGCAATTTTATGCTGCGCTTCTAGCGTGTAGCTGCTCAAATGACGCATCACATGCAGGCGGTCAGCAATTTTCACCAAAATTACCCGAACATCGCCAGCCAAAGCCAGCATCAGCTTGCGGTAGTTTTCCGAGTGCAGGTCTACGGTGTCGGTTCCCAAGGCGTTGATCTTGGCCATGCCTTCCAGAATGCCGGACACAACCGGTCCAAAAAGCGCCTCGATATCTGAAATACCCGGCCGGTCCTCAATCTTTTCGTAAGTCAGGTTGTGCAACATCCCTGCAATGATTGAGCTTGTCCCCAAGCCCACCTCCTGAGCCACCACCTGAGCCACTTCCAGCGAGTGAATCAGGATGATCTCTCCATTGGGCCAGGTTTGTTCTCCAAGGGTTTTCAGGGCATAATCAAACGCCTTTTCAATCCCACTCATTTCTTCTACCGACGGAGAAGCTTCACAAACTTCCCTGAGTTTTAACCATGCGTTTTCAATCTGTTTATTCATGCTGCGCTTCGTGTATAAAGTCAACCGGAATTGAGTATTAACAAAAAAAGGCTACCAAACAGGCAGCCTTTTATTCACTTATAGAGAAACATTTTATTCTGCCTGTGTTGCATCTACAAAGGTACGACCTTGCAGTTCACGGTTCAACATGAACAAGCCATTTCCTTGTCCGTCAATCAACCGCAGGTTATCAAGTAGTTCGTTTACATTGGATTCTTCTTCCACTTGCTCATCAACAAACCACTGCAGGAAACTTTGTGTTGCATGATCGCTGGCGGCTACGGCAACATCCATCAGTTCGTCAATCATTTGAGTCACTTTTTGTTCGTGTGCCAATGTTTTTTCAAAAACATCAATAATTCCACCAAAATCAGTTGGAACACCATCAATTGGCTCCAACAATACGCGACCATTGCGTTCGTTTACAAAGTCAAATATTTTTAAGGCATGTGAAAGTTCTTCTTTGTACTGAACTTTCATCCAATTGGCAAATCCACCCAGCCCTTTATCTTCAAAATAAGCTGACATGGATAAGTATAAGTAAGCAGAATGCATTTCTGCATTAATTTGTTTGTTCAGAGCTTTTAAAACTTGATCTTTAAGCATAGTGACCTCCTTTTTTTTACGTTTCAACCAAAAATACTAAAAAATTATGGACTCCTTCTTATTTAGGCATAATTTCCTTAACGATTAACAGTACCTTAAACCTTTTCGGAACCACTACTCGCCAAAATCCAGGTTAAAGCGCTGCTTCAAAAGCGCCAGCGTTGGATTTTTCTTCACCATTTCGGCCAGTTTTTCCGTTTCTGAATACGGCTTGTACTCGGTTTCCTGCACCACAATATCAGTGATCAACTCAATGCGGGTATTGCGCAATTCGCGGCGCAACCAGGAAACCAAATCGGGTTTAATTTTATTAATTTCCTCCAATTGCACCGAGTTGTCAATCGGCAAATTCAATTTATAATCCTTGTTGATTTTAATGGGCCGAGAGAGCGTGGCTTTCAGGTTCGGACGATCCTCCAGTTTAAGCAGGTACTCCTGCCATTTTACTTTAAACTGTTCATCCGTGAAATGTTCTTCCAGCTGCTCACCCGTATAGTACTTGAGTTTTTCGGTGGCATCTTCCTCGCCTTCTTCAGTCATCTTACCCGACAAGGCATCTTTAATAGAGGGAGTATAACCACTTCCATGCCGTTTAATTCTTCGCTTAGTCGGCACTTTTACGGGAGGCTGAGGCTCCACATCCGTTTTGGGAGCTGTGGCCTGCACTTTAGCTGCTTGCGGACGTGGCTGAGGAGCCGCTGTAGCCGGGGCATGTTCGGAGAAGATAGGGGCTAAAACCGACGAATCAGCTTCGTCAACTATTTTTTTTTTACTGTAAGCTGGGCCATTTTAATCAGGCTCAACTCCACCAGCAAACGTTTGTTTTGGCTGGCCTTGTATTGCATGTCACAATCATTGCTGATGGTTAAGGCCTCCAGCAGAAAGTCCGGATTGCAAGCTGCGCCCTGCGCTTTGTATTTTTCTTTGATTTCGCCACCTACCTCAAGCAGCTGAACGGTAACCGGATCTTTACAAACCAGCAAATCGCGGATGTGGCTGCTCAACCCATTGATAAAATGGTGACCATCAAATCCATGATTCAGCACCTCGTTGAAAAGCAACATGGCATTGGGCACATCATTTTTCAGAAGCAAGTCGACCAAGCGGAAGTAATAATCATAGTCCAGCACATTCAGGTTTGAAATCACATCCTTGTAGCTGATTTCCTTTCCAGAGAAACTGACAATCTGGTCGAAGATGGACAGTGCATCACGCATGGCACCATCCGCTTTATGGGCAATCACGTTCAAGGCTTCGGCCTCAATCGTTACCTGCTCACTTTGCGCCACATAGCCCAAGTGTCCAGAGATGTCGCTAATCTTAATCCGGTTGAAATCGAAGATTTGGCAACGCGACAAAATCGTTGGAATAATTTTATGCTTCTCCGTAGTGGCCAAAATAAAAATGGCATGCTTGGGTGGCTCCTCCAGGGTTTTCAGGAAAGCATTAAAGGCCGCCTGCGACAACATATGAACCTCATCGATAATGTAGATGCTGTATTTGCCGATTTGTGGCGGAATGCGCACCTGGTCGGTTAAGTTCCGGATATCATCCACCGAGTTATTGGAAGCCGCATCCAACTCATGAATATTGTAGGACCGGTTTCCGTTGAAAGCCTTACACGACTCGCAGGTGTTGCAAGGTTCGGTTTCGGCCGTCAGATTCTGGCAATTAATTGTTTTTGCGAAAATACGGGCACAGGTTGTCTTGCCCACACCACGCGGACCACAAAACAGGTAAGCATGCGCTAACTGGCTGTTTTTAATCGCGTTTTTAAGGGTCGAGGTAATCGATGCTTGTCCAACCACCGACTGAAATGTATCTGGTCTGTATTTTCGGGCGGAAACAATAAAATTCTCCATAATCTCATTTAATGAAGTTCAAAGATAAACATTTTAGGAGGAAATTAAGCGGGTTTTTATTAACAAGAATTAAGAGTCTGACGGCAAGGGCTCAACAAACATTTTCACCTCCCGACTGTTTAAAATCGTGTTAAACAAACAAAGCATAAGTCATGAAAAAAATAACATTCCTGTTTTCTTTCCTGCTGATTGCAGCCCTTGGTTTTGCACAAACCAGCTTGTACGATTTTAAGGTGAAGGATATTGAAGGTTCGGATTTTGATTTGAGCCAGTTGAAAGGGAAAAAAGTACTGATTGTCAACACCGCTTCCAAATGCGGACTAACCCCGCAGTATGAGTTGTTGCAGGAGCTTTACGAGCAATATGGCGGAGATGACTTTACCATCATTGGTTTTCCGGCCAACAATTTTGCCAACCAGGAACCCGGTTCAAACGATGACATTGCCGAGTTTTGCCAGCAAAATTATGGAGTAAGCTTTCCCATGATGTCCAAAATATCGGTTAAAGGTGATGACATGCACCCGCTTTACCAGTGGCTGACCCAAAAGGCCAAGAACGGCGTTTCGGACTCGGAAGTGAGCTGGAACTTTCAGAAATACATGATTGACAAAGAAGGTCATCTGGTAGACTATGCCAGTCCCAGAACCAAGCCCAACGATGAAAAAATAGTTAATTGGATTAAAGGCGATTCGTGAATAAACAGCAAGGGTGCCGCGGATTGGAATCCGCGGCACCCTTGCTTAAATTATAATCGTCTTGGCCGTACTGTAAATATTGTACATCCTTGTCATCCTACTAGGAATATCAAATAGAATTATAGGCTAACTACTGCACCCATGTCTCTGTTTTTAAAAGTACAATAACTAAAAAATCTGTTTTCCTTTATTCAAGATACTCAATACGAAATCTTCCATTATTTTCATTAAATATCTGACATGAACGAGGGTGCATTGCTAATTTTTTTTGCTTCATATAAATGTGTTTCACTGGTATTTCCGACGGAAAAGAAATGAAAGACAGCAGCTTATACTGATGATTGTATTTTTCAGTATCAATAACGTAATAACTTCTACTGTTTGATACTTCAACCATATTTGTTTTGTGGAAGAACTTTAGACCAAGCAAAACTTCAGAGATAGCTGACTTATAATACGTTCTTCGTCTTACTTTACCTGGAGAATCCAACATCAATGTTTCGGCTTTTAAATCTTGTAAGACAAATCGCCATTCGTATTCATTTTCCCATATTTTCTTCTTTTGCGTAGTCCATCTTAAAAACATTGGTAAAAAATCCTCATTCTCTTTAATACTATCCAAACTGAATTCATCTAACTTTGATCTTTCCAAATATTCAACTTGAAACGGTGTTCCCAAGCTTTTTCTTAAAATACAACTATCAAATTTTACTGCAAATCCCTGTTGGTTCGAATAGTACCCCCACAAGGTATCCTGACAATCATTGCTATTTAATGAAAACTCATGTAAGCAAATAATTCCCAGAGTCGCCATTCTAAATTCAAAGAAAAGATTTCGATTATGAATTGGAGACATAAAACGGTCTTCCCCGTATTTTTTAATCAAGTCTTCAAATAATGCGAAACGTTGAATATTTTCATATCTAAATGAATCAAGATTCCACAATTGAGCTGGACAATCAAAAGGATCATTGAATAACAAAGGGTTAGCAGCATACAAGTAATTATTTAATAAGGCATCAACACTGTTTGCTGAAACTGCATAGAATTTAATTAACTTATCAGGAGTTTTGACAAGCTCAGGATATTCAATTACATTTTCAATTTTAAGTGGTGATAGAGACACAATACTACACCTATGAACTCGTCCAGTATCCGATTTAAATACTTTATCTTGCCGTTTTCCCATATTGTAGTCCTTTCTATTCTATGCTTGAATTCTTTTTAACGCTTCTTCTCCTTCTGGTAAAATTCGGCCCCAATAGGTCCGCGGAGGATAAATTGGAATCTCATAGAGTAATTGTGAAAGATCATAATTTCCATCTATAAAATAGATAAAACCAAGCTCTTCCAAACGTTCAAAAGACCTTAAATATGTCTGATCTTTTCTAAAGAAATGGTTGTTAAGTTTGACATTTTGCACGCCTTGCTTTACTTCTTTTAAAAACTTTAACACCTCTACTTCTTGATCTTCCAAGTCCACCATTTTAATACTCTTTAAAGATTTAACTACTACAAGTTAACCATAAAAAAAGACTTCAAATCTTGCCTCCTTATAGTTATATATCAGACACATACAAACACAAAGCCTAAAACAAACGGAATGAAATTTCGGTCAAAACGCGTATTTCAATGCATATTCTTCAAGAAGTAATAAAAATCGCTTTTAAGCATATAATGCGTAACAGTTGGCGAAAACAACAGCGTAAAGGCCTTTTGAAAAAATCACGCTTGCTTTTACTAAAAACCACACGTGACTTTGCCTGAAATCACACGTGACTTTGATGAAAACCACACGTGACTTTGGTGGAAATCACACGTGGTTTTTTGCAGGAAGCTGAAACGCCCCATTGACAAGGCATTCAGATTGGCATCAATCCGAAGCCAGCGCCTTTTTATAGGTATCGATGGCGCGTTGCCGGGCCATTTTATGCTCAACCATGGGCTGCGGATAGCCAAACCCGTCAAACTCGGGCACCCACCGGCGGATGTAGCTGAACTCGGGATCGAACTTTTGTGTTTGCAATGTTGGGTTAAACACCCGGAAATATGGCGCGGCATCGCAGCCTGTTCCGGCGGCCCACTGCCAGCCCCCATTGTTCGAGGCCAACTCATAATCGAGCAGTTTGCCGGCAAAGTAAGCCTCACCCCAGCGCCAGTCAATCAATAAGTGCTTGCACAAAAAGCTGGCAGTTACCATGCGAACACGGTTGTGCATGTAACCGGTTTCGTTCAACTGGCGCATGCCGGCATCCACCAGCGGGTAGCCCGTTGTGCCTTCGCACCAGCGGGCAAAGTCCTTCTCCGAGTTGATCCAGGGAATGTAGTCGTAAGCCGGCTTGAAGGAGCGCTTGGCCACATGGGGGAAGTGCCACAGAATATCGGCATAAAAATTTCGCCAGATCAGCTCATTCAGAAATACCTCCGAATGCTGAACCGCCTTTTTGGTCAGACTACGGATGCTCAGGGTGCCAAAGCGCAAGTGAATGCCCAGGTGCGTGGTTCCGTTTCGGGCCGGAAAGTCACGATTGGCTGCATAGTTTTCTAAAAGTTTCGGGTCAATTTCTTTCGATGGAAACTTCAGCCCTCCCCTTCGAAATCCCAGGTCGCGCAAGGCAACAGCCTTCAAAGGTTCGGTTTTCAATAAGCCATTCAACAACTTTTGCGAGGGATACGCTTCCAGTTCCAGCTTCCCAAATTCCTCCAGCCATTTCTTTTTATAAGGAGTAAAGACCGTATAAGGCTTCCCGTCATTTTTCAAGATATCGTTTTGATGAAAAATCACCTGATCCTTGTACGCATGAAACTCAACCTGATGGGCCTTCAGGAAAGCAGCCACCTGCTCATCACGCTCACGGGCGTCCGGCTCATAATCGGTGTTGCTATAAACCGCTTCCACCTCGTACTCCACCCACAAGCGCTTAAAAGCATTAAGGGGTTTGCCATGGTAAATCCACAGGGTGCTGTTGTGGCGCTCAAACTCTTCTTGCAGGCTCTTGACCTGGTCGGTAATAAACTCAACCCGGCTGTCATCATCCTCCAGGTCGTTCAGAATGGTGGTATCGAAAATGAAAACAGGCAATACCGGTTTCCCCGCGGCCAGCGCCCGGTACAAACCATGATTGTCAGTTATTCGAAGATCGCGACGGAACCAAAACAGGTTAATTTTTTCTTTCATAAGCTGAAGTAAAACGATTCAAATTACCTTTCACTTGTTGGTTGTCCAAAAATAAAAAAACTTGTTTCCTTCTTCCCCATCCCATTTTGTTACAAGCATTTTTTTCTTTTCTTTTATAAGCCAATTTTCCTTGGCTTGCGGCAGGTTTTGCCAGGCCATTGAACAAGCAAGTTGGTTAAACTAAAACGCAGGGACCATTAATTTGTTACAACCCGATAAAAAAATCAAGAAATGAGCACCAGAGGCTTTGCCAGCGATAATAATGCCGGAGTGCATCCGGAAATTCTGAAAGCAATAGCAAGCGCCAACACCGGACACATGGTGGGCTATGGCGACGACCCGATTACCCGGGAAGCAATTCAGCTGTTTAAAAACGAGTTTGGACAGGATACCGAAGTTTTTTTTGTGTTTAACGGAACCGGTGCCAATGTGCTGGCCCTTTCCACGGTAACCCACTCGTTCAATTCAATTATTTGTGCCGACACGGCCCACATCCAGGTGGATGAATGCGGCGCTCCGGAAAAACTGACGGGCTGTAAACTGCTGCCGGTTCCGAGCGAAAAAGGCAAACTAAGCCCCGAAGGCATCCAGAAGTACCTGCATGGATTCGACTTTGAGCACCACGCCCAACCCAAGGTTATTTCCATTTCGCAGGTCACTGAAATGGGCACGGTTTATACCGTAGACGAAATTAAAGCCATTACCAGTCTGGCCCACCAATACGGCTTGCTGGTGCATATGGACGGTGCCCGGATTGCCAATGCTGCCGTAGCGCTTGACCTGCCTTTTCGTGCGTTTACCGTAGATGCCGGGGTGGATCTACTCTCATTTGGCGGAACAAAAAACGGCATGCTTATGGGCGAAGCCGTCCTGTTCTTCAATCCGAAACTAACGCTCAACACCAAGTACATTCGCAAGCAAAGCATGCAGTTGTTTTCCAAAATGCGTTTCGTCAGTGCGCAGTTTTTAGCCTACTTCAACCAGGAACTTTGGAAAAGCAATGCCCAACATGCCAACCAAATGGCCAAATTACTGGAGCAGGAAGTGTTAAAAACCGGCAAAGTACGATTAACCCAAAAGACCGAAGCCAACGGTGTTTTTGCCATTCTTCCGCCAGCAGTTATCCCCCGGCTTCAGGAAAAATACTTTTTCTATCTGTGGGATGAATCGGCCTCGGAAGTGCGCTGGATGACCTCATTTGATACGACTGAAGAAGATGTATACGGATTTGTTAACCTGATTGACCAGTTACTTTAATGCCACTATTCAACTATTATCCGCCAAAACACGACACCAGTGACCCGGAGCTGGAGAAGAAAATCTTCAAGCACAGCCTGGTGTTTCCCAGCTTGTTTTTGCTGGCTTTTTGGCTGACTTTTTTAGTTGAAACCACCCTTGATTTTGACTTTGCGGTGTACGGCATTTTCCCGTTGAAGTGGGAAGGCTTGAAAGGCATTTTGTTTTCCCCCTTCATCCACAGCGGCTACAAGCACCTGGCAGCCAACTCGGCTCCCTTTTTTGTGCTTTCACTGGCCTTGTTCTATTTCTACCGGAAGCTGGCCTACCGCATTTTCCTGCTCATTTACTTTCTGTCGGGCCTGTGTGTGTGGCTGGCCGGACGCGAAGCTTGGCACATCGGAGCCAGCGGCGTGATTTACGGGCTGGCATCCTTCCTGTTCTTCAGCGGCATCTTTCGCAACGACACGCGCCTGCTGACCATCGCCATTATTGTGGTCTTCCTCTACGGGGGCATGTTCTGGGGAATGTTCCCTCTGAAGCCCGAAGTATCGTGGGAAAGCCATTTGTGGGGAGGCATCAGCGGATTAGTCCTGAGCATTTTTTACCGCAGACAAGGCCCGCAACGCCAGCGCTACGATTGGGAGGAGGAAGAAGAGGACGAGGAGGAAGAAGAACCCCTCCAGCCAGGCAATTTTTACACCAGTGATCACACAGGGAATTATTTCAATCCGAAAAATGAAAAAAACGATTAGATGTTGAACAGCAGAAAAGAAATTGTGTAACTTTGCCATCTTTTAAAGAAAACTAGTTCTAAGACAATGATTAGCAGAAGAATTATTCGCATTAAAGTTTTGCAGGTTTTATACGCCTTCTATTCCTCGCCTGACAAATCGATTAACAATACCGAGAGAGAGCTTTTCTTCAGTATCCAAAAGACCTACGACCTTTACCATTATTTATTGGATTTAATAATTGAAGTCAGCAAACATGCTGAATCGGTGGTTGAGTTAAGAAAGAAAAAACACTTCCCCACAGAGGAAGATTTGCATCCCAACACCCGGTTTATCCGCAATCAGCTTATTGCCCAACTGCAAACGAACGAGAGCCTGAACAAGTACCTGGAACAATCTAAGTTAAGCTGGGTTAACGAACCCGAGCTAATCAAGAAATTGTACCTGACCTTGGTTGACAGTGACTTCTACAAGAGTTACATGAATGATGCAGAAAGCTCTTACCAATCCGATAGAAAGTTTGTTGAGCAAGTATTTACCGATATTATTCTGCAATCAGAAGACTTGATTCAACTGCTGGAAGAACAAAGTATTTACTGGAATGACGATTTGGATTTCGTGGTGAGTATGATCATCAAAACCTTTAAAAAGTTTAAAGAATACACCCGCGAAGATCAGGCCCTGCTTCCGATGTTCAAAGACGAAGAAGATCGCCAGTTTGTGAAGGACCTGTTCCGAAAAGTGGTATTAAACCACGACGAACTGAAAGAAACAGTCACCAAATACACCGTAAACTGGGATGTGGAACGCATTGCCTTTATTGATGAATTGATTCTGGAAATGGCAATTGGCGAGTTTCTATACTTCCCATCCATTCCAACCAAGGTTAGCTTGAACGAATACATCGAATTATCGAAATATTACAGCACCAAAAAGAGCCGGAACTTCATTAATGGAATTCTGGACAAAGCCCTGAAAGCCCTAAAGTCAGAAGATAAAATTATCAAGGCCGGCCGGGGTTTAATAGGAGAAGACAGCAACCTTCCCTCATGAAACATTTAGCCACCATATGTGTTTTGCTTATCGCTCTGAGCTGTCAGAACAGCAGCCGTAAAGGGGCGGTAAAAACAAGCACTAAGACGGGCACTCCAAAGTTTGAGATTCAGGAAAGATTCTATAATTTTGGTCAGTTACAGGCTGGCGAGGTGGTGGCCTATAGTTTTCACTTTACCAACAGCGGAGATGGAGCTCTGCTCATTGAAAAAGTAGAAACTGATTGCGGTTGCTTAAATACACATTTCCCAAAAGAACCTGTTGCTCCCGGAGAATCGGGTTATATTGAAGTGGTATTTAACAGCGCCGGCGAAACCGGGCGGGTGTACAAGGAGCTACAAGTTGTGGCCAACACTCAACCCGAAATAACAAAACTGGCGGTTGCTGCAACTGTCGAAAATGAGCTAATAAATTTATACAGTAAAAACTAAAGAATAAAATGATGAACTACTTATTAATGGCTCCCCAACCCGGTGCCGAACAAAACCCAATTACAACATTTCTTCCCTTGGTCCTGATTATTGTTGTTTTCTATTTCTTTATGATCAGACCACAGGTGAAAAGGCAAAAAGAATTGAAAAAATTCCGTGAAAGCCTTAGCAAAGGAGATAAAGTAGTAACAACTGGCGGAATCTACGGAAAAGTTGCCGAGATTAAAGACAACTACGTTCTGCTTCAGGTAGATGACAATGTCAAACTGCGTGTAGACAAAAGCGCTGTTGTGAAAGACATGTCAGATGTTACTCCACAAAAATAATTTTAGCATAGTAAAAGAGAGAAAGGGTCGACCGCAAGTCAACCCTTTTTTTTATCTTTGATTTCGTGGAAAACAAATGGCTACATAAAGTAAAACAGCTTACCCAAAAGTTTCAGATTAAGAATGAACGCAGGCTCGTCATCTACTTAATGTGTGTGGGAATTGCTTCCCTTTTTTGGTTGTTGAATGCGCTTGAAAAAGACTACTCCGTTGAACTGTCTTTTCCGGTTCGCTACACCAATATCCCTAAAAGCAAAACGCTGGTTAATACGCCACCCAAAAACTTTGTGTTGCAAGTCCGATCCGGAGGCTTTACCATACTGCGTTACAAGCTGAGTGTGGCCTTTTCGCCATTGGTATTTAACGTAGGTGAAATTGCCGGCGAACAGATCAATGGCACGCAAAAAAACAACTATGCGATCTCAAGCCGCTACTACCGAAAAAAGATGTCGGATCAAATCAGCAATGAATTAAACCTGATCAGCATTCAGCCAGATACCGTTTATCTTGAATTTGACCGAATACTTACCCAAAAGAAAAAAGTAGTAGCTGACGTTAGCCTGGCATTTAAGAAACAGCACTACCTGTACGATGAAATTCTAGTCACTCCCGACTCCATTGAGGTACTTGGGCCTGAATCTATTTTGGACACCTTGCCGCATGTAAAGACCAATTCGCAACACTACAAAGATTTGGAGCACCCGATTCAGCGCAATGTCTCTTTGCAGAAAATAAAAAACCTGGAGTTCAATCCCAACCGGGTAACCATACAAATTCCGGTAGAAGAGTTTACCGAAAAACAACTGGTACTACCCATCCAAATTGACAGCCTTCCCCGGAAAACACATGTTCACCTGTTTCCTGCCGAAGTAAAAGTGACGTTCCTTGTTAGCTTAAGTCGCTTTTCCGACATTCAGGCTTCCGACTTTAGGGCCTCGGTATCCTATCAGGACATCCGGGACAATCAGGATTATCTGCCGGTGCAGCTCGACCAAAGCAAGGTACCGGTTCAGTTGAAGGGGCTCACCTATGCACCAATGAAAATTGAATACCTCATCGAAAACTAACAGCATGTTTAAAGTAGGAATTACAGGTGGAATTGGAAGTGGCAAGTCAACAATATGCAATTTCTTCAGTTTAAAAGGTATTCCGGTATTCAATGCCGACCTGGAAGCCAAGCGAATCATGAACAGTTCCTCCTTGGTGCGCAGCCAAATGATGCTTCACTTTGGCAACGACATCTATCTGGCGAACCAGCAACTGGACCGTCAAAAGTTAGCAGCGCTGATATTTAACTCCGAGCCGCTGCTGCAAAAAGTGAATGCGATTGTTCATCCCGCTGTCAGAAACTATTTTTTCGAGTGGTGCCAGAACCAACAAGCCCCTTACGTTGTTCACGAAGCCGCCATCCTTTTCGAAAGTGGTTTTTATAACATGATGGACTATACCATTTTGGTAACTGCTCCGGAGCAACAACGAATTGACCGGGTGATCCAAAGAGACCATAGCACCAGGGAACAAGTAAAGGAAAGGATAGCCAAACAATGGCCGGATGAAGAGAAGATGAAACTGGCCAATACAACAATTAATAATAACAACCGGGAGTTAATACTTCCGGTATTAATCGAATTAGATCAAAAATTTAGAACACATGGGTAAATTTGCAAAATGGGTTGCCGGAGGTTTAGGATGGGCATTTTTTGGCCCGCTGGGAGGCATTCTTGGCTTTGTTGTCGGATCAATGGTTGACTCAGAAGCCGGCGTAGCTCCTCCCCCTCATCAAACAGCAACAGACGCAAGAAGAAGAACAACTACGGGTGGCTATGTCATGAGCTTACTGGTTTTGGTAGCTGCCGTGATGAAAGCGGATGGAAAGGTTTTAAAATCGGAACTAGACTACGTCAAAGAGTTTTTTGTGCGCTCTTTCGGAGCCAGCTCAGCGCAAGAAGCCATCAAAATGTTGCGTGATATACTTAATCAGAATATCCCGGTAGCGGATGTTTGCCGGCAGATTCAGAAAAACATGGATTATTCTTCGCGCCTGCAACTGCTTCACTTCCTGTTTGGCATTGCTCAAGCCGACGGATCAGTTGATGAGACCGAAAAAAACATGATTCGTATGATTGCCCAAACCATGGGTATCAGTCAGAAGGATCTGGAGTCCATCCAATCCATGTTCGTTCCCAACACCGACTCAGCTTATAAGATTCTGGAAGTTGAACGATCCGCTTCAAACGACGAAATTAAAAAGGCTTACCGGAAAATGGCCATGAAATACCACCCGGATAAGGTGAGCTACTTAGGCGATGATTTTCAGAATGCCGCAAAAGAGAAGTTTCAAAAGGTAAATGAGGCCTACGAAAACATCAAAAAAGAACGAAACTTTGCCTGATATAAAAAAAGAAGGCTGCTTTAAATTAAGCAGCCTTCTTTTTTATACTTTCAATTATCAATCAGCTATTCAAGTCATCAAAGTCAACGCTGGTATAATCCTTCGTAGTCATTACCTCTTCCTCATCCTCAGAAATTGTCATCTCAATATCAATTTCTGCATCTTCAATTGACTGACTGGCTTTAATAAAGTCGATAACCTCATTTAAACCATCAGAAAACTTCTCAAAATCCTCTTTGTACAGAAAGATTTTGTGTTTCTCGAAGTGAAACTTTCCATCCTGATCGTAACGTTTCTTACTCTCAGTAATTGTTAAATAATACTCATCTTTTCGCGTTGATTTCACATCGAAAAAATAGGTTCTTTTTCCGGCTCTTACAGCTTTCGAAAAGATTTCTTCTCTAAATTTACTGTCGCCCTCTTTCATTTCATCTTTTTTATCAAAGCCTTCCATCTTGCTCGTAGTTAAGTTATTTTCCGAATTCAATGTACCAAAAATAAAAAATTATTTTGGAAATAATCGAAAACTGTTAATAAACAGCATTTTATTTTCAAGAGATTGAAGCTGAAAAATTACTTACTGGCCTCATATAACCGCATGGCTTCCGGCATAATTTCGTTCAAAGCCGCAATCCGTTTGGAGTCTACAGGGTGTGTACTTAAAAACTCAGGAGGTTTTTGACCACTGTTGGCCGACATGCGTTGCCAAAAAGCAACAGCCTCTTGTGGATTATATCCGGCCATAGCCATAAAAATAAGCCCCATTTTATCCGCTTCGTATTCGTGCTGACGCGAAAAAGGCAGCATAACTCCATACTGGGAGCCCAATCCATAAGCAGCAGAAAAGATAGCCTGCGTTTCGTTGGGTTTTTGTTTAAGGGCTTCGCCCAAAGCCATTCCGCCCATTTGCACCAACATAGAGTGACTCATGCGCTCATTTCCATGACGGGCAACAGCATGGGCAATTTCATGCCCCATCACCACAGCTAAACCAGTCTCAGATTGAGTCAACGGCAAGATTCCGGTGTAAATCACCACTTTCCCTCCAGGCATACACCAGGCATTGGGCACCTCGCTGTCCACCAAGTTAAACTCCCAATCGAAATATTGCAAATAACTTTCGTAACCATTTTCTGTCAGGTACTTCTCTACCGCAGCTGAAATATTCCGACCTGCTCGCTTAACCATTTCTACCTGTTGCTCATTGGTCGATACCTTATTCGAATCCAGGAACTGATCGTAGCTCGTTAAACTCATGGCTACCATATTCGACTCAGGCAATAAACTCATCTGGCTCCTTCCGGTCAAGGGCACAGTGCTGCACGACTCCATCAATACGACAAGGGCAAACAGCATAATCAAGCCGGGGATTGTAATTTTGTGTGTTCTCATCAGTACAAATATTTTTATAAAGTTAAACAATCAAATTCAAAAAAAGGTGACCGAACGAGCCACCTTTTTTAAATAATATTGTTCAAAAAAATTAGTTGTAAATTTCCTTTTTTGCCGCCAGCAGCGTGTTTTTCAACAAAGCCACACGCGTCATCGGTCCTACCCCTCCGGGCACCGGAGTAATGTATGAACACTTTGCAGCTACTTCGTCAAAAGCAACATCGCCCTTCAGCTTAAAGCCTGATTTCGTTTGGTCTGATTTTACGCGGGTTGTCCCCACATCAATAACCACCGCTCCTTCTTTAACCATATTCCCTTTAATAAACTCAGGAATACCAATAGCAGCAATCAGAATATCGGCTTTGGCACACAGGGCTTCCAAATCTTTGGTACGGCTATGAGCCACAGTTACTGTGGCGTTGATGGCTTTTTGCGACATCAGGACACTCATCGGACGTCCAACAATGTTACTCCGTCCAACAACCACACAGTCTTTCCCCGAAGTTTCAATATTGTAACGTTTCAACAATTCAACAATCCCATCGGGCGTAGCCGAAACAAAACAAGGCAAGCCAATCACCATGCGTCCAACGTTGATCGGATGAAAGCCGTCCACATCTTTCTTCGGATCGATGGCCTCAATCACTTTCTGCTCTGAAATATGTTTCGGCAGAGGAAGCTGAACGATGAATCCATCCACATCCGCATCGTTGTTCAATTCGTTTACCTTCGCCAAAAGCTGCTCTTCGGTCACATCGTCTTCGAAACGAATTAAACTTGATTTAAATCCTACCTCTTCGCAATCTTTTATCTTGAAAGCCACATAGGTCTCGCTTCCGCCATCGTGTCCAACCAGAATTGCCGCCAAGTGAGGCTTTTTAGCTCCTGCTGCAACCATCTCACGAACTTCAGCCGCGATTTCCTTCTTGATATCAGTTGCTGTTTGTTTTCCGTCAATTAATTTCATTGTATTGAATTACTGCGTTTATCTCCTTGGTAAATTCCCCATCATACGGCCCATGTTTTTCCCTTGAGACACCATCTTCATCATTTTTCGGGTCTCGGAGAATTGTTTGATCAGGCGATTGACTTCCTGTATTTCCGTTCCGGCTCCTTGGGCAATCCGTTTTCTGCGCGAACCATTCAACAAAGAAGGGTCATTACGTTCAGCCGGTGTCATGGAGTAAATAATGGCTTCAATGTGCTTAAAGGCATCATCTTCAATATCGATATTTTTAAGGGCTTTTCCCATGCCAGGAATCATCGCGGCAAGGTCTTTAATATTTCCCATTTTTTTGATTTGCTGAATCTGCTTCAGGAAATCGTCAAAACTGAATTGGTTTTTAGCCAGTTTCTTTTGAAGCTTGCGGGCTTCATCAGCATCAAATTGTTCCTGAGCTTTTTCAACCAGCGAAACAATGTCTCCCATCCCTAAGATACGATCAGCCATCCGCTCGGGGTGGAACACATCAAGGGCTTCCATTTTTTCGCCAGTACCCACAAATTTAATTGGCTTATCAACCACTGTGCGGATTGACAAGGCAGCTCCACCACGGGTATCACCATCCAGTTTGGTTAGAACAACCCCATCGAAATTTAAGCGATCGTTAAATTCTTTAGCGGTATTAACAGCATCCTGACCAGTCATGGAGTCAACAACAAACAAAATCTCGTGAGGAGAAACGGCTTTCTTCACAGCGCTGATCTCGTTCATCATTTCTTCGTCAACCGCTAAACGACCAGCGGTGTCAATGATAACAACATCGTGTCCGTTGGCTTTGGCGTGTTTAATAGCGGCCTGAGCAATTTTAACCGGCTCTTTATTGCCTTCTTCGGTATAAACCGGCACATTAATTTGCTCGCCCAATACCTTCAACTGGTCAATGGCAGCCGGACGATAAACGTCACCAGCAACCAGCAACGGGTTTTTCCCACGTTTGCTCTTGATTAATTTCGATAGTTTCCCAGAGAAAGTCGTTTTACCGGATCCTTGCAGACCAGCAATCAAAATAATGGTTGGATTTCCTGTTAAATTAATGTCAACTGACTTCCCACCCATCAATAAGGCAAGTTCGTCATGCACAATCTTAACCATCATCTCACCTGGCTTAACAGCCGACAGGACGTCCTGCCCCAAGGCTTTTTCCTTAACTGTTTCGGTGAAAGACTTAGCGATTTTAAAATTGACATCGGCATCAAGCAATGCCCGACGCACCTCCTTTAAGGTTTCGGCTATATTAATTTCGGTGATCCGTCCCTGTCCTTTTAATAACTGAAACGACCGCTCTAATTTTTCGTTAAGATTCTCAAACATATTTTAGTAATGATAGTGATTAATTCTCAAGCTGCTGCAAAAATACAAAAATTAAATAAAGAGAAATTTTTAAAACAAAATAAAAAAAAAGTGGAGTTCCCTGGGTTACCTTTTCCCCGAAAACAGGATAAAGAGGTGTAGGTTCTTATAATGGATCTTAAAGTTAAATGCTGGGATGAAAGAGGAAAACTCATATTATTACGGACTTGTATTTGGTTGCCCCATGAAGGAGGAAACAGAAACATGTGCCTACAAACATATCCGGCAATTAAGTCTTCCAGAAAGAATCGCATATCTTAATTCGCTCACTAGTTATGACCGGGCCGTTTTAATCAAAGAGCATAAAAGCTGCTTGTGTCAACGAGAAAATAAAGTCCCTTTTTCACGAATCGCAATTTTGTAAAAAGCTGGGGGTCAATTCTGACCCCCTTTTTTATTTTCTTCCTTTACATGCGCTCCGGCACGTTTATTCCCAACAGCTTCATACCCGACTCCACCACATTGGCAATGGTTTGCGAAAGCACCAAACGGAAGTTTCGAACAGCTTCATCCTCTTCACCCAAAATGCTATGATCATGATAGAACTGATTAAACTCTTTGACCAGGCTGTAGATGTAGTTGGCAATTACTGCCGGGCTGTATGCATCGCCAGCTTCTTTGATAACGGCAGGGAACAGCGAGATCGACTTAATTAATTCCTGTTCTTTCTCTGACAGCGAGATGGCTTGAGCCAGTTGTTTGTTCAATTGAATACCATTGGACTCAGCTTTCCGGATAACCGAACGAATACGGGCATAGGTATACTGGATGAATGGTCCGGTGTTTCCATTAAAGTCGATCGATTCTTCCGGATTAAACAACATGTTTTTCTTGGGGTCCACTTTCAACATGAAATATTTCAGGGCGCCCAAAGCAATGGTTTTATAGGTTTCGGCCAGTTCCGCTTCGGTATAGCCTTCAAGCTTACCAAGTTCTTCGGAAGTTTTCCGTGCCACTTCAATCATTTCAGCCATCAAGTCATCGGCATCCACCACGGTTCCTTCGCGCGATTTCATTTTTCCGTGAGGCAGTTCCACCATTCCATACGAGAAGTGATGCAGTCCTTTTCCCCAGTCAAAGCCCAGCTTATCCAGCAAAACAGATAAAACCTGAAAATGGTAATTTTGCTCGTTTCCAACAACATAAACCATTTTGTCAATTGTATAGTCGTTGAAACGTAATTTAGCCGTACCAATATCCTGGGTCATGTATACCGAAGTACCATCGCTCCGCAGAAGAATTTTCTCATCCAATCCATCAGCGGTTAAATCAGCCCAAACCGACTGATCCTCGCGCTGGTAAAAGATTCCTTCCTTTAATCCTCTTAGTACCTCCTCTTTTCCAACAAGGTAAGTGTCCGATTCGTAATAAATTTTATCAAAGTCAACGCCCAGTTCTTTGTAAGTCACATCAAATCCGTCGTACACCCACTGGTTCATCATTTCCCACAATTCGATCACCTCGGGGTCTTTGGCTTCCCACTTCAGCAACATTTCGCGCGCAGCGACAATCGAAGGCGCCTGTTGCTCGGCTTCTTCTTTGCTCAGGCCTTTTTCCTGCAGCTCACTGATTTCCTGCTTGTAGTGCTTATCAAACAACACATAAAAATCGCCTACCAGGTGATCGCCTTTAATGCCTGTATTTTCCGGTGTTTTTCCTTCGCCCCATTGCTTCCAGGCATACATCGACTTGCAAATGTGGATTCCCCGGTCATTTACAATGTTAGTCTTTACTAGCTTGTTACCATTCGCTTTGATGATTTCGCCAATTGAAAAACCCAACAAGTTGTTACGAATATGACCTAAGTGCAAAGGTTTATTGGTATTTGGTGAAGAATATTCAACCATTACAAGCGGCGAATTCTCATCGGCTGCCTTAAACCCGAAAGTAGGTCTATTGGCAGCATCTTCCAAAACTGATAACCAGTAGTTTTTTGAAATAAGCAGGTTTAGAAAACCTTTGATGACCGAAAAATCATCAATCAGGTCAACCTGTTCCTTGAGGTACTCGCCTAACTGCTCAGCCGTTTGCTCGGGCGATTTTTTGGAGAACCTTAAAAAAGGAAAAACGACAACCGTTACATCTCCTTCAACATCTTTCCGGGTATTTTGGAGCTGTACTGAATCGGCCTCTATTTTCTGACCATAGAGTGAATCTACAGCTTCAACAATTTTCTCTTTTATAATTTGGTCAATATGCATAGTCTATTTTTTTGAATGGCAAAGATAATAGTTTCTGCCCGAAGCTTATTCTTTAAAAAGCCAAAAAAGCCCTGCTTTCGCAAGGCTTTTTCATTCTATGTAAAACAGTTGATTGGCTATTTATCAACAACAACCTCCACACGTCGGTTTTTAGCCCGACCTTCCTCGGTGTCGTTGGGGGCAACCGGTTTTGTTTTTCCAAACCATTTCACGTCAGCAACCTGTTCCGAAGCAATTCCTTTGGCAATTAAAAACTTGCGAACAGCAATCGCCCTTCTTTCGGATAAGCCCATGTTGTAAGCTGCAGATCCAATTTCATCGGCATGTCCTGAGATGCTGATGGTCATTTCCGGATTATTTTTCATTAGCTGCGCAATGGCATCAAGTTCGTCCATCGCCGCTGCATTGATATTGCTCTTGTCAAAATCAAATAGAATGTGATTAAAGTCGGTGTTAAGCGGACAGCCATTATTTTCGGAAATGCCAGCTTCCTGCGGACATTCGTCTTCTTCATCTACAATACCGTCTCCATCCGCATCAAACGGACAACCTTTTGCGTCGACTTTATACCCTTTGGGCGTATCCGGACATTGGTCATCGGCATCGGCAACTCCGTCACCATCAGCATCCGGACAACCGTTCAAGGCTTTGAGACCTTCTGTATCCGGACACGCATCATCTTTATCCGGCACACCATCCTCATCACGATCCGGACAACCATTTAAGGCAATATCACCGACCTCCGTCGGACAGTCATCCTTGTAGTCAGGCACACCATCATTGTCATTGTCAACAGGGCAACCAGTTTCATCAACTGCAACCCCCTCCGGGGTATTCGGACAATCATCTTTGCGGTCGGGCACCCCATCTCTATCGGAGTCTTTTGACTTGCCAAAGCTAATTTCGATACCACCTGTACCTCTCCAAAAGCTTTCGGTGTAGGTTCCTTCCTCCACGGCTTTCTCTCCACGTAAGCCTTCCACAAAGCCTCCTTCAACAAACAACGACACACTGGGACTTAATGGGAATTTAAATCCTAAGCCGGCATCCCAGTTAATCCCTTCAGTTGAATTATCATAAATATATCCCGGACCAGCATAAAGATAAGGCTGTACGGCACTGTTTTCTTCAAAAATATGGCCGTTATTCAATTTGTATCTTAAATTCAAGAAGCCAGTTCCCATGTCAAGCGGGTTTTTAACTTCTGAGTTGTAAAATCCAAGGTTATTCAGCAGAATCAAATCAAACGACGGGCTTAAGTACCGACTGAAGTACAGCTCAGTCATCAAGCCAATCCCTTCATTTGTATTGCCGTAATAGGCTCCGCCACCAAGGCCTACAGCCCATTTCTTTTCGGCGGTTTGAGCATGGAGCATAAGTCCAATACAAAGAAAGAAAGACATTAAAATTATCCGTTTCATAGTATAATGTAATTAATTGATTTTCGATTGATGATGCTGCCAAAGTTCACAAAACTTATCATAACCGACCAGTTAAAGAAAGACTTTTCCCAAATTTCCCCAATGCTGTATGTATCTTGTAAACCTGAAATTGGCATTCAAATTAAAATTTTAATAAAACTAAAGCATTTTTATTATTTTCACCAAAAAAAGAGGAAAACTTGTTTAGTATTGTTGATATCGAAACAACCGGGCAGAGCGCACAACATGGAAAAATCACAGAAATTGCGATCTATGTTCATAACGGAACTGAAGTTGTCGACTCATTTGTCAGCCTGGTAAACCCGGAATGTCACATTCCTTATTTTATCACAAAACTCACCGGTATCGACAATGAAATGGTAGCGACTGCCCCCAAGTTTTATGAAATCGCCAAGAAAATTGTGGAACTCACTCAAGGTACCACTTTTGTGGCCCACAATGTGAGTTTTGACTATCGCTTTATTCAGCAAGAATACCTGCGGTTAGGCTATGAGTACAACCGCAAAACCATGTGCACCGTCAAGTTAAGCCGGAAGTATCTCCCCGGGCATCCCTCCTACTCGCTTGGTAATCTTTGCGATGATTTGGCCATCCGTATTGACGGCAGACACCGCGCGGGCGGAGATGCTCTTGCAACCGTAAAGTTGTTTGAAATCATTCTTCAAAAACACATTCAGCCCCCTGCCGGAGGAAACATCCAGCAAACGCTTTTCTAGCTTTAAAACCACAAACTCCATTCGGAAAATACTTTCATCCACATTTCTTTTTCCCTAACTTGTCAGCTGTCTGCGATGAATAATCCGACCAATGAGTATAATTTAACACCAACAGCATGACTCAAAAAATTAAATGGGGCGTTTTAAGTACGGCTAAAATTGCTTTGCAGAAAGTTATTCCCGCCCTCCAAAAAAGCCAGTATTGCGAAGTTTCAGCCATTGCTTCACGCACCCTCGAAAAGGCCAGTCAGGCAGCACATGATTTAGACATTGTCAAACATTATGGCTCGTATGAAGAACTGCTAGAGGACCCGGAAATTGAGGCCATTTACAATCCGCTGCCCAACCACATGCACGTTTACTGGACCATGAAAGCCTTGGAAGCCGGCAAGCATGTACTATGCGAAAAGCCTATTGGGATGAATACAGAAGAAGCCCAGGCACTGGCTGAAGCTCTTAAAAATTTCGCGAATTTGAAAGTGATGGAAGCATTCATGTATCGCTTTCATCCGCAATGGGAAAAAGTATTTGAACTGGTCAAAAACGGAGCTATTGGAGAGGTCAAAACCATGCAGTCATTTTTTTCCTATTTCAACATCGACCCGCAAAACATCCGCAACCAGGCTGACATTGGCGGTGGGGCTTTAATGGATATCGGCTGCTATTGCGTTTCCTTTCCCCGGTTTATCTTTGAGGAAGAGCCTGTGCAGGTGGTCGGGCACATGGAGTTTGATCCGGTTATGAAAACCGATCACCTAACCATGGGGATGCTTCAGTTCCCTTCGGGGAAAACAGCCAGCTTTACCTGCTCAACACAGCTTATCCCATTTCAGCAAACCAATATATTCGGAGACGAGGGCCACATCTGCATTCAAATTCCAGTCAATGCCCCTCCTGACGCATCTACTCAGATAACACTACGCACCAGGGAAAAAACAGAAGCGTTTACCTTTCCTCCGGTCGATCAATACACCTTGCAAGGTGATGCTTTTTCGCAGGCTATCCTTCAAAACACCACCGTTCCAACGCCTCTAACAGATGCCATTGGAAACATGAAAGTGATTGATGGGCTGGTTGAAAGCACACAAAATAGGCAATGGATTACGCTCGATTAAGCACAAAAAAAAACCTCGCGATTTGCGAGGTTTTCCAATATTTATTGCACCTGTGATTTTTACTTACTTCACTTTATCAACTACAGCTTTGAAAGCAGCAGGTTGGTTCAGGGCTAAATCAGCTAATACCTTACGGTTGATGTCGATGTTGTTCTTTTTCAACAAACCAATTAACTGAGAGTAGCTCAAGCCTTCCTGGCGAGCTGCAGCGTTAATACGTTGAATCCACAATGCGCGGAAGTTTCTCTTTTTGGTTTTCCGGTCACGGTAAGCATAAACCAATGCTTTCTCATGAGCGTTTTTTGCTACTGTCCAAACGTTTTTACGGGCACCCCAATAACCTTTAGTTTGCTTGAGGATTTTTTTTCTACGAGCCCGAGATGCTACGTGATTTACTGATCTTGGCATAATCTTAAATTTGTGAGTGGTTAGCGTCCCAAAAGCCGGGATCTTTACAGCTAATACCCTCTGTTATAAACTCTAAATAAAATTGAAAAAGGATTTGATTACTTCATGTTAAGCATCAGCTTCACATTTTTCTCGTCAGCTTTGTCAACCGTTCCCCAGTAGGTCAGGTTTCTCTTTTGCTTCGTGCTTTTTTTAGTCAGGATGTGACTTTTATAAGCATGCTTCCTTTTCAGTTTTCCGGAGCCGGTTAATTTAAACCGTTTTTTTGCGCCGGATTTGGTCTTCATTTTTGGCATCTTTCTAAATTTTATATTCGAAGAATATTATTTCTTCTTTTTAGGTGTAATAAACATGGTCATTCTTTTCCCTTCCAGGCGAGGTAATTGTTCCACCTTTCCAAGTTCTTCCAATTCAGTGGCAAAACGCAGAAGCAAAATCTCACCTTGTTCTTTAAACAGGATCGAACGACCTTTAAAGAACACGTATGCTTTTACTTTTGCACCTTCTTTTAAGAATTTCTCAGCATGCCTTAACTTAAACTCAAAATCGTGGTCATCGGTATTCGGTCCGAACCGAATTTCTTTAACCACCACCTGCACAGCCTTGGCTTTCATTTCTTTTTGCTTCTTTTTCTGCTGATAAAGAAACTTTTTGTAGTCTATAACTTTACAAACCGGAGGATCTGCTTTCGGTGAAATTTCAACCAAGTCAAGTTCCAGTTCATCGGCAATTTTAAGCGCTTCTGACAAGGAATAAACTCCCTGGTTCTCGATATTATCACCAACTAGGCGCACCTGCTGTGCACGGATACGCTGATTGATATTATGCTGTGGAGCCGTGTCCACTCTTCGTCCTCCTCGATATGGGCGTTTTTTTATTGCGATAAGAAAAACCTCCTATTCTTTTTAGTTATAAAATGATGCTAATTGTTCTTTTACTTCTTTAGCGATGAATTCAGAAAAAGCTTCTTTGGTCATTGTTCCCTGGTCGCCTTCGCCTTGCTTGCGCACAGAAACACAACCGGTTTCAGCTTCTTTCTCACCGACTATTAATAAATACGGGATTCGTTTTAACTCGTTATCCCGGATTTTACGACCGATCTTCTCATTCCGATCGTCAATTAAGCTGCGAATATCGGAATTATTTAGAAAACTTGAAAGATTTTCGGCATATTCATTATATTTTTCACTAATTGGCAAGATGACAACCTGATCGGGTGTTAACCACAAGGGGAATTTCCCGGCCGTATGTTCAATCAGTACCGCCACAAAACGTTCCATTGATCCGAAGGGTGCACGGTGAATCATCACCGGACGATGACGGTTATCATCAGCCCCAATGTATTCAAGTTTGAATCGTTCGGGTAAGTTATAATCAACCTGAATGGTTCCCAGCTGCCAGCTTCGGCCCAAAGCATCTTTAATCATAAAATCCAGCTTGGGACCATAGAATGCAGCTTCGCCCAATTCTGTAACGGTGTTTAATCCTTTTTCCTCACAAGCCTCAATAATGGCTTGTTCGGCCTTATCCCAATTTTCAGACGAGCCGATGTACTTTTCCGGTTTTTCCGGATCGCGCAATGAAATCTGGGCCGTATAATCTTCAAAGTTCAAGGCTTTAAAAATGATGAAGATAATATCAATCACCTTTTTAAACTCATCCTTCAACTGATCCGGACGACAGTAAATATGGGCATCGTCCTGGGTGAAGCCACGCACACGAGTCAATCCATGCAACTCTCCACTTTGCTCGTAACGGTATACCGTTCCGAACTCCGCCATGCGAACCGGCAAATCCTTGTACGAGCGAGGTTTGAACTTATACAACTCACAGTGGTGGGGGCAGTTCATGGGTTTCAGCATGTACTCTTCACCCTCAGCCGGTGTTTTTATGGTTTGAAATGAATCGGCTCCATACTTGGCATAGTGCCCCGATGTTTTATACAGATTGATGTCTCCAATATGCGGGGTGATCACCTGTTCGTAGCCAAATTTCTTTTGTACTTTCTTCAGGAAATCTTCCAACTGCTGACGCAACATGGCACCTTTGGGCAACCACATCGGCAAGCCCTGCCCTACTTCCTGCGAAAACGTAAACAGTTCCATTTCCTTGCCAATCTTCCGGTGGTCCCGCTTCTTGGCTTCTTCCAACAGTACCAGGTACTCTTCCAACAGTTTTTGTTTCGGGAAAGTTACCCCATAAACACGGGTCAGCATTTTGTTTTTCTCATCGCCGCGCCAATATGCTCCGGCAATCGATGTTAACTTTACAGCTTTGATGTAGCTGGTGTTGGGCAAGTGCGGCCCACGACACAAGTCTGTGAAGCTGCCTTGATTGTAAAGGGTAATGGTTCCGTCCTCCAGCTCGCTGATCAATTCCAGCTTCAGCTCATCATTTTTATCGGTAAACAATTTCAGGGCTTCGTCTTTTGAGATATCCGTCCGGGCAATCTCATTCTTCTGACGAGCCAGCTCAATCATTTTCTTTTCAATTTTATCCAGGTCTTTATCCGAAAGTTGTTTTCCTTCCGGCAAGTCAATGTCATAATAAAATCCGGTATCAACAGTTGGTCCAATACCAAATTTTGTTCCCGGGTAAAAACTTTCAATGGCTTCAGCCATTAAGTGAGCCGAAGAGTGCCAAAAAGTTTCTTTTCCTTCACGGTCGTCCCAGGTATGCAGTTGAATGTGGGCATCTTCTGTAATGGGTCGGTTCAAGTCCCAAACAGAACCGTTCACCGTTATTGCTAAAACGTCTTTAGCCAAACGGTTACTAATTGCCTTTGCAATCTGAAGGCCGGTAGTTCCACTTTCAAACTCCCTAACACTGTTATCTGGTAATGTTATTTTAATCATCAGTATCGAATTATGGATTTTATTTTCAGGCTGCAAAGATAAGTATTATTCGCTGACTGTGACAAGTGTTAACCAATTATTTCCATACCTAAAAACGACAAAAGGGAGGCTTTTCAGCCCCCCTTTCTTTTCTTTTACAGAAATCTAAATTTCAATATTGCTTACCGTACGCTAAGTGCAATTCCGGCATTGTAAGAGGTGTACTCTGCTTTATTAACCGATGCAAAAATATTGAAGAAAGCCAGTTTCAGGCGCAAACCAGCATCCAGACTCAGGTTTGAAGACTCGAACCGCAATTTAATCGGATCGACCTGATCTTCAAAAGACAGCCCGGCATTATTAAAGTCATTAGGAACAGGATAAGTCCCCAACAAGTCCACTTTTGAACTGCTTTGGCTGTTTCCAATACTTCCGAAAATGGTTAAAATGGCAATCTTCTTGGAAACAATCAATCCAAACTTTTTCGTGTTTGTTTCAATATCTAATTCCTGATTTTCATACTGCCCGGTATTTAAGTCAGCTAAGCGACTATCGTAATCCTCAGGCGTAAACGAGATTCCGGTATTGGCTGTAATGTTTGAGTAAGATGCAAAAACAGCAGCATCAAACGGCAGGTGTTTCAATCCCGGAATCCAGTCTTTAAAACTATGTTTTACCCCCAAACCAAACATACCAACTTTGGTTTCTTCATCACTATCGTCTTCCAGGTTAAACTTAAGTTCGGGTACGTAGCGAACCAACACGTCGGTATGAGGTAACAAACCAATTCCCAACTGAGCAACAGGAACAGGCACAATGTCAATTTCAGTTCCGCCCGGAGCATTGAAGCTATACAGAACCTGACTCTTATCCAGCGGATTCAAGACATTTAGCGTTGGCCCTTGAGCGTCGTTTCCCGAAATAGTTGGTGCCATAGAATTTGAAGGATCAGCCAAGGCAATGTTGTTAAAACTAAACTGACTCAAATCAAATGCCTTTGCTGATCCCGGAACTTTAACCGCACTCACGCTCATTGAAAAGTCAAAACCAAAGCGCTTATGTGTTTCAGCAGTATAGTACCAGCCATTGTTCAAACCATCGCCCAACGACTGAGCAAATGGGTTCATATAAGACTGAATTAACATGCTGGCATCTTCCGGTCCAGCTTTCAGGTACTCCACAACATCAGACTGAGCCGAAGCCACCGAGACAAGGGCAGTCAAGCTAAGTAATACAAGTAATTTTCTCATTTTGAATAAAAATAAAATTGGTGTTAATCTTGCTATTTAAGTTTTCGTTTTTACACATCGTTCCGTCTTCACCCAATAAATTCGCAGGGAAGTCCGTTGTAATTATTCTGTAATATCGTGGACCTATTTCCCAAACTTTTATTATTATCAACTTTCTTTTTTCAAAAAAAAAACAAAGCTTTGACGGCTAAAAATAAATATTACCATGCATAAGTTTGTATTTTCTTTCTTCCTTTTTCTGACCCTTGGATTGCCTTCCATCGCGCAGAAAACATTGACGCTTGCCGATTTTTATCAGCAGCATACTTTTAACCAAAAATCAGTAAACGGACTTTATTCCTCAGCCAATGGACTTTACTACACAGTCCTGGAGAATAATAAACAGATTGTCAAATACAACTACAAAGATGGAAAAAAAGTTGAAACAGTTTTTGATCTGGACAAGTTAGAAAACGCGCCGATCAAATATTTTTCAGCCTATTCATTCAGTCTTGACGAAACTAAAATTCTACTAACTACTGAAAGAGAAAACATTTACCGCCATTCCTACAAGGCCAATTACTATGTCTGGAATTCAGTGACTGAAGAGCTTGTGGAACTGTCGGCAAAAGGCAAGCAGCAAGAAGCCACTTTCTCGCCCGATGGCGAACGCATTGCCTTTGTGCGCGACAACAACCTGGTTATAAAAACGCTGCGTTTCGGAACAGAAAACCAGGTGACGACAGATGGTAAGAAAAATGAAATCATCAACGGAGTTCCGGACTGGGTGTATGAGGAAGAATTTAGCTTCAGCAAAGCTTTTGCCTGGTCGCCCGACAGCAAATTCCTGGCCTACATTCGTTTTGACGAAACGGAGGTTAAAGAGTACAGCATGAAAAAATTTCAAGGCAAATCCCCTGCCCTGAGTAAAAATGAAACCTATCCGGGAGAGTACGTCTACAAATACCCCAAAGCCGGCGAAAAAAACTCCGTGGTTTCCGTGTTTGCTTATGATATCAAGTCGAAAACCAAGGTTGAAGTTGATTTGGGAGAAGAAACCGACATCTACGTTCCCCGCATCAAATGGACCGCAGATGCCAACGATCTGGCCATTTTCCGCTTAAACAGACGGCAAAACGAAATCAACATTCTTTTTGCCAACCCATTTACCGGAGACAGCCGTTTGTTTTATTCTGAAAAGAATGAGCGCTACCTGTCGGAAGACTTTTTAGACGACTTCATTTTCCTGCCCAACAACGACTACTTTGTTGTTAACAGCGAACGCGATGGCTACTCGCACCTTTATTTATACGACCGTCAAGGTTTCGAAGTCAGACAACTTACGCAAGGCGAATTTGATGTAACCGACTTTTATGGCTTCGACCACAAGAAAAAAATATTTTACTACCAGGCTGCCAAAAAATCGCCCATGCAGCGCGAGATCTATTACACCAGCCTCGATGGTAAAAAACAAGGCATGTTAAGCCAGCAAGAAGGAACCAACAAAGCTACCTTCAGCAGTGGATTTCAGTATTTCATCAATGAATTCACCAACCTGGAAACACCCAAAACATTCAGCTTGTATGACAACAGTGGCAAGCTTGTTCGGGTGCTGGAAGACAACAACGAGCTAAAGCAAAAAGTAGCTGAATACGACATCAGCCCAAAAACTTTTTTCAGTTTTGAAACTTCGGAAGGTATCAGCCTCAACGGCTGGATGATTAAACCGTTGAATTTCAACGAATCAAAACAATACCCAGTGGTAATGACCCAGTACAGTGGTCCTAATTCGCAGCAAGTGCGTGATGAATGGTCGGTAAGCTGGTACAATTACCTGGCCCAGGAAGGCTTCTTAGTGGTCTGTGTCGATCCTCGTGGTACGGGGGCCCGTGGTCAGGATTTCCGAAAAATTACCTACATGCAATTGGGGAAATACGAATCCGACGACCAGGTTGAAGCAGCTCGTTACCTGACAACACTTCCCTATGTTGACAAAAACAACATTTCCATTTGGGGATGGAGTTATGGCGGTTTCATGACCTTGCTTTCCATGGAAAAAGGAGGAGACCTGTTTAAAGCCGGAATTGCAGTTGCCCCGGTTTCAAACTTCAAATTTTACGACACGGTTTATACCGAACGTTTTATGCGCACCCCAATGGAAAACCCGGATGGCTATGAGGACAATGCTCCGCTAAATCACGCCGAGGACATTACCGGACACTTGCTATTGGTTCACGGATCAGCCGATGACAATGTTCATCTGCAAAACAGCATGGAAATGTCGGAAGCCTTGGTGCAGGCCGGCGTTCAGTTTGACATGGCCATTTACACCAACCGCGATCACGGCATTTACGGTGGAAATACCCGCATGCATCTCTATCAACGAATGACTGATTTTCTGAAAAGAAATTTAAAATAAGCTCAAACAAAAAGCTGTTGCTCGTTACGAACAACAGCTTTTTTTCTTTGAAATCCTTTTCTCCATAAAACTCCAGCTGCTTACCCCTCCACGGTATTGAGTTGTGCAGCAAAAACACGTCTTTCCAACTGCGCCAACAACACATGCTTTTGCGGTGTAAAGAAATTATGCCGGTCGCGCACAAAACCAAAAGACAAGGGCGACACCTCTTCCAACTGCGCCTGAAAAGACGCGCTGTAATATTGCTGATCCACAGCAACCGACTCGACAAAAAACAACAAAATACTTTTCTGCAACAACCCTTTAAAGTCAAGTTCTACCCGACTCAACAAGCTGGCAGAGTCAGTCAAAACCTGTTCGCCAAAGTTGTAAGTTTTATAAATCATGGCATCCAGTTTTTGATTTCGAGCCGCCTTCGAAAAAGCGGTCAGCAAACCATCCGCCAAATCTTCTTTCACGTCCTGAACATCATCCAGCAACTGCAGGTAGGCACCATAACCAAACAAGAAGTACTTTTCTTCTTCGCTTAAACTCCCGGCAATTAAATACCCATCAGCCAATACCGATGCGCCTCCTTTGGCCAGGCATATACGAATAGCCTCTTCCTCCGACATTCCTTGCCGACCAAAAAGCGCCATGCTTTGCGTTTGCGCCTGATGAATCCCTAAAAGCGAATCAAAAACCTGCGGATATTCCTGCCGGTCGTACTGGCCTTCGATCATACCTACCAAAGCATAAATTTTTTGCTCCTGTTCGTTTATTGGATCAACAGCTCTCCCTGCAAGCCGCTCGGCAAAGCGAAGGCTAAAGGCCTGCTTTTCGCTGCTTGAAATTTCAGGATCATCTACAAAATTATCGGTGTAAGGATATAACATGCTATACGCAAAAACAGAAGGTGTTAGCTCCACCAGACGTCCTAGAATAAGCTGCAGGCCGGTCATAATCCAGACATTGCGGCAGGCCTGAAAAATACTTTGAATAGGAAGTTTCGAGTCAAATTTACGGGCTTGTTTTATAAAAGCCTTCGTCGCTTTCATCATCTCGTCGGAGAACATCAAATCAATCTCCTCATGCGCATATGAAAACGCGTTTTGAAACAACTCGCGCAGCTGGCCAAGCACAAATCCATCCAAAGCATTCGATTCCGAATAGGCTTTCAGCAAGTCCCCATCCAGTTTTTTCATCGACTTAAAAAAGGCATCCACAACAACTTCTTTCCGTTGTTTCTCCTCCCGATTCACCGGAGCGCCCCAAGCCGATTGTGCTTCAGAAGTTTGATACCATAAATCGGTAAATTGATTGGTTAGCAGATTTATTTCCATTTTATTTCTTTCGTGTTTTTTCGATTTCTTTCATCAAATCAAGTGAAAATCATCAACAATTCCCTCAACTATCCGACAAACGTCAGAAATTAGTCGATAAATCTCGGTTCCCGAAATCTGATTCCCGTTATTATTCGGAATCAGCGTTCACTCCGGGTAAGATATTCAATTTGAATGGTTAAATTGCAGCAAAATAAAATGAACTATGGATCGAGTTTTATCAGAACATGAACAGCTGTTTTTTAATGATGGTTACCAACTCGGCCAAAAGGCGGCGAAAAACGGGTACCGTGAGGAAGATTTGTTTCAGGCCTTAAAACAGCAATACAAAGCCATTGACCAATTGATTGATTCAATAGCTATGGTAGCGAAACAGCAAGACATGCCTATTCATTGCCAAAAAGGATGCAGCTACTGTTGCCATCAGGCGGTTTTTGCCAATTCCTACGAATTGCACTACCTCGGCCATTTCATGCAGCAAACACTACCGAAAGAGGAAATTCAACATGTTTACGATACGGCGCGCACCAAAAACCAGACTACCTCGAAACTGGAAGAGCAAACCATGCTGAACTACAAAAGTCCTTGCCCCTTATTAAAAGACAATGCCTGCTCGGTATATGAAGCGCGCCCCATGGCCTGCCGCATTTACCTTTCAACGAAGCTCAGTACCTGCCGGGAGTTTTATCAGAATCCGGAGAACGAAGACAACTACCCGGCCCTGTTGGATTTTCCGCTGATGGCTGGTCGCATGATGAATGAAGGATTTATGGCTGCCTTAAAAGAAAAAGACATTGAAATCGCTGAATTTCGGATGGAAGAGGGCTTGCAGAATTTACTTGCTCCCCGCTAGTCGTCTCCGGGAGGAGTTGAACCTCCCAAGCCTCGATCCACCGGTCCCGTTTTTGCCCTTCCTTCAGGTGGCGTAGTTCCACCTAAAGCCCGGTCGGTAGCTGGACTTCCTTTTAGCGAATTATCCTCATTCTCTTCAGGAACGAATGAATCATGATGCTTTTTTTGTTCTTTCATAACTAGATGTTTAAAGTCATAAACATGACAATTGAAATAATTCCCAAGATAAGGGTGGCAATCGTTAAACTGTTGATCCGATCAATCTGTTCCAATCGCTTAAGGGCATTGGCACGACTGTAGTTTCCGCCATCAATTTCAGCAATGGTTTTATTGTGTTTATTTTTCGCCCATATATGAGAAGCCAGGTTGACCAGCAAGGTAATCACCAGCAACAACCACCCCACAACCAAAAGCAACTTAAAGCGGGTGCCTTCCAAGTCACCCGTTACGTCCTTAACAAAAGCCATAGACACTCCAATAGCTCCGGCACTGATGTATGCCAGTTGCTTTTCAAAGATCTCATTACTACGGGTGACCAACCCCACAAGCTCGTTCCGGTATTTTTTCAAAGGTTTCGAGAGTTTCTGTGCCATCGTCAGGTAAATTTTAATGGTTTAGGCATTTAACTTGGTACGAATAGTTACAATGCGTTGTTGTCGCTGCATGGAATAGCTTTGACTGTTTCGGTCCACAAAGACAAGCAATTCCATGGCTTTTCGGTAATAAATCTGCTGCCGTAAAAAGGTTTCATCCTCCAGAGCCACATCTCCCAGTTGTTCCAGCAAAACGGCAAATTGCTCCATATTTTCATCCGCCAACAACTTCTCCTGCACAAGCTCAATAAAAGCGGCATTATCCAGAAAAAGCAGATCGTTCAACTTAAAACCAAGTTCATCCTCAAGTTCGTGTGCCACCGAAGCAATTTCAGCCGATGGCTGCACCTCTTTCTTCTGAAGTCTCAAAATCAGGCGAGCCAGAAAGGCCCCCATCTCCTGAATTTGATGAATCAAGTAATCTCGACGCTCCATAGCAGCTATTTACAGGTTCGATAAAATCTAAAGTTAAGTACAATTATTCAATTTGGAATAAGCTGATATAGAACAAAGAATATTATTTTTGTTTTTATGAAACCCGGAAAACCTATTCTCCTGCTACTGGCAAGCCTGCTTTTTTCAATCCAATTAGTTGCCCAACGAAACAATGCAACCCTATGGGGAAAGGTGACCGGCGAAAATGGGCAAGCCATCGAACTGGCAAACATTGCCATAAAAAACTATCCGCTTGGAACGGTTACCGACTCTAAAGGCAACTATCTGCTGCGCATTCCTGCAGAAAAGGAACTTACCTTGATTTTTTCGTTTATGGGCTACCAAGCCATTGAAAAGGTCGTACAAGCCAAACAAGAAGAGCGTTTGGAGTTGAATATCCAGCTTCGCATTCAGCCCAACACCATTGACGAGGTGCAGGTTTCGCGCCGGAAAAATGGGCACGGAACCATGACCCGCCTGGACCCGGCTTTCGCCAACCAGCTGCCCGATGCCTCTTCCAGCGGTATTGAAACGCTGATCAAAACCCTGCCCGGCGTTTCCTCCAACAACGAACTTAGCTCACAATATTCTGTTCGCGGAGGCAATTTCGACGAAAATCTGGTGTACGTTAATGACATCGAAATCTACCGTCCTTTCCTGGTTCGCTCCGGGCAGCAGGAAGGCCTTAGCTTTATCAATCCGGACATGGTATCAGCCATCGAGTTTTCAGCAGGGGGCTTCGATGCCCGCTACGGCGACAAAATGGCTTCGGTGCTGGATATCAAATACCGAAAACCCCTTGCATTCAGCGGCAGTGCCAGCGGCAGCCTGCTGGGCGGTTCGCTGCACGTGGAAGACCTGAGCAAAAACAAAAAACTGAGCTACACCGGTGGCGTTCGCTACAAAACCAACCGCTATTTGCTGGGAAGCCTGGACGAGAAGGGAGATTACAATCCCGATTTTATTGATATTCAAACCTACATCACCTACCACTTTACCGATCACTTCGACCTGTCTTTTCTGTGGAACCTGGCCACCAACAATTACCATTTCAAACCCGAAACCCGTGCCACAAGCTTCGGAACCTTTCAAACCGTTTACAACACCAAAATCTACTTCGACGGGCAAGAAAAAGACCGCTTTGCCACCACGCTGGGCGCACTGTCAGCCAATTACCATCCCAGCAGCAAGCTCAACCTGAAGCTGATCGCCTCTGCCTTTCGAACCAAGGAAGAAGTAAACTACGATATTCTTGGACGCTATTACCTCAACGAACTTGAACAGGACATGGCTTCCGAATCTGCGGGAGACAGTGTGCTCAATCTGGGAATTGGCTCTTTTCTGAATCATGCGCGAAACAAGCTATCGGCCAGAGTGGTCAGCTTTGCGCACAAGGGGGCTTACAGCAGTTCCAATCATCTTTTAAACTGGGAGATCAAAGCCCAGCTGGAAAACATTGACGACCGTGTCAATGAATGGGAGATACGCGACTCAACCGGCTACTCCCTGCCCTATTCGGATGAAAAGGTAGAACTGTTTCGTGTGGTCAACACCAACAATCAGATGAACAATCTGCGATTGTCGGGTCATCTGCAAGACACCTATGCCGTACCCATAAAAAACGGTGAACTGTACCTGACCGGCGGGCTTCGATTCAATTACTGGAACTACACCAACGAATGGCTGCTGAGTCCGCGTTTTTCAGCCAGCTATTACCCCAAGGAACAATCCAGGCTTGTCTTTCGACTTGCCGGGGGAAGCTACCAGCAGCCAGCTTTGTTTAAAGAACTGAAAGACCGGGACGGCAACATCAATCCCCGGATAAAAGCGCAAAAGTCAACTCAACTGGTACTGGGAACCGACTACCTGTTTCGGGCTTGGGACCGCCCGTTTAAACTAAGCTCGGAGGTGTTTTACAAATACTTTTCACACTTGATTCCTTACCAAGTTGACAATGTTCAAATCCGCTACCTGGGCGACCAGGAAGCAACGGGCTACGCTGCCGGATTTGACTTCAAAGTGAATGGCGAATTTGTGAGCGGGGTTGAATCGTGGGTGAGTGTATCGTTACTACAAACTCAGGAAGATATTATAGGCGATGGGTATGGTTGGATTCCCCGACCTACCGATCAGACACTTAACCTAAGCTTGTTTTTTCAGGATTATTTCCCTGGAAACCCCAGCTATAAAATGCACCTGGCGGCGTTTTACGGCTCACGGCTTCCTGTTGGCCCTCCCAACAGCGAACGCCATCAGGACACTTTTCGAATGCCTCCGTATCGACGGATTGATATTGGCTTTTCCAAAATTATTATTAGCCCTCAAAACCGCAGCGCGGCCAAGCTGCTCGCTCCCATCAAAGACCTGTGGTTAAGCCTGGAAGTCCTCAACCTGCTTGGTGTTCGGAATACAGTTTCGTACTTTTGGGTATCGAGTAATAGCGGCGATCTATTTGCCGTGCCTAATTACCTGACCGACCGAAAACTAAACGTCAAATTAACCGTAAAATTCTGATCATGAAACTTCCCATTTTCCAGGTTGATGCCTTTGCTGAAAAGCTTTTTCAGGGTAACCCCGCCGCTGTTATTCCGCTGAAGGAATGGCTCAGCGATGCACTGATGCAGTCCATTGCGTTGGAAAACAACCTGTCAGAAACAGCCTTTTTTGTACCCACCAAAGCTGGCTTTGAAATTCGCTGGTTCACCCCAAAAGCCGAAGTTGACTTATGCGGACATGCCACCCTGGCCACTGCACACGTCATATTCAATGAAGCCAGCTACCCACAAGACACGCTCACCTTTAGCAGCCGAAGCGGGAAATTAACGGTGACAAAGTCAGCCAACATGCTCCAGCTCAACTTTCCGGCAGATACCATTCAGCCCATTGATGAACCGCGCGAGTTAATCCGGGCTTTAGGCAAAGCCCCCAGGGCCTGCTTCCTCGGAAAATCGGATTACCTGTTTGTGTACGACAGTCAGCACGAGCTGGAGCAAATGCAACCCGACTTCGGAACCTTAAAACATACCGGTGTTCGCGGAATCATTGTCACGGCTCCGGGCAATACCTCCGATTTTGTTAGTCGCTTTTTTGCTCCAGGTTTAGGCATTGATGAAGATCCGGTAACTGGCTCAGCTCACACCACACTGATGCCCTACTGGACCGATCGCTTACAAAAACAAGAGCTTTCAGCCCGCCAAATTTCTTCACGCGGGGGGCTACTCCAATGCGCCTTGCAGGGCGACCGGGTTCTGATTGCCGGAAAAGCCGGAACCTTCCTGCGGGGCGAAATTTTCATTGATTCCTAACAAAGCCCAGAACATCGCAAAAAACTTTCCTTCCTGGTCCGTGTTTCAGCTTAATAACAAAACCGGCCAGTTGGCCGCTCAGGAATGGAAAGACTATGGAAAAACACGCCTATACCAACGAACTGATTCACGAAACATCGCCCTACCTTTTGCAACATGCACACAACCCCGTGCATTGGATGCCTTGGGGCGAAAAAGCCCTGCTTCGGGCGAAGAACGAGAATAAACTTCTGCTCATTAGCATTGGTTATGCCGCCTGCCACTGGTGTCATGTCATGGAGCACGAATCATTTGAAGATCCGGATGTCGCCCAGGTCATGAATACCCATTTTGTGTGCGTCAAAGTTGACCGGGAAGAACGGCCTGATGTGGATCAAATTTACATGAGTGCCGTCCAGCTAATGACTCAGCGTGGCGGATGGCCTTTGAATGCCATTGCCCTGCCCGACGGCCGCCCCATTTGGGGAGGGACCTATTTTCAGAAAGAAGTGTGGGTAGATGCCCTGCAGCAAATCCAGGCCTTTCATCTGCAAAACCCCGATAAAACCGAAGCCTATGCAGAACGTCTCAGCCAAGGAATAAGGGAAAGCAACCTGATTCCCGTCAGCCAAACACCTCAGCCGTTGGACATTCATCAACTGAAACAGGCTGTTTCCCGCTGGAAACAAAACTTTGATCAGCTTGAAGGAGGTCAAAAAGGAGCTCCGAAATTCATGATGCCCAACAACCTGCAATTCTTGCTGCGCTGGGCACACCAGATGAACGACCACGAAACGCTTGCCTTTGTTGAAACCACTTTGGAAAAAATGGCTCGCGGGGGCCTTTACGACCAAATTGGCGGCGGATTTGCCCGCTACTCCACTGACAGCTATTGGAAAGTGCCCCATTTTGAAAAGATGCTTTACGACAACGCACAACTGTTGAGCATTTATTCGCAGGCCTTTCAAAAGACACAAAACCCGCTTTACCAGCAAGTCGTCCAGCAAACCATTGCTTTTATTGAGCGAGAGCTGCACTCGCCGGAGGGCGGTTTTTACTCTTCGTTGGATGCGGACAGCGAAGGCGAAGAAGGTAAATTTTATGTGTGGCAAAAACAGGAACTTCAGGATTTACTGCAAACCGAATTTCCCTTATTTTCCGATTATTACCAGGTCAATGAAAACGGTTATTGGGAGCACGAAAATTACATCCTGCTGCGCCAACAATCCGACGAAACCTTTGCAACCAAACACGGCTTGTCGTTGAACGAACTCAAACAACGCGTAAAAAACTGGCAACAAAAACTTCTCGCGGTACGTGAACAACGCATCCGGCCGGGGCTTGACGATAAAATACTGACCTCGTGGAATGCGTTGACCATTTCAGGCTTAGTAGCCGCTTACCGGGCCTTTGGTGAAAATGTCTACCTGCACTTAGCCGAAAGAAACCTTCAGTTTCTGAAAGAAAAACAACTGACCTCCTCTGGTCTTCTGAGGCATTCCTATAAAAACGAAACCAGCAAAATTGACGGTTTTCTGGAAGACTATGCCTGTTTGATTCAGGCCTTGATTGACCTGTTTGAAACAACCGGCAACAGCAGCTACCTGAACGACGCGCAGCAGCTAACCCACAAAACCTTTGAGTTATTTTACGACCTTGAAAAGAACATCTTCTATTTTACGGCTGAAACACAAACGGATGTCATCACCCGCAGCATTGAGGTGCATGATAATGTGATTCCAGCCTCCAACTCCGTAATGGCAAACAACTTGTTTCGACTGGGGCATTTCATCGGAGAGCAGAACTACCAGAAATTGGCAGAAGGCATGCTTGAGAAACTGGTCGAAGATTTTAAAGTTTATCCATCCGGCTATTCCAACTGGATGCAATTGGCGCTCAGCCTCACCAGCAAGCACTACGAGGTGGCGCTTGTTGGCCAACAGGCTTTAGAAAAGCTCAAGGAGCTGCAAAAACACTACTTGCCCCACTGCCTGTTTTGCGCCAGTACAGCAGCCAGCCCCCTTCCTCTGCTAAAAAACCGGTTTAGTCCTTCCAAAACCTGGCTTTATGTTTGTCAGAATAGCAGCTGCCAGCTTCCATCCGAGTTGGTTTCAGAAACATTAAAATTACTTCTACCGTAAACATGTGCTTTATATAGCAGCACAAACCCCCAAAAGGCAACGCCCTCAATCTCAAAAACAGTCTTATCTTTGCTCGGCTCTTCGCAGGCATTTTGCTTATCAAGCAATTTCTGCAGAGGGCCAGCAATGATGAAGTAGTAACCGATCCGCATTCAGGCATGACAAACAATCAAAAAGGAATTCTATACGCTGTTGTAACCGCTTTCTTCTGGGGGTTTCTGGCTATTTTCCTGAAGATAGCCGTTCAGCAGGTGGCACCACAAACCATTGTTTGGTTTCGTTTTGCCATAGCCTTTGTTTTACTGGCTGGCTGGCAGTTAGCACACCAACCTCAAAGTATGCGCATACTGGCTCGTCCTCCTTGGCTGTTGGTTTTTGCCGCCATGGCCTTGTCGTGGAATTACCTAGGCTTCATGCTTGGCATTCATTATACCACTCCGAGCAATGCCCAGCTAATCATCCAAACCGGTCCCATTTTGCTCGCACTGGCCAGTGTCATTCTTTTTAAAGAAAAAATACGCAAACTCCAGCTTGTTGGCTTCCTTGTCGCTGCGGTCGGCTTTGCCTTCTTCTACAGTCAGCAAATTAAATTGATGATTGGACAGGAGAGCGAATACAATCTCGGCATATTACTCACCCTCAGTGGAGCCATGGCCTGGTCGGTGTATGCCATCCTTCAAAAGCGTCTGGTGCTTAGCCACTCAACGGCAAGCTTAAACTTATTTCTGTTTGGTTTTCCGGCACTTATTTACCTGCCATTTGTCGATTTTGCCCCTTTGCTTCAGCTAAGTTGGGTTTGGTGGGCCATCTTAATTTTCCTCGGACTAAACACTCTGATTGCCTATGGCAGCCTGGCACAAGCCTTAAAATACACGGAAGCCAACAAGGTAAGCATCATCATTATTCTGAATCCGATGATTACTTTTATCGTCATGGGCATACTGACCAAAATGGAAGTTTCCTGGATTGAAGGAGAGCAATTTTCGCTGCTTTCACTCTTGGGAGCCATTATTATTCTGTGTGGTGCTGTTCTTGTTGTTGGACGCAAAAAAAGAACCTCCGCTTCAAAGCGCTGAATTGGATTACCGTACAAGTACTTGCCCTGTCTGTTTCAGACTAAAATCAGAATAGCCGGATCGGGGAATTAGTTCTACATTTCCACACTTTCATCTTCAGATAACCTAAAAAAGGGACAGACTCAACTACTACCCAATCCCACACATCACACTACTAATAAGCAACCTACAGGCAACAAACAACACTCCAGACTGAGTTTGGCAAGGTTTTTTCACTTTTTAAAGTGAAACAAAAAACGAGGTACGGAGCATGAAGCGAGAGAATTCCACAAAGAAAAATATCATATCCGACGTAAATAGAGAAAGCTGCTTTCAGGAGCTAATTGAAGGTCGTTGGAGTCCACGGGCATTTTCAGATGAAGCGATTCCAAACGAAACTATTTTCAAGCTATTTGATGCCGGAAAAACCAGCATGTCCTGTTTTAACGAGCAGCCCTGGCGGGTTATTTTTGCCCGCAAACAGGATGAACACTATCCTCAATTATTTGACTGTCTGGGTGAATTCAATCAGAAATGGGTACAAACGGCACCTTGTCTCGGAGTTATTCTTGGTAAAAAGCACTTTAGCCGAAATGACAAGTACAATCGCCATCATCTGTACGACTCCGGTGCATTTATGGCCACAGTCACCTTCATGGCCGCCAGCCTCAACTTGTTTATTCACCAAATGGGCGGTTTTTCAACAGATAAAGTCATTCATCATTTTCAAGTTCCGGCTAATTACGAACCGGCAGCCATGTTTGTCATTGGCTCCTTGGGCGATCCGGATCAACTGCCAGATGACCTTCAGGAAAAAGAACTTAAAAGATCACCCCGCCACAAAGTAGAGCAGTTTGTATTTGGCGCCCAATGGGAAGTTCCCTATTTCGCGCCTCACGAAAAAGATTAGAAAAGCACGTTAAAAACATGAAATCATGAATAAAAACAATCAATACGCCACTATGGTAGAAGCCCTGAAGGAGCTGGACAAAAGAGGTTATACCCACAACTTCAGGGTGAACGAATACGGGCAGTTGGAAGAAAACAGAACCAGACACTACCCGCCATCCGAAGTTGAACTGCATGAATTCCATCGCTTTGAAGGAGCAACCAACCCGTCAGACATGAGCATTGTATATGCCGTACAAACCAAGTCGGGAACAAAAGGAACCGTGGTAGACTCCTATGGGGCAGGCGGTTCAGCCGTAACCTCAAAATTCATGAACAGCATCGACCAAAAACAATTTGAATAAAAGAAACATCAGCACAATAACAGAAGGCTGAGCAAGCTGATGATTTCTAAAAAATCTCAGCCAGAAATTTTAAAAAATTGAAACACTATGAGTGCAACAACAGACAAGATTAAAGGAAACTGGAATACCATTAAAGGAAAACTCAAGCAGAAGTATGCCGTATTAACAGAAGACGACCTGAATTATCAGGAAGGGCTGGAAGATGAACTCCTGGGCCGGATTCAACAAAAAACAGGTGAAACCAAACAGCAGATTAAAAACTTTATCGATCAGCTCTAACGATGAAAACTCCTGGCAGGAAAGAACTCTTAACTAAAGAGCCTGCCTGCCTTCGGATGACAAGGTTGAATAACCTCAAAAAGAAAGTTTATGGTGGGCTACGAAAATCAACTCTGGATTTTGCTTGACGTGCTTATTGCCGCCGTTCTTTCAAGCCTTATTGGTCTGGAAAGAGAAAAGCTTTCAAAACCGGCAGGGTTGCGCACCAACATGATTGTTGGTAGCATATCCTGCTTTTTTGTTTCGATCAGTCCCAACCTCAGCAACTTCATCCAATCGAGCATCGAAAGTGACTTAATCCGTGTTGATCCCATCCGGATTCTTCAAGCCATTATTGTGGGCATCAGCTTCATTGGTGCCGGCACTATTCTGAAATCCAAAGAAGAAAACACCGTCCAGAACTTAACTACCGCCTCCATTCTGCTTTACTCCACGGGAATAGGCATTGCCGTGGCTTTAAAAGCATACATCATCGCATTGGGCCTGGCACTAATTGGCCTACTCATCAACTCCCTTCACCATTGGCAAAGACTAAAAGCACTGTTTTCCAAACGTAAAAAATAACACGTACCGAATTGACCTACAAGAAGAATCACCTATCTTTGATTGAAAACGAAGGACATGCGACAACTCCCTTTTCTTTTTATGCTGATTTTTATGCTGGCTTGCTCCCGTCAGCCCGAAGGTAATATCATCACCGTCAATGGCATTATTCCACCCCAAGCACTTGGAAAAACACTGGAACATGAACATATCCTGGTGGACTTTTCGGGAGCCGAGAATTATCACCCCGAGAACTACAACCGACAGGAAGCTTTCAACCGAATTTTGCCTGAATTGGAAAAACTAAAACACCATGGTGTCCAATCGTTTATAGCATGCACTCCGCAATTTGTTGGCCGCGATGTGGTCTTGCTTAAGAACCTGGCTGATGCAACGGGCTTAAATATCCTAACCAACACCGGTTTTTATGGTGCTCAAAACAATAAGTTCATCCCCAAACATGTGTTTGACATGCCTGCTGAAGCTATTGCGGCCTTTTACATTGCCGAGTTTGAACAAGGTATTGAAGCCTCCGGCGTTCGTCCCGGATTTATAAAAACAGCTGTCGACAGAAAGCCGTTATCAAACTTTCACGTCAAGTTGGTGCGTGCCGCCGCCATCGCCCATAAAGCTACCGGATTGACCATCATGTCGCACACCGGACCTGCATTGCCTGCTTTTCAGCAATTGAAAATCCTTTCAGCTGAAGGCGTTGCTCCCGAAGCCTTTATCTGGACACATGCCAGTGATGAAGAAGACTGGACCAAGCTGGTAACAGCTGCCCAAATGGGGGCCTGGATTTCACTTGATAAATATGGCTGGGATGAAGAATTCTTAAAAGGTGAAGTCCTGGGTTATCTGAAAAAACAAGGGGTATTGGATAAGGTTTTAATTTCGCACGATGCCGGTTGGTACGATCCTAATCAGCCAGGCAAAACCATTCAGCCCTATACGCCGATTTTTGAAACCCTGATCCCCAACCTGAAAGCCAACGATTTTACGGCTGCTGATATTGACCAGTTGCTGATTCACAACCCGGCCAAAGCATTTACGGTTACCAAACGATTAATCTCCCAATCAAACTAAAACACCATGAAAAAAATTTTGTATCCAAGCCTTTTTCTATTGATCTCCTTGTTTCTCTTTTCGGCCTGTGCCACCCAATCAATCGGCAACGTGACCAACCCTCCCGGATTTTTACACGGCCTGCTGCATGGATTCATTATCCTGTTCAGCTTTATTGCCAGCTTGTTTACCGACTATGAAATTTACGCTTTTCCCAACACCGGCGGCTGGTACAACTTTGGCTTCCTGCTAGGGGTAATGCTGTTTTGGGGAGGCGGCGGTGCCAGCTCCAAAAAATGCCGGTAGCACTCAAACCAACCTGCCAAACCAGAAGCTTGATCTATTGCAAATAATAGTAGGCCTTATCGTGGTACCAACCTCCCATTCCAAGGAGGTTGCCGCGATGATCGGCAAACAGCTGCCTGATATCCAAAGCTGACACCTTTTCAAAGTCCATAAAATCGTGCGTACGGTAAACACCGCCTACTACAACAGCCATGTAATAATACTCTCCGACTTTCACAAAAATCTGGTTTTCCCGGTAATTGGTATGTCCGGAGTCCTGAAAAACTCGTTGCCAATTAAGTCCTGCATCCGCTGATTTATAGACATAAAAAGCGTTGTATCCCTGATCGCGCATTAACTTAATCAACTCATTTTCTTCGGTAAGGTACAACCGCTGAAGTAAAGGCGATTGCTCTATTACTTCCCAAACCGTACCTCCATTGGTTGATCTGTGTAGCGTATAATTCAACTCGACCTGCGTCAGTAAAAAGATTGTCCCGTCGGCCAGACTGCAAACGTCTACTAGCTCCTGCATAGGATCCATGCCCTCATAGTCTTCAATCCAGGTTTGCCCGCCATCAACAGAGTGTTTGATCCCCCTTTGCCAGCTAAAAGTCCACAAATAGTCATTCTCACTTACATGAAAGTCAAAGGCACCATCGGCTCCATAAGGGTGGGTAAGCTCCTGCCAGCTTTCTCCCTGATCAGAACTTCGAAACAAGGGTCCTCCCCAGCCTACCCGATAGATATTGCCATGGGAATCAACCTCCAGACTACTTGCATCGCACCCTGCACCTTCCACATACACTTGATCCCACTGGTACGGTTGTGCTCCCTGCCTGTAAAGCTTACATCCTGCAACTGCGAGGGTCAATTGATTTTCAACATCAAAAATCACATCCTCAAAATCATTGTGTGGCTTGAAATCCACCTCACTCCATTCCTGCTTTTTCAAAGCATAAGCTGTTAAATCAATCTGATTCAACAATTCCCCTTGCCGACTAAACAAATGCAAACGGGCCATTTGTTTGCCCGACGTATCTCCCAGCTTCCATCCAGTAAAAACCTGTCCTTCTGCATCAGAAAATAGCCGTTGATCATCCAACTGCCCGCCGCCGGTAAGCACCTCCAGCTCCATCGGATAGTTGCCATTATCCTGATGCAGTTGATCCATCAATTGCAAACCAACCTTATTATCAAGGTATTCTCCGACAAGACCAACTTGCTGATCGCCTTGCAAAACATGGTGAAGCTTAATAAGCGATTGAGTAGCTGGCCCCACATACCGGTCACAAGCCCCACAAACTATCATTAAAATACCTAAAAACAAGCACTTTCGAACGATTCTATGCCAAAATCCTTTTTCATTTAAATAGTTCATTGGTTTTGTTTTTTTAGTTTGACTGGAACAATGGAATGCACAATCCTGCTGAAAGTGTCAGAGAGCTGTTTCTGAACTTTTCACTCCCCTCATAACCTATAGAAAGCTTTTCATCCAGGATATCCAGTACCCCGTGCGTATATCGGGTTTCTAAACTCAACACCCAGGCCTGAAAAAGCTCCAGGCTGTAGCCCATACCCACGAGCCACCCCGCATCTTTGTTGTTAAAGTTGCCCTCAACAGCATCATGCACATAAGTTCTTACATAGCGGTAGTTATTATTGTCAGCGTATTCGTAATAAATATCGCCTTTGCTTGTCGCATTCATCATAAAAGCAACATACGCGCCAAAATCAATAAAAAATCCCAACTCATCCTCATGGCCCAAACGCAGATAAACAGGCAAAGAAAGATAGTCCAAATCAACCTTAGCATCTACCTGATTGTATGCATTAGAATGATCAGCATAGGCCAAACGATAAGCATAGGGACTTTCTCCCTCAACACAATACCCCCGACGGTCAAACAAAACATCACTCATCATGGAAAGGCCATTGCCCAACTGATAGCTCAGGCTAAGTCCTGCTGAAAATCCTTGGTGCGATTCGTAGCTATGGTTGTCACTTTTATTCCGAATTGAATTCAGGTTATAGCCCAGCCGTGGCACTGCCCGCCATCGCGAAACGTGGTATTCCGCTGCTCCTGCAACCCCATTTCCCAGCGTTGTTTTTTCGCTTTTCAATGCATAGCGAATACCAAAATTCAACTCACTTCCCTCGTTCTTTCCTTCATAACCAGATAAAAACTCATTAAGACCAACAGCATAACGTCCATCCATAAACAGGCTAAGTTGCGAAGTAAGCGGATAAGAAATTCCAGCCGAAAATAAGTACCCCCAATCGTAATGATCCATCTGCTCATCCTGTGTCGGGGGCAATAGATCCCGATCCTTCCCGGTAAACTCATCGTTGATCAAAAAAGAATAAAACATTCCGGCTCCCAGTTCCAGCTCCAGTCTTGTTGATGTCTTATACTTCAACATCAAGGGCACACGCAAAAACTGGTAATCCCATAACTGGTTTCCCGGAACATATATTGGCGGTCCAATAATTCCGTAGTTTGCATTGTACGACTCTGTAGGCACTGGGAAAATGTCATCCGGATAAGTCGCCTCATAACGACGAAGCTGTTTGTAGTAATAAGAAACGAAACCAACTTCGGTTTGGAGAGCTACCCGTTCATTCAACCTATAATTGAGCATTAATCCCGCTGTTGATCCGGGTTTGGCTAGCCACTTATCATGTTGTAGATTTCCATTAAGATTCGAAAAGCTGGTTCCGGAATACACCCCCACTCGTAGTTTCTGAGCCTGAAGGGAATTGCCAAAGGTTAGAAAAAATACCCCTGCAATAAGAGTTAAGATTTTTTTCATAAAGCAATGGTTTGTATAGCTGATGAACAACACCTAGAAATGGTTGCGTCAAGACTTGGTTTTCTTGAACTTACATAATCAAGTCAAATACAACAGCATTGGCACGAATTAAGGAATAATTAAACCTTGGATGTCCTTACCGTCCGACTACAGCCTGTTCCAAAATAAGCTTATAGCTTTGCCCACTCAATAAACGATTCAGAAACTATGTGGGTACTTTTGGCCTTATTGTCGGCTTTTTTACTTGGAATTTATGATGTCTTCAAAAAGTTATCGGTCAACGGCAATGCTGTTTTCCCGGTGTTGCTGATTTCGGCCATCACCGGGGCCCTCCTGTTTCTTCCACCAACTGTTGGATCGTTCCTGTTCCCCGACTTTTTCCAATCCATCCACTTATATGTTCCTGCCATTACAGCGCGCGAACACGGTCTTATCCTTTTAAAAACACTCTTGGTCGTTTCTAGCTGGATTTTAGCTTTCAGCGCCTTAAAACACCTGCCTATCACCATCGTCACGCCCATCCGGGCAACGGGCCCCATATGGACTTTAGTTGGAGCAATCTTGCTTTTTCAGGAAAACCTGAACGCACTTCAGTGGGCTGGGGTAATTACCACCCTGATTTTTTTCTACCTGCTTTCAACCGCCGGCAAACTGGAAGGCATTCATTTTCGGAAAAACACCTGGGTGCTTTTTGTGGTTGGTGCCACATTGCTTGGTGCCTCCAGCGGATTGTACGACAAATATATCATCCGGCAAATTGACCGGCTGGCCGTGCAGGCGTGGTTTTCGTTCTACCAGGTTGTGGTTATGCTACCGGTGCTGGCCGTTGTTCGCTGGTCGCGCCCCAAAAGCAAACGTATTCCTTTTCATTGGCGCTGGAGCATTCCGGCCATTGGCGTATTCCTGCTCCTGGCTGACTTCGCCTACTTTTATGCCTTAAGCTACGAGGATTCCATGATTTCTGTCATCTCAGCTTTACGCCGAGGCGGTGTCTTGGTAGCCTTTGCCACTGGAGCTTTACTGTTTCATGAACACAATATTCGCCAAAAGGGCATCTACCTGCTTGGAATTTTAGCCGGAATTTTGTTGATTAGTCTGGGAAGTTAGTGCAGAAGGTCGTTGGACCTTTGTAAACTCATCCCCAAAACATTTGGACTATGAATCGAATTGAACTTTACCAGGGCGACATCACCGAAATGCACGTTGATGCCATAGTGAATGCGGCCAACCGAAGCCTGCTGGGCGGTGGCGGAGTTGATGGTGCCATTCACCGGGTAGCGGGTCCCAAACTGCTTGAAGAATGTAAAAAACTCAACGGCTGCGAAACCGGACAAGCCAAGATAACCATGGGCTACCGACTTCCTTCACGCTACGTAATACATACGGTAGGACCGGTGTGGCATGGGGGCGAAATCGGAGAAAAGGAATTGTTGGCCTCGGCCTACCTTTCAAGCTTAAAACTGGCCCGGGAACATCAGCTAAAAACCCTTGCTTTCCCAAATATCAGCACTGGCGTGTACGCCTTTCCCAAGCAACTGGCTGCCGAGATTGCCATCGAAACGGTTCGTAATTTTCTGGAAAACGATGATTGGTTTGAGGAAATTACCTTCTGCGTGTATGATGATGAGAATTACGAAATTTACACGAAGCTGCTCAACCAAACAGGCCATTAAAAGTTAATAAGACGGAGTCCGTCGCTTCTATGCTGCTTCGGGATTAAGAGAGCTGTTTCTCAAAATGATAAAAACGGAAATTCCGGCACAACCACAGCTATGACTCCAAAGCAGACGACAAGCGATTGACAAAACCGTATTCATTTTCGGCACAACAATTGACATTTCAAACTTAAATTCAAAATCTAAAAACTTCCATGAGAACAATTTACGTGTTACTTTTCCTTGTTTTAACTTGTTGTATTGGTTTAAAAGACGGTCAGGCCCAGCGGGATTACCGTACCGCCATTGGCTTTCGGGCCGGCCCAATGGCCGGATTAACCGTCAGGCAGTTTGTCTCATCCAGCCAAGCCCTGGAGCTAAGTATTGCTTCACGCTGGAACGGCTCGCTTTACCAAGCCATATATGAAGTACATAACGACCTGTTTAAACAAAAAAGATTCAACTGGTATTACGGCGGTGGTGCGTATATTGGCCACTGGAACTTGAAAAGTAACCTTCACCCTTGGTATAGCGAAGACGGTAAGTATACGGCTTTTGGAATCAATGCCATTGGGGGGCTCGAATACTGTATTAATGATGCACCGATTAGCTTTTCGCTCGACTGGAAGCCGATGCTGAATATGGTGAATAAATTTCATTTCAGAACCGATGACTTTGGCTTAACCATACGTGTATTTTTAGGTGAAGCCTGAATTAAACAGATCCATTAAATGAAACGAATAAAGATTGAATTCCAGGTAACTCTTTTAACGGTTTTAGTCGTTCTGGCCGTCAGCTATTCCGGCTTTCTGGTCTACCAGAGCCTGTCGCAAATTGTGGATTCGATTCACAAGGAAGCCCGACCTGACTTCAAACTACTGCTTATCAAAGACATTGAATCGGACTTGACTGAAGTAGAAAACACCGTTCGGCTGTATACCTTAACAAGGGAAGAAAAATACTTTCATCCTTACCGGGAAATCAATCAGGAAATTCAGGACAAATTAACCAACCTGCAGGATTATGCACTCACCAGCGACGATGAAAAATTGCAAATTGATTCCATTCGCTCACTGGCCAACGACAAACTTGCCATCTGGGAGAATATTCTGGCGCTGCACTACTCCAAGGTGGATGCCCATGAATCGTTTTCGGAGCTTTACAGCAAGATAGACAGCTCCATTACGGAACCCGATACCATTTTAGTGGAAGCACCAGTCGTTGAGGAGAAAGTGGGTCTTTTGAAGCGGATTTTTGGCAAAAAGAAAAAAGACAAAGACACCCTGATGGTTCAGCAGCTGCAACCGGTAGACTCCAATAAAATTGAAAAGGCAGCCATCAAACAGGAAATTGCAGAAATTGAACAACGCATAAAAACCTCCAACCAAGCACTCTCTGTTAAAGAAAAAGCCTTGCTTGAGAAAAACATTGAGCTGACGGAATTATTGAAAACACAAATCACCGAGCTTGAAACCAAGGAGCAAAAAAAGCTGCTAGTCAAAACTCAGGAAGCCGACCGGCTGGCAGCCATCACTTATAAACGACTGGCACTGTTCACTATTGGTGCTGTCATTCTCTTGCTGTTGGTGCTGTTCATCTTTTACCGCTACCTGAATAAATCACGGGCCTATCAAACGATTTTGCGCCAGGCAAAAACCGAGGCCGAAAAGCTGGCACGAGCCAAAGAGCTATTTGTTGCCACGGTAAGTCACGAAATGCGTACCCCCATCAACGCCATTTATGGCTTAACCGAACAGCTGCTGCAAAGAACGGAGTCTTCTGACCAGAAAAAGGACCTTGAAATTATCTACAATTCGACCGAACACCTGATTGCACTGGTAAACGACACGCTTGATTTTTCCAAAATAGAAAGTCAGAAGCTGCAACTCGATCAAGTGGATTTCTCACTGGACAAGCTGCTTTCAGAAGTCATTACCTTAAACCGGAGAAACGCCGAAGCCAAACAGCTGGAGCTTATTCTGGACACCCGGCAACTTCCTCCGTTGGTACTTTCCGGCGATGCTTTCCGGCTAAAACAAGTACTGATTAACCTGCTCAACAACGCCATCAAATTTACAGACCAAGGCAGCGTAAGTCTGAAGGTTTCGGCCAACGCTATGGACCATAATAACCCAGTTTGGGTGAACTTTCAGATTATTGACACCGGAATCGGAATCTCCAAGGAAAACCACCAAGTTATTTTTGATGATTTTGTACAGCTGGAAACCGATCTGACCAAAAAGCAAGGAGGCGCCGGACTTGGTCTTTCCATTGTTAAAAAGCTAATTGATATTCAAGGTGGAACCATTCAGGTTGATAGTGAATTGCACCAAGGAACCACCATCACAATCAAAATCCCCTACCGAAAAGGCAATCCGGCAAATATCAAAACTCCCGTTAAACCTGAATTAGTCATTCCGGACAGTTTCAGCCAGCTCACAGCCCTCATTGTTGATGACGAAGAGTTTAACCGATACCTGCTGAAAGGGATTCTGAAAAAATGGAACCTTCGAATCGAAGAGTCTTCCAACGGGCAAGAAGCGGTAGAGCACTGCCGCAGCATTCATTTCGATCTGATTTTCATGGATGTTCGTATGCCGATTTTAAATGGACTGGAAGCCAGTCAGCAGATTTTGAATCGGGATAAGAAGGTCAAAATCATTGCCCTTACAGCCACCAATAAGCCGGAAGATTTAGAAAAATGCGAACAGGCTGGCATGCATAACTTTCTAGCCAAACCATTTACTGAAAGCGACTTATTGCAAACCATAAAAGAGACCCTGCAATCTCAGCCTCATAAAGCTAAAAAAGTGGAAGAAAGCAGCGAGCAATCGACCATTGATTTGAGCGAACTGGAACGCATGGCGGACGGCAACAAAGACTTTGTACGCGAAATGGTTGAAATTTTCATTCGCTCCAGTCAGCACGGCCTAGAAGAAATACAGCGTAACATTGACCTGAAAAACTGGGACCTGGTTCGGGAATATGCGCATAAAATGGCCGCTCCTACCAAGCACTTAAAAGCGCTGAGCCTGTACAGCAAAATCAAGGAAATGGAACGTGAAGCCGACACGACTAAGAATCAGCAAAAGATTACGCAGCTATTCGGTGAAATAAAACTGGAAGTACAAGCAGCTAACCGTCATCTAAAAGCGATCTTGAATATCGCCGGCTAACCCGTTTTCAGTTCTGCTTGAAATGTTCTCCCTATTTGGGAAGTAAGCCATTGCTTTAGCCCACCGCTATGGAGAAACCTATTTAGAAGGCCAAATCATCGGTTAACACTAAAAGTCAACTCATTGCAACATTTAACGGATAAGTCTATTGCGTAGACATCAAATAAAATACCGGTTCAATTGCTCAAAATTCACAAATTAATTCCATACTATTGCATATCAAAAACCGAAGAAAAGATTCTTGTAAGCTTAGCATATGGACAATAACAAGCCTTTCAAAATATTTGTTGTTGAAGACGATGATTGGTACAACAGACTTCTCGTTCACAACCTGTCACTGATACCGGACTACGAAATTGAGTCTTTTACCAGTGGGCAGGAATGCTTGAAAAACCTGCACAAACAGCCAGATGTTGTGACCCTGGATTACCGTCTTCCGGACATGAAAGGCCTGGAGGTGCTGAAAGAAATAAAAGCTATCAACGATGAGATCCAGGTAATTCTGATTTCGGAACAAGACGATATTGAGGTAGTCGTTGAACTGCTAAAGCATGGCGCTTACGATTACATTGTCAAGTCGTCCGATGTAAAAGAACGCTTACTCAATACGGTCAATAACATTCGTCAGGGCAGCCGGCTAAAAAAAGAGATTGTTACCCTGCGCCAGGAAGTTAAAAAGAAATACAGCTATCAAAATACCATCATCGGAAACAGCCCGGCAGCCGAGCACATCTTCTCGCTCATTGAAAAAGCGACCAGAACCAACATTTCCGTCACCATTACCGGAGAAACAGGAACAGGGAAAGAACTGGTTGCCAAGGCCATTCACTACAACTCCAACCGGGCCAAGAAACCGTTTATCCCAGTTAACGTAGCTGCTATCCCGAAAGATTTAATTGAAAGTGAACTGTTTGGACACGAGAAAGGTGCCTTTACCGGAGCTGCTTTTCGCCGTATCGGAAAATTTGAGGAAGCCCATGGGGGCACTTTGTTTTTAGATGAAATGGCTGAACTGGACATTTCTCTCCAGGCCAAGCTGTTAAGAGCCCTACAGGAAAAAGAAATTATTCGCATAGGCAGTAACGATCCGGTAAAAACCGATTGCCGAATCATTATCGCCACCAACCGGAATCTGCTTGAAGAGGTTAATGCCGGAAACTTCCGACAGGATTTGTATTACCGCCTTTTCGGCCTGCCAATTGAGCTGCCCCCATTGCGCGACCGGGGAAACGACGTGATCGTATTGGCCAAGCATTTCATTCAGGCTTTCTGCAAGGAAAACCAAATGGAGGAAAGGACGCTCACCGCCTCCGCCAGTAAAAAGCTGCTTGCTTATTCATTTCCGGGAAATATCCGCGAACTCAAATCAGTCATTGAGCTGGCTGTTACCTTGTCGGACACCACCGAAATAACGGAGGAAAGCCTCGTATTTGGTGGTCAGAACATGATGGATACCTTACTCGCGGAAGAACGCAGCATGCGCGAATACAACATCGAAATTGTGAATCGGTTCCTTGAAAAGTATGACAACAACATCAAACTGGTAGCTGAAAAACTCGACATTGGGGTGGCAACAATCTACCGGATGCTGAAAGAAGAAAAAACAAAGCTGTAACGTTTCGCTCTAAATTCTCATTTTGAGAAAAAAGCATTCAAATTGACACCTTAGCGGAAAATTCACAAAAACACACCACCCACAATACCAAACACTTAACTCATTCTCATTTTCGTGGCACATCCCTTGCCTATCCGTATCCATATAAATCTAAATGGATGGAGGATACTATCATGGATAATACACGAAAAAAGCAATTAGGAATTATACTTACAGCTGTTGTTGTTGTTTTACTGGCAGCAGTTGGATCAATCTATGTTTACACACAGAAACAAACTGAAGTCGAAACTTTGGCTTCAGAAAACATGAACCTCAACGAACTTATTGAAGGACGTGATTCCGTCGTGAATGAGCTGGTAACTGCGTTCAACGATATTGAAAACAACTTGAAATTCATCAAGGAAAAAAGAAAGCAACTATCAATTGAGCAAAACAAAGAAGGAGGCATTGATCAAAAACAGGCCATTCTTGAAGACATCAACCTGATGAATGAAATGCTGGAAGAGAGCAGCAAGCATATAGATGATCTGGAGAAAAAACTAAAAAGCTCAGGCATTAAACTGAATAGTTTCCAGCAAAAAATTGCCTCCCTATCGCAAACAGTTAATCTTCAAACCGCCGAAATGACAGAACTTCGCAAGGTCATTGAAGAAAAAGAACAGCAAGTGGCCGACTTGAACCAGAAAGTGGAAACCATGGAGTTTGAAATTGCCAAACAAACCGACACGCTGGAAAGCAAACTCAATATTATTGACCAACAAACCTTGGAGTTAAACACCGCCCACATCGCATATGGAACCTATAAGGAACTGAAAGAAAAAGGCCTGTTAACCAAAGAGGGAGGTTTCTTATGGATTGGTCAGAATAAAACAATTCAGGAAAATTTTGACGAAGAGTATTTCACGGAATTAAATATTCAGGAGACGAAAACCATTCCGTTACACTCGAAAAAAGCAAAAATTATTTCAGAACATCCAGCTAATTCTTATACCTTAGTAGAAGAAGATGGACAGGTTGCTTACCTGCAAATTGAAGATCCCGAGGAATTTTGGAAGATTTCAAAATACGCTGTAATCGAAGTTAAATAACTCATAAACAACCAGAATACAGTTTATGATTAAAAAATAAAAACCCCAAAAAGAAAGTTAGTTAATTATGAGAAATCAAAAATTAAGAAAAAACTCACTTTTCACAATTGCACTTTTAGCACTGAGCACGCTCTTTGTTGCCTGCTCACAAGATGATAACAACATTGAGAACCTGGATGGAAAAGGCCGATTGACAGTTAATATTACAGATGCGCCCTTCCCCATTGACATTGTTGATAAAACAGTAGTAACCATTGACCGGTTAAGCATCGGCTCTGCCGCAGAAGGAGAGGACGAAGGCAATTTCCTGGTACTTTCAGAGGAAGAACGTGAAATTGACCTGCTGGACCTAACGCATGGAGTAACTCTGGAACTGGCTTCGGTTGATATCGATGCAGGAACTTACGACGAGATTAGATTACACGTTGTGGATGCCAAAGTTTTACTGAAAGATGGCACCGAGTTCGACCTGAAAATTCCGAGCGGTAGCAGCAGTGGACTGAAAATAAAGATAGCGCCTGCGGTAACGATCGAAGAAGGATTGGAATCAACCGTTCTACTGGATTTTGATGTCAGCAAATCCTTTGTTATGCAAGGCAACATGAACACGCCAGCGGGCATTAAAGGATTCCTGTTTAAACCAGTTATTCGCTGCGTATTCGAAGGCTTTACCGGACAAATTGAAGGAACAGTTACGGACACTTCAGCAGTTGTTTTACCCAACGCGCTGGTAAAAGTATGGAATCTGACTCCTGAAATGGAGCCTGACACCGTTGTCACTTCCGGCTTTACAAACGAAACCGGCTACTATAAAATAATTGGTCTTCCTGAAGGTACCTATCACCTAACCGGAGAATTGGAAAATTATGAAACCCTTCTAATCGAAGAAGTAGCTGTTGAATCCAAAGTGACCACAACCGTTGACTTCGAGTTAACACCTGTTGAACCAGAAGCGCCTGCAGAAGAAACAGGCGAATAAGTATTAAGCACACTCAAATCTTCACGTATATATTACAACACTCAAAATGCCATCCGGACAGAGGTTCGGGTGGTATTTTTGTTTTTAGGCACTGGCGATAACGCTCCACTGCTCACCTCCCCTAAAACAGCTAAGGCCAAACCATCCCTTCTAGCTTTCCCTGCTTGTTTACCCGAACAATACTTCTCCGGACACTTAGCACTTTTTACAATACAAAAATCGGCTATCACAGCTGCTGTCAGTTAAAATTCAATACCGATGTAATGAAAAGACGCCATATACGTCTTAATTTTGAATGCAGACAAGAATGAACAGCATATGTTAGCCAAAGAGTTTAAGACATTAATCCTGCCATTAAGTAGAAAACTTCATCAGTTTGCCACCAGGCTTACTCAAAATGATGAAGTTGCCAGGGATGTTGTTCAGGATGTATTCCTGAAGCTTTGGCAAAAACGCAGCAGCCTGAGGCAAATTGAAAACATCGAAGCCTTTGCCATGCGCATGATCAGAAACAAGTGTTATGACCTGCATCGGGGGCATCGAACCTATTCGCTGGAAGAGCAACAGAGCAGCTGGCACGAAGAAGAAAAAAGTGACCTGAGAGAGGAGTTGGATTTGTCGGAAACAGCCCGGATTATCAAAAAGCTGATCAACCAACTGCCTGAGCTACAACAAAAGGTGATGCACATGCGTGACATTGAACAGTTGACTTATGATGAAATTGTTGATCAAACAGGATTAAACATCAACGCCATTCGGGTCAACCTATCGCGGGCACGAAAAAAAGTAAGAGACGAATTATCTAAATATCAAGATTATGGAATTGAAAGAAATCAAACAAATACTGCAAAAATACTGGGAAGGTGAGACGACGGATCAGGAAGAGCGGTTATTGACCGATTACTTCAACTCCAATAACATCGCTCCGGAATTGCAACAGGAACAACCCTTTTTTGCGGGTTTAGCTGAACTGACAGATGACAAGCGAGATGAAGCTTTGGAAGAAGACATCATGAACCATATTCTGGAGCAAGAACACCGCGAAAAGACACACTACCGATGGTTGTGGCAAACAGTAAGCGGCATTGCAGCAGCCTTGATGATTGCTATTTTAGCCGTAAACCTGACGAGCAATCAAAAACCCTGGCAAGATACGTACAGCAATCCGGATCAGGCTTACGCAAAAGCTTCAAGCACCTTGCAATATGTAGCCGGGTATTACCAGAAAGGCATGAAGGGACTTGAACCGGTAAAAACCATCAATCAGGCCTCTACCCCCCTACACTCAAGCCTCAACAAGCTTGAGAAGGGATTTCAGGAAATACAAAAAGTGGAAATAATCAATGAAAAACTAAAAAAACAATAATCATGAAAAAGCTCATTTTGATACTGATTTGCCTGATCCCGCTTTTTGGGATGGCTCAGAAAAACCCTGTGGACAAATTATTTGAGAAATACGCCAATAAAAAAGGACTGACAACGGTCAACATCAGCGGAGCCCTTTTAAGCTTTGCCAGCAAAATAGATAGTGGTTCCGCCGAAGCCAATGTTCTTTCAGGCCTTGATGGCGTCCGGATTCTGGCTGTTGATGATGATGAACTTAACCGATCGCTCGATTTCTACAAAGAACTGGAAGCCGACGGATTCTTCAAAAATCATCAATATGAGGTTTTGATGGAAGTAACTGAAGCCAATGAAGTGGTTCGCTTTTTTGCCCGGGATGCTGGAAACGGCAAATTTTCGGAATTACTCTTGGTGGTTGGCGGAGATGACAATGCCCTGATTAGCATTCGTGGCATCATTGACCCGGAAAACATCGGAAAAATTACTGGAGCATTGGATATTGACGTTCTATCCGATGATAAAAAGAAAGAGCAATAAATTCATGTCGCAGATTGAATACAAAAAAAAGGGAGGTTTTAACCTCCCTTTTTTTTGTATTATCTTTTCATCATGCGCATTACACTGCATCACTCAATTCAGCACCTGGCTTGAATTTTACGACTTTCTTTTCAGGAATTTCAATAGGAGCTCCAGATTGTGGATTTCTTCCTGTTCGTGCACTACGAGTTGAAACCGCGAAAGATCCAAATCCGATTAAGGCAACACGGTCACCGTTTTTTAAGGCGTCAGTTGTAGATTCTACGAAAGCATCCAGTGCTTTTTTAGCATCCGCTTTAGTTAGACCAGCTTTTTCAGCAATTGCGTCAATTAATTGAGCTTTGTTCATAAGAAAAACTTGTTTAGGGTTAAAAATAAACTGATTAAAATAACTTTATAATTAATACACTTTAAATTCAAGGCATAAAAAAAGAATTTAAACTTTCTAAAACCTTAGTAAAATCGGTGCTTTCGAAAGCTTAAATTTTACGTTTTATAAAATTCTAAAATATGATTCAATTTTGCAACCTTTATTGAACTTTTTTTTTTTTCTATTTCAAAGATTTTTTCTGCCTATTATTTTTGTGTTTCAAAAAATTCATATACTTTTGCCGCCATATCCACGGAGAGATGGCAGAGTGGTCGAATGCGGCGGTCTTGAAAACCGTTGATCTTCACGGATCCGGGGGTTCGAATCCCTCTCTCTCCGCAGACCACCAAAAAGCTGTAAGCAATTCGCTTACAGCTTTTTTTTATTCATACCACCCTCAAAATCCATTTAACAAATTGCATATAAAGTCCAATGAAAAGGGGAAAGGGCTAGTCTCTCATACCAATTCACCAGGTTTTAGCCTACTCCAAAAGCAGCAAAGACCATTATTATCTTAGCTAGGAATGCTTTTTTAAAAATACAATCCTCAAAATCCATTGTGTTTCAAAAAATTCATATACTTTTGCCGCCACATCCACGGAGAGATGGCAGAGTGGTCGAATGCGGCGGTCTTGAAAACCGTTGATCTTCACGGATCCGGGGGTTCGAATCCCTCTCTCTCCGCAGACCACCAAAAAGCTGTAAGTATTTCGCTTACAGCTTTTTTTATTTATACCACCCTCAAATTCCTTCTAACAAGTAGCCTATAAAGTCCGAGGAAAAAGCTATCCTTCCCGACTAATTTTGGAAGGCAATAGGACATTTTTCCCAAGATTCTGCCAGTATATTTCGGTATAACTCCCCCTCACAAAGCACAAAAACCACCAAAATCCATTAATCTGAATCATAATTCCGCTTCACAAATACCCATTTCTGGTGATTGTAAGGTCCTCCTCTGCCCGCTTACTTTGTACCTCACAATACATAACATATAGTATCAATTCTTAACCTTATTTACAATGTTAAAACTATTAACATCTCTAGCTATTTTCATATTCATAGTCAACCTAAATACCACATTTGCTCAAACAACTAAAGGAATTGTTTACGATGAAAACAATAATCCGCTACCCTATGCCAGTGTAATGATCGAAAATTCAAGACAAGGAACCATCACCAATGTATCGGGTCATTTTTCCATCCCCAAAATGCCACTTGGGCGCCAAACCCTTGTTGTAAGCTTCATCGGCTACCGAAAAACAAGCAAAGAAGTTGTCATTAAAGCGAATTCGACTGTTGATGTAAACTTCCACCTGGAAGTGGATCCCAATTCAATTAATGAAGTTGAAGTATTTGGCAGCCGCTACAAACAACCCGAAAAGATTGCAACAATTACGCGTATGCCCTTACGTCCAAGTGAGCAAATTCAAAGTATTTCCGTCATTTCAGAAAAAATGATTGCTCAACAAGGCGTTCAAACTATTACGGAAGCAGTACAGAACATTCCGGGTGTAACCCTTTTTGGATCCTACGGAGGAGTGCGCGAAAGTATGAGTATTCGTGGCTGCCGGGGAGTACCGGTCCTCAAAAATGGCGTTCGTATCGATTCGGATTTCCGCACAGGCTCAGCACTATCCGAAATGCAGGGTGTAGAAAGTGTTCAGGTGATTAAAGGTTCCGCAGCAATAACTCAAGGATTGGGTAACGATTTAGGAAGCCCCGGGGGTATTATCAACGTTGTAACAAAAACTCCAAAGTTTGAAAACTCAGGAAAAGCTTCCCTCCGACTAGGCAGCTGGGGCTATGTGCGTCCCGCCTTCGATGTGCAGGGAATTTTGAATGAGCAAAAGACAGTGGCCTTCCGCCTGAATGGAGTCTTCCAACGGGCCGATAATTACCGTCCTGTGATAAACAGTAACCGCGTTTACATCAACCCATCAATGGAGTTCAGGCCCAACGACAAAACCAAGATCACCGTTGAGCTGGACTATTTGAATGATAACCGGACGCCACATACCAGCACGGTAAATTTGGCGCCAAATGATACCGAAAACTTTTACGACCTGCCTTTTGACCAATTTTTGGGTTTTGATAAGGACAATGCCAATAACAAAACCTTAACCTATGCAGCAAGAGCCAACCGAATCCTGACCGATCATTTCAGCCTACGCGCAGCTTATTTTCACTCTTCTTACCAAGTGGACAATACGTCAAGTTCTGTTTCAACGGTTGTTGATGGCGACTATTCCAAACGCGCCCGAAGTCTTTCCAGATCGTTGAGAGATGACCAAAATTCCACTTTTCAACTCGACTTTATTGGTCAAGATATCTACACGGGTGACTTCAAACACACCTTCCAGTTCGGGTTTGACTATAAAACGACCGAGCTAAGCACCACAAGCTTTGGCTCCGCTTTTATCGATACAATCAATGTCACCCAGCCAGTTATTAACAACACCTTGGGCGATGTCAATCTAACGAAACAAAGCCCCGTTGAATCAGAGAGCTCTTCCTATGGTTTTCTAGCTCAAGAAGTCTTAAGCTACAAGGAGTTCATTCGAGCCATTTTAGCATTACGATACAGCTATTCGAGTGCCATCAATACTAGAAGCGTAGGACCAATTCCGGGCGACGCCTGGAATCCGATGCTTGGCTTAATGGTAAGTCCCATCAAAAACATCAACCTGTTTGGGTCTTATTCAACCACAACCAGCTTACGTTCTGCTGCCAGATTAATGGCCGATGGCGGCGAAATTGGCCCGTCAAATACCAAGCAGTTTGAGGTAGGTTTAAAATCTGATTGGTTGGATAATAAGCTGCGTTTCAACTTTACCTATTTCGATATTATTACCGAAAACCTTTCGAACACTGAATACATTGAAGGCACCAACCAACCCACTGGTTATTACTTTAAAGCCGGTGATTTAAAACGCAATGGGATTGAAACAGAGCTAAGTGGACAGTTAACTGATGACCTTCAGGTAATTTTAGGGTATGCCTACCTGGATGCCCGCTATGAAAACAGTCCATCCTATGTTGATGGGTCAGCTCCCATGAATGCGCCAGAGCACACAGCCAACGGCTGGGTTTATTACTCCTTCAACAAAAGTGCCTTAAAAGGCCTATCATTGGGCTTAGGAGCCTATTATGTTGGAGAGAAACCTTCCAATGAATATTTGGTCAAACCAGACGGACATGGCACACCGGTAGGAACCAAGCCATTTAATATGCCGGCATACACGACCGTAAATGCACAAGTGGCTTATGCAACAGGAGACTTTACAATCCGCGCTTTTCTCAATAATCTCTTCGATCAAGTAGGATACAATGCTTATTTCCGGGGTGGTTACATCAACCAAATTGATCCTCGAAATTTTGCAGTAACGCTATCCTACCAGTTCTAATAGCAACAAGCAAAGTCCCCGCCCTCCCATGGTGGGGACTTTCATTCAAACAACAAGATCATTTATGAGAAACTTTATCGAAAAAATCCATTTATGGCTGGCTCTTCCTGCGGGCTTGATTGTCACCATTGTTTGCCTGACCGGAGCAATACTTGTTTTTGAGCAAGAACTATTGGAATGGTATTACCCTGAACGTTATTTTGTTGAAGAGCAGACTATCGGCACTCCGCTTCCGCTTCACGAGCTGGTTGAGAAAGTAAACGAGCAGTTGGAAGAGAATTCAGTAGCCAGCGTGAAAATCGCCTCCGATCCTGATCGGACGTACACCGTGGGTTTACAAGAAGGATTTCGCGTGAGCGCTTTTGTCAATCCCTACAACGGAGAAATTAAAGGCTACCATTATTTTCTGGAAAGTTTCTTTTATAAAATAATGGCCCTCCACCGCTGGCTCATGGATGGAAGCCGAGAGCTGGGAAAAGTAACTGTAGGAATCACCACCATCATTTTTGTCATTCTATTAATTACCGGCATGGTTTTATGGGTTCCTGTCAATAAGAAAAAGTGGCGCCAGCAATTCACCGTGAATATTCGTTCCGGAAATAACCGATTTTGGCGAGACCTGCACATTACCGTAGGCATGTATGCTTTCTTACTTCTGCTCATCTGCTCTCTCACCGGGCTGATGTGGTCGTTTGGCTGGTACCGAAATACAGTTTTCAGCTGGTTTGGCATCGAACAGCAACAAGGACATGGAAAGAAAGGAAAATCGTCGTCACCAAAAGAGGAGATAAACAGCTTGCATTGGGATCAGGCTTTTCAGGAGTTGGCTCAGAAAAATCCGGGCTACCAATACATCCGAATTCAAGATCAAGCAGCAACAGTACTTGCCAAAGATGCTGTTCATAAACGGGCCGCGGACAAATACACTTTTGATAAAAACAGCGGGCAAATAAACTCGGTAAAGAAGTACCAGGAAGACCTAAGTTCCTCCAAAATTATGACTTGGGCTTATGCGCTCCATGTTGGAGATTATGGAGGCTATTGGGGACGTGTGCTCACCTTTTTAGCATCGCTTGTTGGGGCCAGCTTGCCGCTAACAGGCTACTACATGTTTTATATCCGAAAGCGCAAAGCGTACAAAAGCAAACGAGCACTCGAAAAGCAACTCAATTTCTAACGCAATAAAAACGGAGGCGCAATTTTTACATTGGCCTCCGTTAGCACTACTCTCTAATCAATCCTCGTTCTCTGCATTTTTGAATAAACTTCTGATTGTTTTCCTCTGAATCCTGACACGTAGCCAATATTCTCATCAACCGATGCTTATCTATTCTTTCAATTTTGTATTGGAAGACGGGAAATGCATCCCGTCGTCAACACTATTTCTCCCAGCTCACAACGGCTGATTGCACATTGTCCGAGCTTGGTCCAACCATGATTTCAAAATCTCCGGGTTCCCACCCAAATTCCAGGTTGAAATTGTAAAACGCCAGATCTTCAGCTGTTAATTCAAACGTAACAGTTTTGGTTTCACCTCTTTTTAAGGCTACTTTTTGGAAGCCTTTCAACTCTTTTACCGGACGGGTTACAGAAGCCACCATATCGCGTGTATACAACTGAACCACTTCTTCGCCATCAAAATTTCCGGTATTGGTAATATCAACCGATACTTTCAGGCTTTCATTTCCTTTCAATTTGGTTTGGCTAAACACCGGTTTGCCATACTCGAAATCGGTGTAGCTCAAGCCATAACCAAATGGGAACAGCGGGCTGTTAGGCGCATCCAGGTAGTTCGATTTGAACTTCATAAACGTATCTCCATCCTGAGGACGTCCGGTAGTCGTCATCCGGTAGTGAATTGGGATTTGACCAACGTTGTGTGGGAAGGTAGCTGTTAACTTACCTGAAGGGTTGTAAGCTCCGAAAAGCACATCAGCAATCGCATTTCCAGCCTCAACACCAGGGTGCCAAACATGCAGCAAAGAAGTCGCCAACTCATACTCCTCACCAATTGCCATTGGGCGACCACTCATCATTACCAACACCAAAGGCTTGCCTGTTTCGGCCAAAGCACGAACCAGTTTCTTTTGACTTTCGGGCAGTGAAATATCTGTCCGGTTAGCCGACTCACCACTCATTTCAGTTGCTTCACCAATCACAGCAACTACGACATCTGATTTTGCAGCTAAATCCAGGGCTTCTTTTAACATTTCCTCCGGACTGCGCTCGTCAATGGCAATACGTGTTCCGAATACATTCACTTTTTTCGCAAATTCAACATCATCCGAAATGTTGGCTCCTTTGGCATAGCGAACTTCCACCTTGCGACCACCAACATTCTCCATACCTTCCAAAACGGGGATTGAAAGTTGTGGGTTCCCTGTTGGAGCCCATGTTCCAAGCATGTTATTTTTATCGTTTGCCAATGGTCCAACCAAGGCAATTGATCCGCTTTGAGATAACGGAAGTGTATTCATTTCGTTTTTCAGAAGCACAAAAGAACGGGCAGCAGCTTCGCGTGCCACCTGACGGTTCTCCTTCGTCAAAATATCTTTCTTCGGACGTGAATCATCAGCATAACGATAAGGATCTTCGAACAAGCCCAGGTTGTACTTGGCTTCCAATACCCGGCGACAAGCCAATTCGATTTCATCCAGGGTAATTTTGCCTTCGTCCAGTGATTTCTCCAGGGTAGTCAGGAAGCCTTCACCAACCATATCCATGTCCAAGCCTGCTTTTAGCGACAAAGCAGAAACAGCTTGCAAATCACCCATTCCATGAGCAATCATCTCGTTAACAGAAGTATAGTCTGAAACGACAAAGCCATCAAATCCCCACTGATCACGCAACAAGTCAGTCAACAACCACTTGTTTCCACTCGCAGGAATTCCATCCACGTCATTGAATGAAGACATCACTGATCCCACTCCAGCATCAATCGCAGCTTTGTACGGAGGCAGGTATTCGTTGAACATGCGAATACGGCTCATGTCTGTTATGTTGTAGTCGCGACCCGCTTCCGATGCACCGTACAAAGCAAAGTGCTTCACGGTAGCCATCATAGTATAAGGGCTGGTTAGATCATCGCCCTGGTATCCACGAACCATGGCTTTGGCAATTTCTGACCCCAGGAAAGGATCTTCACCAGCACCTTCAGCAATACGGCCCCAGCGAGGATCGCGTGCAATATCAACCATCGGTGAAAAGTTCCAGAAGATTCCGTCTGCAGTTGCTTCTTTTGCTGCTACGCGCGCCGTTTTCTCAATCAACTCCATATCCCAGCTCGAGGCTAAACCAAGTGGAATTGGGAACGTTGTTTTGTACCCGTGAATCACGTCTGATCCAACAAGCACAGGAATTCCCAGACGGCTTTCTTCTACTGCCAACTCTTGTGTTTGACGAACTTTCTCGGGGCTGCTCACCCCAAAAATACCACCTACCAAACCATCCTTCAGCTTGGATTCAACACCGGTACTCACAGCTGAACCTGTAGGAATTCCTCCTCCTGGAGTAATCAAGTTCAACTGACCGATTTTTTCCTGAAGTGTCATTCGCCCCATCAATTCACTAATGTAGGCATCCATCTCAGCTTTATCTGTATTTTGTGCCTGTACCTGCACTCCCAATAAGACCCAAAGGGCCGCAAAAATTAATCGATTCACCTTCATTTTCTAACTATTTATTTTCTGTTCTAAAATCTATTCATCTATTTTACCCAATCTGGTTTATCCTATCTCTAATCTTATTTAGTCGATTTTAATAATTTTGGTTGATTCTGAAATTCCGTTTTCATTGAACGCTTCGATGCTCATGTAATAGGTTGTATTCTTATCAAAGCAGCGCATCAGCAACTCGGTATCTTCGTACACAAGCCATGAGTGGTACAATTTATCCGGAGCAATCCCCCAACGGATATTGTAGCCCTGTGCTCCAGCCACTTCTTTCCAGCTGGTTGAAACATCCCGGCGATCCTCGTGGCGCTGAACCTCAAAGTCTTTCACTTTGCCAGGCTTTTTACCAAAGCCGGTTCCAAACACCCGGATTTCAGACATGGCCAGGTTATTGCCCGGCACTTCAATATTTTTATACCGAATGAAACGAGCTTTTTGAGGCTGGTTTAGCACGATGTAAGCATTGGGCGAATCCTTGTAACTCTTGCTTCGGTCTACCACCGTCTTCCACTCTTTGCCATTTTCCGACACTTCAATGGTAAAGCGATGGCGTAAACCTTCGGTACGTGTATAAATTCCAGACTCATGATCATGAAAATTCAATTGAATGGCATTCACCATTCCAGGCTGAAGCATTTCGATTTTTATCCATTGCTGATCATCGTTGGCATCCGCTACCCAGAAGGATTTTGGACTTTCATCAGTCAATACTTCTGAGGTAATTTCACCCGCACTGTTTTTCACCAACGGCATATTCGTGATGTCGAAATCGTTATCGGTCGATGTACTTTTTCGGATCTGCATCTGCGAAGAAGAAACTGTTGTTTTTCCTCGATAGGACAGCAACATCCAGCCAGAATGCTGGCCGGCCTTCGTTGGGTGATCCGGTCCAAATCGTGGATAATCACCGTAATGCGTATTGGAATGCATTAGGCCTTCATCATCAAAATAAGTTGGGAACATGCACAAACGGCGTTCCCAGTGTGAGTTCGATGCCAGCGCCATGGTTCCAAAATGCCAATACTGTCCATTGGTTTGTTTCACGGTTATCCCATGTCCGGCACCATTAGTAAAGCCTCCCGGCTTAAAACTCATCGGGTTGTTTTTCATGTAAGTGAATGGCCCCAGTGGAGAATCGCCAACATAAACACCATCACCATACACATTGAACTGCGTTCCCGGAGCCGCATACTGCAAGTAATATTTACCGTTGTGCTTGGTCATTGAAGCCCCTTCCATGTACCCTTCCTTTAAGGTTGGATGGAAGTTATTCTCACCGAACCGCTCCCAACCATGCTTTTCTTCATTCAGGTTGATCAAGTCCTTTTTCACCCCTGTTTCCAACATGCGGTCGTTCTTATTCAACTCTTTCACCCGTATCGGGTGCACATTGGATGATCCCCAATACAAATAAGTTTTCCCGTCATCATCGATGAATAATTCAGAATCCTGAATGTTATTGGAAATCGATGCTGTTGGGGTCCATTTTCCACTTTTGGGATCGTCTGAATATAAAATACTTCCGTAGCCCGCAGGATCACCGGCAAAGTAAATCACTGAATCTTTGTAGTTGAAAGCAGTAGGCGCATTGCACCCTTCAAAAAACCACTGTGCTGGCTTGATGAAATCCCAATTCACCAAGTCCGTTGAATGCCAATAACCAAACGAACGGGTGACAAATAGGTAATACTCTCCCCGAAACTCGACAACTGCCGGATCAGCACCCGAACGATAGGAAATATTCTTGCTGGAATTATAAACCATATAGGTATAATCAATATCCAAGGGGTTACAATACGTATTGCATACCGACTGTGCGTTTCCCATTCCCGGGATTGCCGCGAAAAGCAGAGTCGCTAAAGCTAAACGTTGAAATACTCTTTTAATCTTCATTTTATCTCTTTATTTAATATCTGAAACCTTACAAACCCACCAGCTACTCAGCGTTTGATTAATAGTTTGGCTTGTTTTATCGCTTTGTCATTCTGAATTCGGAGCAGGTACAATCCTTCGGCCCAGGCTCCACAATTCAGTTCCAGGTTGGTCCCGGTTAGTTGCAACTGCTCACTCCAAACCATTCGTCCGTCCATAGTATACGCCTGCAGCAACCAGTGGTCATTTGATTGAAAGTCACCAACCAGGTAAACCCGGTTAGCAGCCGGATTGGGATAAACCTGAAAGCTTTTCGTTGTCAGTGATTCATCCACATCGGTAGCCAATTGATAGTCAAACCCAAGCTTATCCAGGCCGGCCTGCACATCGGCATCCTGCATCACCAAATCCCACAAGAGCCCGGTCCGGTGATTTTCAAGCATCACCACAATTGGCCCTTGATCAATACCAATGTAGGACTCCTGAATCCAGTTCCGCTCATCATTAAAAGCATCGTACGGACCGTATTTCCCAAACAATTCCTGTCCGCGCTCGCGATAAAAATACTTCAAGGCCCGTAAAGACTCTTCCGGGATATAGGGCATGCTGGACAAAGCGGCCGTTGGGCTTATCGTTCCATTATCGTTCGAGTAAGGTTGATGCGCCGAATAACCGTCTGGATCATCGCTGGCTGTTAGTCCCCAACACTTTTCGCTGTAATTTTTAAAGCCCATTGGGTTAGCCACAGCATACGCATGATGAATACGCGCTGTGTTAACATGCTCCGTCCAATAGTCAGCATACTGATCTTTCAATCCCTTCGGATCTAATCCGAGATGGGCATAATGAATCCAGAAAAGTGGACCGCCCCAATCCGGCGCCAAGCTGATGGGGTAATTGTAAAAAGTCCGGGGCCTGACCATATTGCCATTCCGTGCCCAACCTTGTTCGTACACTTCTTTATTGATGCCATAGGTCGGCGACGAAGCAGCCATGACGTAGGTGACTAAACTTTCATTCCAACCACTCACCTGCAGGTTCTTTTCAAAACCAATTCGTGGTGACCAGTGCCAATACAGCACTTGCTGACCATCTTGTTGATACCAGCTCCATTCAATTTCTTTCCACAATTGGGTCGCTTTCTCACGTATTTGTACCGATTTAGTGTCTCCATCCTGAAAGTAGTTTCTCAAGGCAATCAGCGCCTGAGCCACAAAACTTGTTTCCACGAGATCGCCACCATCATCATCGGGTGTAAAAGCCTGAGTTTTTAGTGTATTGCCATCGTACCAGTGCGACCAGGCGCCATGGTGACGTTCACAGTTTTCCAGAAAATCGAGAATCATCAAAATCCGGTCTTTTACCTGCTCTTTTGGCCGATACTCCCGTTCGTGAGCAACAATCATGGCCATTAATCCCATGCCGGTTGCTCCGGAAGCCACCGTCCGGCCATTGCCGTTGGAGCGCTCCAAAGCCATTCCACTTGCTTGATGTGCCCCTTCCCAGAAATAGCGGAAAGCATACTCCTGCGTCATATCAAGCAGCTGATCATCGGTATAATCCTCCAGCTCAACCGACTTATCCACCGAAGAAGATTCAGCGCCCTGATAGACCGAGCTTACCCGGTAATGCAGAGTCGCATTTTTACCTTCTTCGGGGACAAAGTCGAGGCAATTGTTCTCTGTTGTTTCCTGACGTAATGTATAGTTTTCACCGCCATCAAACGAGGCATAAATTTTATAAGTCAACCCAGTTTGAGGGGCTGTCCAGTTCAGCTCCACATGGCTGTCGTAACCAGCCACCTGCAGGTCTTCAACCGGAGGAATTTGCTCCAGGCTTTTAAACGCACTGATTTCGTCGACCAGTAACAGGCGCGAAAGCCCGTTTTTTTCAGATTGGCCAAAAACAATGGCCTTAACCCGGGTAAAATCCAATGCGCTATTCTCCGGGTCACTTGTAATTTCTTTTATCGGAAACGTAATACGTGTCCACTTTTGTGCGGGAATGGAAGGATTAAATGCACCTAAGGCATAGCGTCTGGAATCATCGTCAGCACCCGTTGATTTGGCAACCCGCAGGCCAATCAGCGGTAAAGCCGATGATGGAAGTTCATTTTCAGAATAAATATAGCAAGCGATCGAGTCCAGGGCTGTGAGGTCAGCATTTTCCCACCCGGGACGATGAATCCGAACGATCCAGTTGCCGGATTCGGAAGAAGTGTAATTAAATTTCAAGGCCGATTGTCCCTGAAAGGCTGTTTCGGAGCAAGGAAGCTTATCATTGTATTGCGGTGCCCCCGGCGGAAATGTGTATTCAAATTGACTTTCTCCGAGACTGCTCAAATCAACCAGTCCCTGATCATAGTAGCTGTTGGTAGTTCCTTCTGCAAAGAAATACACTTGCTGAGCCATGCCAGGCATGCACAGCATCAAACCGAAAAGCATTAAAAGCCCTACCGGGATTGTTCGATTGTTTATCATTTCAAGGGTATTTTCTGTGCGATTTGGAACTTATTGGGGAATAGTATCTCAGGCTAAGCTAAGTAGAGCAAAGTCACTATAGTCATCGTTGCTGCAGCATTCTCGTCTCCTGCCAACGATCTGTCAGGCATAAAAACCTGCGAAGACCATTACCAGCCTTCGCAGGGGCAGATTGTTATTAATAGCTGAATCCTAAGCGATCCAGCCCACGTTGCACGTCTTCATTTTTCATGAATAAATTCCACAACAAGCCGCTCCGGTAATTTTCAATCATTACCGGGATTGGGCCCTGATCAATTGCCAGATAGCGCGGCAACGACCAATCAGCAGTAACGCTGTATGCATCGTAAGGGCCGAATTTGCCAACAAGCGAATCAGCTTCGGCATACAAGTATCTCAGCATTTGCATGGATTCTTTGGGGGTATACGGAAAAGAAGACAAGGCTGCCGTTGGGCTAATAACCCCCAGATCGCCGTTACCCGGACGATGGCCTGAGTAACCATCCACCGAATAGCTCGAGGTGAAACCCCACTGCTTTTCGCCATAGCCTTCGAAGCCCTTCGGGTTGTCTACCGCATATTTGTAATGAATCATGGCCTGATTCTGGTTCAGTTGCCAATAGTCTCCGTACTTGTCAGACAAGCCTTTGGGGTTCAATCCCAAGTAGGAATAATGTGCCCAGAACATTGGTCCGGTAGGTTCATTCACATTTCCATAGAAATTCAGAACCGTATTTAATCCATAGTAAACGGTATCGTTGGAAATAGCGCCGTCCTGTGCCCAGCCTTTATGGTAAGCTTCGGGCTGAATGGCATGCGTTGGAGAAGCTGCAGCCAGTACATACATGATCAGGCATTCGTTATAGCCACTGACTGGCATGTTCATATCCCAACCATAATTGGGCGACCAGTGCCAGTAAAGCACATCTTCGCCACCTTTGGTGTACCAATCCCACTCAACTTCTTCCCACAGTTGATTGATGTCGGCTACCAACTGCATCTCGGCGTCGTTTCCGCCTTCAAAATATTCAGCTACCGTTAAAAGTCCCTGAATCATAAACGCAGTTTCAACCAGGTCACCACCATCATCTTTTTTACTGAATGGCTTCACTTTGCCGGTTTTACCTTCGAGCCAGTGTGGCCACACCCCATGAAAACGATCAGCTTTTCCCAGGAAATCCACAATTCGCTGATAGCGCTCCAAGGCTTGTTCGCGCGTAATATAACCACGCTCAACACCAACCAAAATTGCCATCACTCCAAAACCAGAGCCCCCCAAAGTAATCACATCCTGATCGTTTTGCGGATAAACGCCATCCATATGAATGCGCTCGCGAGCCATCCCGGAGTTGGGTTCAGCTCCCTCCCAGAAATACTGGAAAGTCTGGTATTGAATGGTGTCCAACAGTTGCGTATCTGACAAATCAGCATAGGAGGATCCCTCCTGGGGTGCATGGGTGCATGACACTCCCATCAACAACAGTAAGCCACCTAATATTAAATGTTTCATTGCACGTATTTTATTTGGTAGTCTGATTTTCTGAATTCAATGAGTTTGAAAAAGAAAACCAATCGTATTTTGCGAAAAAAGAACACCTCTAATTTCTCCAGTATATTTTATGGGGAGAAGAAACAAGGTTCACCTTCTGGTAGAAATTAACTTTTAAGATGAAGGCCGCCCGGAACCCCAAGCAGCCTTCCATACTTAAAAGAAACCTAACTAAACTATTTCTTCTTTCTCCTTATTTCTCGTTCCCCATAATGTTCTGAATCTGCGCCTGGCTTAAAGCCTTGTTGAACAAACGAAGTTCATCCATCGCACTCTCGTCAGAGTTGTGGCCCCATTCGTTAAACCTTGGCGCGCCCGACATGATTGAAAGCACATCGCATCCAGTCCAGTCAATTCCTGTAAACGCCACTTGTTTAGCAACTTCGCCATTGATATAAATCGCACATTCCGTATCTGAAATGGAAAAGGCCAAGTGTACCCACTCTCCGGTTGTTGGGTCAACATCAGCTGCCGAGGCACCATCAACCCAAAGATCAGCTTCGCCATTTCCTACATTCAGTTTAAAGCGTTGCTTGCCAGCAGCATCTTCTCTGAAAAAACGGAACCCACTTTTACGGTTGTTCTGTTTGTCCGGATAACCAGCGTTGGCCGTATCCTCTGGCCCCATCGTCAAAATACCGGCTCGGTCTGGTGTGGCATTCACCTTCATCCAGAACACTGCAGTGAATTCATTCGAATGAAACTCCTCTCCCGGTAAAGTCAGGTAAGCAGCCGAGTCGCCCACATAAGCCTGACCGATTTTTCCTTCGGCAAAAGCCGGAGTCCCAACAACTGTTGCCTCCGTTTCTGTCAACAGGTTCATGTAAAACCCGCCTTCGAAAGGCATGTACAAGATTTCGTCCGCATACCTGGCAATGTATTTATTGGTCACCAGAAAATCCAGGGTTTCGGTGGTTGTTTTGCCTGACAGGTCAGTTGCTGTTACAACCAATGAGTAGTCGCCAATGGCAACGGCTGTTTGTGACAGGGTTTCCAACACCCGGCGGTAATCTTTAAAATCGCTGTATTCACCGATAACCTGCTCATTCAGCGTTACCGTGAATTGTTGCACTTCAATATCATCAGTTACTTCAAATTTGAAGTCGATGTCCGTTTGCTCATCGGTAAACGGGATGGTGATATCTCCGGTTGGGTAATTAATCTTCACAACCGGGGCTTCCGTATCCTCACCGGGAGCAACAGGCGTTATCGAGTCAATTCCCTCATTACATGCAACAGCAAACAAACCAGCCACCGCTGCAGTGAATATGTATTTTAATGCTTTCATTTTCATTCAATTTTTAGTGATTGGTTACTTTTGAGCTGCCCCCAGGTTTGGCAACAAATCCACTTGGTTTTGCGGGTAAGGCAGGAACGTCAGTTTTTCAGAAAACGAACGTCCTTCATAACTTAGCTCATCATATTTGTCCAAGCGAACCATATCGCTGTAGCGAATTCCCCACTCCATACCTAATTCGGCAAATTTCTCATCCATCACTTGCTCAAGTGTCACACCGCTCAGGTTGCTCAATCCGGCACGTGCGCGAACCGTATTAACCGCGGCATCAGCAGTCATGGCAGAGCTGCTTGCTCCCTGCACCAAAGCCTCGGCATGCATCAACAGGATTTCAGCATATCGAATGACAATCATGTTTTTGTTTGACCCATAACGCGTACGTCCTGGTGTTAACTGATCTGAAGGCAGGTAATGCTTACCACTTGAGAACATGGCCCGTGAAAAGTCATTAATCACATCACCCGAAGGCGTTGTATTGGAAATCCAAGCTGGCAAAGAAGTGTATTTGGGATCTTTTTTAATCTCAGCAATACCTCTGTCTGTAAACAGGACACTGGTTTCCAAGCGAGTTTCCTCGCCACGGTCCAACATAAACTTGATCCATTTCAGGCTAGGCTCATAAAAGCCCCAACCGCCATCGGCACCTTTTACTTTAGGTGACCAACCTTGTGGTCCTAAAGCGGCAAACTCGTAATAAACCATGTCACCTGAGCTTTGACCAAAATCAGAAGCTTGCAGCTCCAATAGGTTTTCGCTGCTCAGTTTTCCGGGAATCTTGAACAAGTTGTAAAAATCAGCTTCCAACGAAAATTTACCGGAGCTAATAATTTGAGAAGTCGCATCAGCAACCCCCTGGTAGTTTTTCAATTCCTGATTAGCCAAGGCTTTAATGGCTAAGGCAGTGTATTTAGTAACTCCACCAGGAATATCTACACGCTCATTGGGACGTAGGGCTGGCAAATAAGGAAGCGCTTCATCCATTTGATCTGAAAGGTGCTGCATCACTTCATCTTTGCTGGCCACATCCAAAACCAGTAAGTCAGACGGGTCAGAACTTGTTGTGATAAACACATCACCCCAAACACGTGACAACTGAAGCAACAACCATCCGCGAAGTACTTTGGCTTCTGCAATGTATTGATCAGCCGTAGCGGTATTGCTGGCAAACTCTTTATACAGCTCTATTTGCTCCATGGCTGAATGCGTGTCAAAAATATCCGCATACAGGTTTTGCCAGGTTGAGTTGTACATCCAAAAGTCCTTGTTGTAGTTGAACTTGTCCATTTCTGCAAAATCCTGCTGATCACCCAATCCTCCGGCATTCACATCGTCACCACGAACCGACATCAAAGGGAAATCTTCCCAGCCTCGTGAGTTGAATTCAGCGTAAGCACCGATCAAAGGCAAAATCATGTCCTCTGTTTGAGTGTAGTCCGTTTCTTCGGTGAAAGAAGTATTCTCTTTCGGTTCGTCCAGTAAATCATGACAGGCTGAGGCTCCGAACAATACAGCGCCCAAAGCAACCATCTTGATTGTATATTTTCTTAATTTCATAATTCTTCCTTTTTAAATCGATTAAAATTTAACATTCAGCCCAATCGTGTAAGTCGCAGGGATTGGGTAGGTTTGACGATCAATTCCATTAGCAACTTCTGGGTTGAATCCGTTGTAGTTAAATACCGTTAACGGACGATCAGCCGTGAAAGTGATTTTGGTATTTGGAATTTTTGTTCCGAAGAAATCCTTGCCATTCAGGTTGTAAGCCAACTGAATGTTTTGAATGCGCCAGAACGATCCGTCTTCAACAAAGAATGAACTTAGTTTTTGGTTCCATCCTTTTCTCAATGCTGCAGAAGAAGGGTATGAATTGGTTGTTCCTTCACCATGCCAACGGTTAACGGCCAGGTCAGCATCCATATTCAAATCAGGTGTCCAGATTACTTCACCTCGTTTGCGGTTCAGAATCTTGTTTCCGGACTGCCCTACCAGGCTGGCTGAGAATTCGAAATTTTTATAGTTAAGCCCCAGGTTGGCGCCATACATGAAGTTCGGAAAGTAAGAACCCAACACCACGCGGTCGTCATCATTAATTTGGTTATCACCGTTTTGGTCACGGTAGATAAAATCTCCGGGAACCAGGTTGTTGGCTACTGCAACCGGATCAGCCTGAATTTGCTCTTCATTCTGATAAACACCAGCTACTTCATATCCGAAGAATGCCATTAAAGGCTCACCCACCATTGAACGCTGACGGAATTCAGCTGAACCACCATCAATGTATGGCTGTCCGTACAAGTCGCGAACCTCGTTTTTCAAAGTTGAAATATTGGCTCCAATGGAGTAGCTCAAGTCTTTAGTAATTTCATCATTCCAATTCAAGGCTAACTCAAAACCAGAGTTACGAATAACTCCTACGTTTCGCAACACACTGCTTCCTGTTGAAGGAATTTTTACGCGAATTGCGGCGTTCTCCGTATCACGGATATAATAATCTGCTTCAACAGACAGACGGCTGTTAAACAGGCGAGAAGACAATCCAACGTTAGTTTCCTCCGTTACTTCCCATTTCAAAGAAGAGAAGGTACTGGCAGTGGTTGTTCCACTGTACAGAATATCGCCCAAAGAGGTTGTTACAACATTGGTAGTTGAAGCACCATCGCTGGCCTGAATTTTATCGTTTCCAAGCCGTCCCCAGCTGGCACGCACTTTCAGGAAGTCGATCACATCAATTTCTTCCATGAAATTTTCTTCAGACACAACCCATCCGGCACCAACCGTTGGAAAGTAACCCCATTTTTCCTGGTATTTTGAGCTACCGTCGGCACGCATGGTACCGTAAACCAGGTAGCGGTCGTTAAAGTTGTAAGAAATACGGCTGAAGTAAGAGATTCCGTATTGTCTGCTTCCACCGTCACGTACAGCGGTAGTCGGAATGTTCGCTAAATCAGACTGACTAATGTACCAGGCTTCTTCCTGATCAACCGGAAAATTCACGCCTTGAGCAGTCAGCATGTCATAAGCCTCGTCGCGGTATGAAGTACCACCCATAACGGTCCATTTGTGTTTACCGTAGCTATCGTCGTAAGTCAAAACATTGTCCCAAATCTGGTTTGAATAGGTTTCGCTTCGCTTAGTCAGCGTGGCATCAACCCGCTTAAAGTTGGTACTAATGAAATAAGGTAAAGCCACATCCCGGTTATTCAGAGACGTAAAGTTGTGGTTGTAGCTTGTTTTAAACGACAGTTTTTCGGGAATCACATCTACCTTGGCATAGAAATTAGCCAGGACTTTACGAATCTTCATCCGACGATTATTGTAGTCAATGGCGGCAAAAGGGTTCTGTCCTCCGCGATACCCAATGTGTTCTGCACTCGCGTATTTTGTTGGCCAGGCATCGGTGTTCAATTCATCATACACCGGCATAATTGGTACGGCCCAGTAAGCCATACTCCACGCACTTGACTCCTGGCTGTATTTGGTTGCATTACTGAAAATCATGTTACCACCAATGGTAAACCAATCAGTTGCTTTGAAATCAACTTTTGAACGAAGGTTAAAACGCTCATACTCGTTTTTCATATCCAGAATACCTTCTTGCCCAAAATAGCTGGTTCCTAATGAGTAAGTTGCCTTGTCGCTTCCACCGGCTACACTCAAACTATGGTTTTGGATCGGAGCAACACGCATAATCTCATCGTACCAATCGGTATTTACGTCTGGCACGTTAGGATTAATCCGGCTTCGACCGTAACGCTGCATGGCTTTGTAAATATTATCAATAGCAGTTTGAGAGCCAGACTCCATAGCCATCGTTGTAAATTGCTCTGCATTGGCCATCTTCAGCACATTTTGAGCCACCTGCATTCCGTAGTAGCCATCGTAGGTAATCTCTGATTTTTGATTGGTTTTTCCCGATTTGGTTTCAATCAAAACAACCCCATTGGCTGCACGCACACCATAAATAGCAGCGGCCGAGGCATCTTTCAAAACAGAGATTGAAGCAATATCCGACGTATTCAGGAAGTCGATATTGTCAAAGAACATTCCATCAACCACATAAAGCGGCGCTTCATTATTACTTCCAGGATAAGACCCGATTCCACGTACACGAATGGTCGGTGAATCGCCGGGAGCACCACTGCTCACCACCTGCATTCCAGCCACCTTGCCCTGCAAAGCCTGCATGGCCTGCCCGGCCGGAGTCTTCTGGAGCTCATCAGAGTTTACTGTAGAAATAGAAGAAGTAAGGTCCTTCACTTTCAGCTGGCCATAGCCAACCACAACGACTTCATCCACCAATTCAGTCGACTCTTCCAGTTGTACATTAATAACAGTCCGGTTACTTACCGCAACTTCCTTAGCACTTAAACCAACAAAGCTAAATACAAGCACATCTGTATTGGCTGCTTTAATGGTATAATTTCCGTCAAAATCAGTGATTGTTCCGGACGTTGTGCCTTTAATAATAACACTAACCCCTGGAATAGGCTCTCCAGTTGAAGCTTCAGTTACATTTCCCGTTATCGCATTTTGTTGCGAAAAAACCGAGGTAACCGAAAAAATAAAGCAAAATAGAAACATTAGTTTTTTCATCGTACACCTTTTTGATTCAGTTTGTGCAGCTAATCTACACTCCCCACAATATTTTAAGAAAAATTCACATACACTTCTAATTCTCTTAACATGGCGAAGTGAGTATCACGCCTCATCAGCACCTCACACCTTAATACAATAAATCCTGCAACCAGCTGTTTATCAAACATGAATTACCTCATCATTTCTCACTTTTTTAAACTTTAAACGAATATGATATAAAACATGTTTTTCACAAAAAGTAACAAATATCAGCTTTCAAAAGCCGCAATCAATTGCTCCATGAACCAACTAACTGTAGACATAACCCCTAGAATTGCTATTTTTGACATCCTGGCATTGGTGGAATTCCCCCCTTTTAGGGGATGATCGCAATCAATCGGCAGTTTACTTTTTTTTGACTTTGCGGCTTGTGGTTAATATTTAACGAAAAAGAGGATGAATCGAAATAAAGCAACTCATTTAATTTATGCGCTATTGTTTTTGCTACAGCTTGTTCTGCCCGGTGCAAAGCTACAAGCAAAAACACCCGTTTTCAACATTAAGAACTTTTCAAAGAACAATTACCACGCTTCCAAGCAAAACTGGGCAGTTGACCGCAGCCCCAACGGTTTTCTATACTTTGCCAACCATGGCGGTCTGCTGGAGTTTGATGGTGTAGACTGGAAACTCTACCGGCTTCCGAATGAAACCAACCTGCGCTCGGTTCTAGCCCTGTCCGATTCCCTGATCTACACCAGTGGCTACCGTGAGCTGGGCTATTGGCTGGCTGATGAAAACGGATTTCTGCAATACCATTCCCTGAATGAACTTGCCGCTCCGTATTTCTCCGACAACGAAGAATTTTGGAACATCGCCATTTTGGATGACGCCGTCTATTTCCATTCATTCAACAGTGTTTTGATTTACCGCAACAAGGAGATCAAACCGATCAAACTCCCCGGATTCTCGAATACCATGCACCGGGTAAATAATGATATTCTATTGGCAGTAAGCGACCAAGGGATTTTCAAAATAAAAAAAGACGGGCAGACACAGCCTTATATCCAATCGTCCTTCTTTAATGGTCTCACGATTCGGTTCATCCTTCCTTTCGGAAACAATCAAATCATATTTGGAACCAATTCCAATGGCATTTTCATTAGCGATGGTCAATCCATACGTGAGTGGAATCCTACATGGACCGACTATTTCAAGAAAAATGAAGTAAACCGCGGATTCTTTGATCAACAAGGACGTTTAATTATCGGAACGCTGATTGATGGCATTCTCATTTTTGAAAAAGACGGCTCGCTGGTCTCCCGATGCAATACCGATCAGGGGCTCCAAAACAACACGGTACTTGGAATTACAACCGATCAGTTCAACAATATCTGGCTGGCCCTGGATAACGGCATCGATTTTATCTCCAATGATCGAAACCTGGGGTTTGAAATTGAAACACTCCCGGAAATTGGCGCTGTTTATGATGCGGCTGTTTATGAAAACCAATTGTACCTGGGAACCAATCAAGGCTTGTTCAGGCGAGCACTCAATGACAACCAGGGCGACTTCCAACTCGTTCCTTCCACGCAGAATCAGGTATGGGAACTTCAGATTTACAACGACCACCTTTTTGTCGGGCACAACGATGGCACCCTGTTGATCAAAGACGGAAAACACCAATTTATTTCGAGACAGTCGGGTGGTTTTTCCATTCGTGAGGACCCAATGAAAGCCGACTACCTGCTGGAATCCACGTATTCAAACATCATTCGCATAAAGCAGGAAGAAAACACCTACCGGCAGGATGGTGTAATAAAAGGATTTTTTGACCTGATTCGCTACATTGAAATTGATCACCTGGGCGACATTTGGGCCAGCCACATGCGACGAGGCATCTACCGGCTTCAGTTGAACAACAAACGCGACAGTGTGCTTAACCGCATCTACTATGGCAAAGAGTCGGTGTTTAAAAAAGACCATTCGGTGCATGTTTTTAAGGTTGAAAACCGAATTGTTTTCACCACCGAAGAACTCTTGTACACCTATAATGATTTAACGGACTCCATCCTCCCCTATGATTTATTCAATGAGCAGCTGGGGCCTTTTATAGCCTCTAAGCGAATTATTGCTGGGCCCGACCATCATTATTGGTTTATTACGGGAGAGCAAATTGGCTTGTTCAAAATTTTCAACAACACCATTGAGCAGATAAAAACCTATCCTCGATCGCTGTTTGCGGGCAATGAGCTCATTGAGGATTATGAAAATATTTTGCCCTTAACAGAAACCAAAGCCATTGTATGTCTTGAAAACGGAATTGCACGAATTGATGCTGCAATAAGCGACACGAGTTCTGTTATTGAAAGCTTTCAGCCCAAGCTCCGCGAGTTGGAACTGACCTCCAGCCGTGGCGAAACCGTCCGAGAGGCCATTTCCGGACAGGATGTTCATATAAAATACAAATACCATAACCTGCATTTGCGGTATTCTTTTCCGTACTACACGCATAATCCGATTTATTTCCAGTCGTACTTAAAAGGACTGGATCAGGACTGGTCTGAAAAATCAACCGAACCGCGTTTTGTTTTCGACCGCTTGCCCGCCGGCAACTACACCTTGCTGGTTAAGGCCATTGATCAATGGGGCAATGAAAGCCAGGTCGACTCGCTATCGTTTAAAGTGGCGCCGCCCTGGTACCTCACCAATTACGCCCGGGCAATCTACCTGCTTCTTTTTGTTGCGGGCTTACTGGGCTTCCGCACCTGGGGAATTCAGCAAACACGCAAAAAAGAACGGCTGGAACACGATAAAAAGGAAAAAGAGCTGATTCGCTTGCGTAATGAGAAGCTCCGGGACGAGATTCAGCATAAAAGCAAGGAGTTGGCCAACTCCACCATGTCCATCATCAAAAAGAATGAGTTTCTTTTAGAGATAAAAGAACTTGTATCGAAGCAAAAAGAACAGCTGGGATCGCGCTTTCCGGACAAGTATTACAATCATTTGAACCGAAAAATTGATGAAAACATGTCAAGTGATGATGACTGGCAATTATTTGAAACCAACTTTGAGCGGGCCCACGAGCAGTTCCTTACCAAGATCAAATTGCGGTACCCGGAACTGACTGCCAAAGACCTGCGTTTATGCGCCTTTCTTCGTATGAACCTGTCGTCCAAAGAAATCGCTCCCCTGTTGGGGATCTCTGTTCGTGGAGTAGAGAATCACCGTTATCGTCTGCGTAAGAAAATGAACCTTGACCATGATGAAAAATTGACGGATCTGATTTTAGAGCTTTAGAAAAAAAAAGAACTATTTTTTCACGAAATAGCCATATTTGTTAGGTAGTTTTTCAAGATTTACTATATTTGCACTCGCATTCAAATACGGGTGTAGCTCAGTTGGTAGAGCACTGGTCTCCAAAACCAGGTGTCGGGCGTTCGAGTCGCTCCTCCCGTGCAAAAGAGCTGTTCTTCGGAGCAGCTCTTTTTTTATTTTCGTCCATTTTTTGCCACATTATTCCCCTCCCTTTCGCTTGTATTTTTTATATTTATCAGAATCAACTTGTTCCATCCAAGCGAACAGAAAAATGACCATGAAAAAAACAGGAATAATTATGTCGATGAAACATACCGGTTCATGCCTTTGTGGTGAAATTACTTTCGAAATTGAGGGAGATTTTGAGCATTTCTTTCTTTGCCATTGCAAACGTTGTCAAAAAGACACCGGCTCGGCCCATGCGGCAAATTTATTTTCTACTTCGGCAAAACTGCGCTGGCTGTCGGGAGCACATCAAGTCAAAACCTTTCGTTTAAGCGCAACCAGGCACGCCAAAAGCTTCTGCCCCTCTTGCGGATCAGCGCTTCCCATTCTTCAGCAAAACGGCTCACTGTTGGTTGTTCCGGCAGGCTGTTTTGACACCAAGATCCCCATAATACCACAAGCACATATTTTCATGGACAGCAAGGCCAATTGGGACAATAAGCTGAATGAAATTCCCTGCTTTGCCCAACTCCCCCAATAAGCGTTCTCAAGCCAGGTTGCGGTTACTCCACAAGCTCACCGCTGAGGTTGCTTGAATCACGTTACAGTCAGGCATAAAAAAAGCTGCTCCAAAATTATCGTTCGATAATCCCGAAGCAGCCTGACTATTCAAAACTCGACTAATGAGTATTTTCAAAGCTTCAGTTGTCGATCACCTGAAGCTCTATGTATCTTTTACAGCACTTGCTCAGCCAGCTCGTTGAAATAGCTGATGTTTTCCTGAATATCCGGAACTGAATTCTCCCAGTTATGCTCGTATTCAATGGAGAACAAGCCTTCAAAACCTTGTTTCTTCAGCTCTACCAGCATGCCGTTCATGTCCAGAATACCAGTTCCCCAAATCACATCGTGTTGCTCGGCTTCGCCTTCCACCTTTTCCTTGATATCCTTAAAGTGAAGCGCTTTCAGGCGTCCTTCATATTTTTTCAATCCTTCTACCGGATCAACCCCCATGCGTTTCCAATGGCCCACATCGGCACAAGCTCCAATACGGTTACTCAAGCCATCAACCGCCTCCAGAAACATGTCCGGATTCCAGTAATTGGAAGGCTTTGGGTGATTATGAATGGCCACGTTAATACCAAACTGGTTTGCCAGCTCATCAACATATTTCAGGTGTTTGTATTCCGGCTCACTCGTGATTAGTTTAATTCCCATCTGATTGGCAAACTCGAAGAGTTGTTTCCACTCGGCCTCGTCTTTGCAAATAACCACGCCGCAGGCAACAATTTTCACCTCTTTCGAACGGGCATATTCCAGCACTTGATGTTGGGTTTTCTTATCCATCCGGAAGTCCATGGAACCTTCCATACCTTCTCCCAGAGGCTGACCAAAGTACACTTCAATAGCTCCCAACCCAAGCTGATTCACTTTATCAACAGCTTCCTTGAAGGTAAATTTATGAAAGGTGTAGCTCTGAACGCCCATTTCCCAGCCGGCCTTTTCCAACTTTCCTTGTTGGGTTGAAGGTTTACAAGCCGCGGTCAATACAAGCAAGAGCAATACGCTTTTGTAGATCATTTTTCTCATGATTATTCGATTTATGATTTCATTCTTAAAGGTTTAAGCTATACCGGCCATTTTATTTCTACGCCCTGGCTCTGGATAAATTGCTGAAAATCGGCCAACAATTCTCTATTTTCGCGCACCTCGCGTGGCTTAACCTGCTTCTTGGAAGCAAAATGAACCAACATACCCACCACTTCGCCAATGTTCCACTCTACCGGGTGCAACCTGTAGCAACCGTTAGTGATGTGTGTTGTTCCGATATTTTTAGAGGCTGGAAGTAAGTTATCCATTCGCTGTGGAATCAATGATCCTAAAGGAACTTCAAAAGGAAGAGAAGGCAAATCGATGTAGTTATCGCCTTTGGTTGAAGGGTGCAAATCCAGGTAGTAGGATCCGACACCAATGCTGTCATAAAAACTTTCGCATTTAGTTGCAGCCTCCTTCCCTTTAACCAGGGTCCGGTTTTCAACGCCTACGTGTTCTTCCAGCACGGTAAATAAGGATTTGATTCGTCGCCCTTCACGAATGTACGGGTATTTGGCCATGCCATCATCGGTTCCCATTACATCCTTGCGCAAACGAATTCCGGGCCAACCGGCACCTCCATCGGGCCGCTCCACTTCAGTTTGAAGCCAGTAAATCAAAGATAAATTCAGTTGACGGGCGCCTTCCACATGCTTTTTAAAATCCTTCTCGCTAACATCCACCAAACGCCCTAGCAGGTAATCATTCTGAGGCCAGTTAACAACGGTCATGTCACCAGCAAAAGTGCCCGGCGTGAAATTATGACGGTTAATAATTTTCCGGTAATTCCACAGATTCATCACATCCCCCGTGCGCCCTCCTTCGGGGTGAAAGCCCAAGGTTTTTGGCTTCAGGGTCGATGGCGATGAATAGGTCAAGTCAAGCAAACGTCCGGGCCATTTGGGCTCCATTTGGGGCACAAAAGAACGCCAGAAATCATAGTTCGCAGGTTTATCAATCACATGGTTTTCACCAGGACGGTAATCCAAGGCAAAACACAAAGTAAAAGCTTGTTCGTTTTCAGGATCACCCACTTCCGGCGCATGCAGTTCCCTGGTTTCCTTTTTCGATTCAGTTCCGGTTACATATTCGGTTCCGGTCATCGGCAGCAAATCGCCCATTTCCGTGGCGTCAACAAAATAAGGGGCCGCAAGAACAAGGGCTTCATCCCTGCGCATATTCAAAACTTCCAGCCCTTTAACACGGCTTCCATCCACATCCGCTGCCGTCGCTTTATGTTCCAGCAAAAGCGTCAGTTGGCCAGAACTAACAAAGGGAGCAAACATGCTGTTGAGAACGGCAAGAGCCACTTTGGGTTCCACACACAAGCGAGAAACGGCACCATCACCTGGGTTCAGGTTTTCCTTAGCGGCAGCAGCTTCGGTCAAGGGATAATTACGTCTGTAGTAATCCCGCAATCCCTTCCGGAACTCCCGAAACAGCTGAGTTGCCCCATGGGTTTCAATCCAGCGGTGTTCATCCAGCGGCACCCCTTGCTGAGTTATTTGTCCACCAATCCAATCGGTTTCTTCCGTCATAATTACTGAAAGTCCGTTGCGCAAAGCCCCCAAAGCACATGCACAACCTCCCATTCCGCCACCTGCAATGACCAGATCCGCTTTCATTTCCTTTCCAGCTTTCCGTCTATTGCGTTTTGCACTTTGAACCGGTTTCCCGGCCGGACTTGCGATCAGCGGAGCAGTAGCCAGCAACCCTCCTGTTGCTCCGAGCATTCCAATAAAATTACGTCTTTTCATATCTATTTTGTTTTAGCCAATCAAGTGGTCAAGTCGCATCCCATTGGCTTCCTGATTTATATTAGTTACTTCTTTAATCTCGTTGATAATTATTCACAAAACCAGCACTCGGTCTTAGCTCAATGACTTTTTAAGACCGGTAACATTTCATCCATAGAAAAATCCCAATTCAATACCGTTCCCATCACCGGCAAAATCATGCCTGCTGTTTTCAGTTGTCCCCGGTAAGAAGGGTGTGAATCAGAACCCAAATCTGTCTCCGGATCCAGCAGTTGGCGCGGTACTCCCACGAAAATCACATCTCCTGAATTTATTTCAACTCGTACCTCATGCACCATGCGCTTGGTATAGGTAAAGGCAGGCTCATCCATCATGGGGCCCGTAATGCAAAAGATTTTCACCCCCGGGTAAACGGCTAGCAGCTTATGCAACAGCGCTTTCCCAGCTTCCACAAAATCAGCTTCATCCGGAAACGGCTGAGTAGAAAAATCGTTGGTTCCAAGGTTAACCACAATCGCGTCAGGCTGGTAGTTCGTCAGCTCGTAACGCCTTGTTGAATCATTGTCCAACAGGTAATCCAAGCGTGCGAGCATGGGCTGAAGTTTCACCGATATCTTTTCAGGATCGCCATAATTTCGAACCATTCCGAGTCCCGAATGCGATATTAAGTGATACTGCGCCTCAAAAGCCCTTGCAATTATCGGTGCGTACGATTTTTCACAGTTCTCCGTGGAAGGTTTAAACCTTTCTGTTCGGTTTTGTCCTTCGGTGCCGTAGCCACATGTGATGGAGTTCCCGATGAACATCAGTTTTCTGGCTGGTAAAGCCTCTGGCTGAACCAAGCTTTCTTTCTCACCCAGGTAAAGCCCATAAAACACGGCAGTGCCCATATCAGCTTCCGTCCGTTTTACCAGTCGCAACTGGTGTGTCCCTCGTGTAAGGCGTTCCGGAAACCACCAAACCGTGTCGTTAACGGCATGTACTACCTGCACCGGATAATCGTCCACCCATACATTGAAATAATTCCGTTCGCCGCCTTTCAAGCGAATGCCAAGCACCTTGCCTGAAAAGCCGACAGTAACCGTTACCCCGGGCCAGTTGTAAGTGGCTTCACCCTGCTCTACAGCCACCCGCCCCATGTATTGAAATTCCGGGCTATTAGCAGCAAAAAACCTGTTTTTACCGGCTCCCCAACTGCTGCTGGAGAACCAAACCAATACAACCAACAGCAGGCCAATTTTCAAGAAGTAGCTTCTTTTCATTTCAACGAAGCATTAATTGTCTCCAGGGTTTGCCAGCACTGATACAGCCCGCGTGGCACATGGAAACACCCTTTCCACTTTCCACCCTTCAGCGGAAGCAATACCTCGCCTTGACGATTCAGGTAGCCAAACCACTCCGAATGTTCTTCATCTTTAAAGTGCGACCAGGTGTAGTCGTGTACTTTTTTAAACCATTCCAGGCTTTTCTCAGAACCGGTCAGTTGGTAACCTTTCAGCATAGTAATCAAGGTTTCAATATGAACCCACCAAAGCTTTTGATCCCATTCCAGCTGCTGCGTTGGATGTCCCAAACGATCCATGAAATAGAAAATACCGCCATGTTCCTGATCCCAGCCATATTCAACCATTTGAATGGCTATTTCGTTAGCTTTCGTAATCAAATCCGGACGATTAAGTCGAACGCCCAGGTCCATAATAAACCACATGGCTTCAATGGCATGTCCCGGGTTGAGCAAACGCCCGTCAAAGGTATCCGACAAGGTCTCATCTGCATTCAGATTTTCAACCACCAGCCCAAGCTCCGGCCGATAGAACACCTCCATCACTTCATGAATACAGGTTTCCATCGTTTCCTTCAGAAAATCTTCGTCCAGCAAGTGCTCAATTTCCAAAGCCAGGTTGCACAAAATCATGGGCAAGGCAAAGTTTTTCAGGTTTCGGGTACCCGGATAGGCCTTGTTCCATTGCCCTTTGGGATTGCCTGTTTTCGCCAAAACAAGCTCGAATGTTTTTTTGGCGATATCAGCATACTCCTGGTTTCCGGTAGCTTTGCTAAGCTGTCCAAATGCCATGCTGGCAAAAGTGTAGGAGAAAATATTGTAGGGCTCTACCAAGGGGTTCCCTTCTTGCGTAAGCGAAAAGTACCAGTTCAAATTCCCGTCATGCCCGTATTTCTTCAGGAATTCAGCTCCTTGAATAGCTGCATCCAACCATTCCTGTTTTTGTTCTACCTGGTTGTACAACATTGAGAACAGCCAGACTTCGCGTCCCTGCAACCAAATAAATTTATCGGTATCAAACACGTTTCCTTCCCGATCAAGACATGTAAAATATCCGCCGAATTCTTTGTCCTGCGAACAGTTCAACCAGAAAGGAACGACATTTTCCAACAGTTCCTTCTGGTATTTCTCGGCCAGTTGTTTAAAATCTGTTTTTTCCATTGCTTCAGCCATTATTTAAATTGAGCCAGGTATTCCTGATAACGATTATACAAATGTCCGGCCTGCAAGTATGCCGACTGCGGACTCATAAAGTGCGAAAATTCAAAAGTGATGGCTTGCTCCATTCCGGCGCGCTCAGCAGCTTGCAGTTTCATCAGCAGTTTCTCCCATTTGATGGGTAAAAATTTAATGGGCATATCGCGGTCAAAGGTTTCTGAGTTGGTCCAGCTGCGAATGCCGTATTTATCAGCCATTTGCTTGTTAACTTGAAGAAAGTCATCCAGCTCATCAAACTCGATGTGTCCATCCTGAAAAGCGACAATGTCCACTGAATCCTTGATGCCGTCAAAAATCTCGCTCCAATCCTCTTCATGACGTTTCAGGCTCACTCCTTCACCACGACTTGTTTCGGCCTGGTACTGGCTAATGTTTTTAATGCCATCAATGTAAGGCGAAATCAAAGTGGTTAGTTGTCCTGAAACCGCTTTACAGTGCTCGCCAAGGCCCGAGTACATCTTAATGATCGAACCGGTTTTGCGGCTGCATTCCTGCGAGATATACCAGCCTTTAAAAGCCGGCATATGGCCGTATTTAGCCCAGACCTCTTCAATCAGTGCTTTGTTTAAGTCTAGCTCCGACTGGAAATCGCCATTTACCCAGTAACGTCCGGAATCGTACAAACCGAAATAAAAATCCATTCCATGCTTGTCGCTTAATTCCAGAAACATCTGCACAAGATCAACCGATGGTTGATAGGCCCTTTCCTGCTCCATCAATATTTTTGACGGATAAGTCAGCCATTTACGATAACCGCTGCGTATTAAAATAACCGCATTGATGCCAACCTGTTTCATGTAGGCAAAATCCAGATCCCATTCCTTTCTGCCCCAATTCTGGTGCGGAATGTCATGACTGATTTCGTCCAAAAAAGTTCCTTTTATCTTCATTCCTGTATGCGTTTATGTCTTTTAAATTCTTTATTTTTTTTACAACTTAATGCCTTCTTCGTTAAATACATTTCGCCAAGATCTAGAGCTTTGCCAGCGACAGCTGCCTGCCTGAAATAATCCCTTGACAAGCCAAAGCAACATCCGTGTGTTATTAAAATTCTTCATAGTCCTTGATCTTATCCAACCAATTATACTTCAGCACAATTGAAGTTACAACAAAAACCCCTAATGCGATATATAAGCCATTGTAATGTCTGATTACCAAATAAATTGGCGCCACGATGAGGGTCATCTGCCAAATAATACCAATCAAAACATTGAAACTATCACGTGCCAAATCTTTATTCTTGGTCAGGTTGGGATAAACCTTTTGTGCTTTTTCATGAACAGCTCCCCACCATCCCCACGGACGAACGTTCTTATAAAACTCAATCAGGGTTTCATCATCGACTGGCTTAGAGAGTAAACATCCCAAGAAACTACCGGTAGAAGCCACTAACAAAATGAGTGGGAATAGGTAAATATCCGGCGTGTCGGGGAAGAACAGGAACTTGATGGTTGATGCCAGGAGGCCACCGACCATTCCCCAGAAATACCCGTAACCGTTAAATCGCCACCACACCCATTTCAGTACGTTGGCTGCCACATAACCGCCATAAAGCGATGAAGTGATCCACAAGGTGAGTGAATTAATTGATGCCGAGAAAAACCCAAAAACAATCCCGATTGCCACAATGCTAATTGAAGCGATGTAGCTAATGCGGATGTATTTCTTGTTTGAAGCATTGGGATTGATGTATTTCTTATACAAATCGTTGACAATATAAGCCGGAGCCGAGTTGACAAAGGCCGAAAAAGTTGACATAAAAGCAGCCAGTAAACCAGCAAGAATAATTCCTTTCAGACCTACAGGAAGCAAGTTGTTGATAACAAAAGGCAGAATTTTCTCAAAATCCACCTCTCCTCCACTGGCTTTCATCATCGGCACTACCAAAGTCAGTCCCAACACGCCTAAGCCAGCCACCATTAAATAGCGCGGAGGGTAAAGAACCAAGGAGGTTAAACCACTCATTTTTGCAGCATCACGCGGCGTTTGAGTTGACAGAACCCGCTGCATATCGTAACCCGGAACAGGGCCGGCCAAACTGGAAAAAATGCCTTTAAAAAACATCATCATAACCAGAGCCCCCAACATGCCAAATCCATCTTCAGCAATTTTATCATTCACCTGGTCGAAAATACCAGACCAGTCAAGACCGGTATTCCATGTGGGCATAATGTCGAACCAGCCATTGGGCACAGCCGCATTAATTTGCTCGGGAGTAACATTAACCATGGCAAACCAAGCTACAGCCACACAGGCAATCGTCATCACAAAAAACTGCATCACTTCGGTAGCCACCACACTGTACATTCCCCCTTTAATTACATAAAGCGTGGTTAACGAAAGCAGGATTGTGGCATATACATATTCCGAAATCAGGTGTATTGAACCAATCGTGATTGATAAATCCCATGGAAAAATGGTGACAGCAAACTTTCCGATGCCGACAAAGAAGTAAGCAATAAAACCAATCGCACTGATGATCGCAAAAACCACCACAATGATGTGTGAAAGTTTCCCGCCCTTATCATTTCCAAAGCGTGTGGTAATCCATTCGGCGCCGGTCATCACATTGGATCGACGCAACCAAATGGACATAAACACCATAATAAAAATCTGATTCCACACCGGCCACAGCCAGGGAATCCAAATACTCTTCACTCCATACACAAAAAAGATGGTCACCGTCCAGGCTGTCCCGGAAATATCAAACATACCCGATCCGTTGGAAAGTCCCAGGTAATACCATTTTAACTGGTTCCCTCCCAGGAAATAGTTTTGAAGATTTTTATTCGCTTTCCTCGAAATCCAAAAGCCAATAAAAATGCTCAGGATAATGTAGCTGACAATGATCGATATGTCAATTAGTTCAAATTTCATTCTTTCAATAATTAGTAATTCATATATTCTATCAGGTTACGAACCCGATTTCCCCTCTTTCGTTTTAAACCCGCCAAATAATTTTCTTCCCGGCCATCCAGTAAACCAAGCTCATAGCCCCAATAACCAAGGCCACAGCGCGCAAGGCTCCCAGCCAAGGTAGTCCGGCAGGATACAAGGCCTCGTAAACACCATACAAAAACGTGACTTTCAGAAATGGAAACACAAACCAGCTGGTTACCACATAGGCCATTAAGGGGTTGCATCCCGCTCCGGCCAACAACTTAACCACAGCTGATTCTTTCCAGCGATCAACGACATAATCAAAAAACATCAGCAGACACAGGGCCATGCCTGAAGTCAAAATCATGTAAGATGCCGTCGCGTAATCTTTTTTTATTCCTCCCTCGACAGGTTCTATTATCAAGCCAATAACAATCAGGTAAGCTGCAAGCCCAAACAGCTGTTGATAATTTGGCAAATGCTTTTTCACCAATCCATACAAGCCCACAAGCATCAAAGGCGTTACGATAAACGCAGCCAATATCCATCGTTGAAAAAGCGCTGTAGTTAACCCCACAACCAGCACAAGCAAACCCGGAAAAAACAAATGTTTCCATGGTGAAGTGCCAGTCAAAGGCTGGTTTTCGGTTGAGTTATTTAAGCGCACTACCAGCATGTCACCCACTGCTGTCGCCGGAATAATGAGCAGCATATAGTGACTCATCCGGAATAAGAAGAACCAGGAAGTAAGCTGAAATCCATCGACAACAGCATCGAAACCGGTGTACTTACAGGCCAGCTGAACAGCCCCCCAAAACACAAACAAAGCAGCCCGCGCTACCCAGCTGTTTCGGGTAAAATACCAGCCAACAGCCCCCAACAGATACACATTAGCCAACAACAGGATGATGATATTGCTGCGGTGTAAGGAAAACTCCTGTCCGTAAACCAGGCGCAAAACCAGCAATAGGGCAACCGCTCCTCCCCAGCCAACAATGCGCCACAGACGTTTTCGCTTTTGATCCTTTATTATTCTGAACATAGGAAACATCAGGCCAAAACCAACCAAAGTCAGCCATTGCAGGTCGTACCCCTGAATCGATTGTTCGCCCAGCTTAAATGAAAGCAGGCTTTCGCCGATGGCATAAGGCAAAATATGTGCAATGTAAATGGCAAAAATAACCAGCGAGAAAAAACGGCTCGCAACAGATTTACCGAGCGCTAAGGTACTCGCGCCACCGGCTATTTTCTTGGTAAAAGCCAAAGGGATAGCCGCTCCCATACAAAATATAAAGACAGGCAGTACCAGATCAACCCAAGTTATTCCGGCTACCTGCGGATTAAAAGCATGGGTCGGTGGTGGACATTGTGCGTGATACATCCATGCCGGCAACGCCCCTCCAAACGGAATGGTAGCAGCAAGGACCATCCCGAAAATGGATAGACCACGTAAAACATCCAACGATAAAGCTCTTTTCATAGTCGGTTTTCCTAATCCAGGTCTTGTTTGTAACTATTGCCAAAGCGGTCAACCACTTCAACTGTAATTTTTGCTGATGGCACCTGAGGTTTTGCACGAAACATATGGTTGTTCTTGCGTGCATCAACCCACTTGTAAGCAAGCTTTTCCTTATCACTGTATGCCTTCGTTGTTTCCGGATCTTTGCCGCTGTAAAGCTCCATCTCTCCCATGCGCTGGCCATCTTCGTACCAATACACTTTCCACTCCGGATCATAATTCCAGACATTCGCGGTTACAAAATCAGGCTGCTCGGGATTAGCTCCCACAGCATAAGCCCGAAATTGGTAGTCTTTGTCGTAACCCGAACTCTTAAAATACCAAGTCAGCTCCGAACCATTCGCCTCAAAAACAGCATAACCTTTTGGTGTTCCGTCTTCGGCATAAGGCCCTTGCCACCATGCCCCGCAAACCGCCGACACATTGTGCTCAATCAAGCGTGGTGAAATGATGGTATTGCTGTTTTGATGGATGTGTCCCGAAATAATATGTCCCTGATAGGGTTTCAGAAGTTCATATAAGGCATGCTTATTCGCAACCGACTGCGATATGGTTGAATACGAAAACTGTTTCAAATCCTGCTCATTCAGCGTGGTTGGAATATGAAGGTTAACGACCACGGTTGAACCCGCGTCAACATGCGCCAAATCCTGCTCAAGCCACGCCAGCTGCTCTTCGGTCAGGTATCCAATGTAGAAGTAATCGCGTCCGAGGTAAAAAACATTATTCAGCACTACGTAATGGATCTCCCCGCGATTAAACGAATAATAAGCAGGTCCAAAATATTTTTCAAAAGTTTGTTCAGCCTTTTTGTTTGAACGTTTAGTGAAATACATGTCGTGATTCCCCATGGACTGATAAAACGGAATACCTGAGAGGCTCAATAGACTTTTAATGCTATCGTACAGCGCAGGAACGTCGCCTACAATGTCACCAGCTCCTAGGCCATGAAAAGGGCGTGGCGCATAATCGTCCACCAGTTTTTTCAAATCGGATGCTACTTCGCGCGCCAACAGTGCTTCCTCGCTGGTTTTAAGCTGCGGATCAGCCCAAACCACAAACCCATGTTGGCTATCATCGACATCCATTCTTTGCAATTGAAAATCAATAGCTTTAATCTTCTCTCCAGAAGAAACTGGCTGAAAGAAATGAGGCACCGAATTTACCACAGGAACGGTGTACCCGGATGGCGAAGAAATATATACGAAGCTACTCTCTAGATCTGCAGGTAATTTGTACTTCCCGTTTTTACCCGTTTTTACAACTGAAAAACCATCCGTAACTGCTACTCCCTCAATTCCCTTTCCTTCACAAGAGACTCTTCCTTTGTAAATTACCTGTTTTTGGGCCATACTGCTAAGTGGGACAGACCAGCCCCAGACCAGCAGAATAAGAATTAGACCAAGCTTCTTTATCATGATTAAGCTATTGATTTTCGTTACGAGTGCTAGTTATTCAATATTGGTTCGCGCTTGAAATAATCTGGATCAGCAGCCATTTCAAAGCCATCTTCAACCTCTTTCCACATGTTTTTCTCGATAATGTGAACGATGTCGAACATCATCAAACCATCTGATGCCTGAAAGTTCATGGCAATAGAACGAGATAGCTGTGGACGGTTATCGTAAAACTGATCAACCAGAATACCACCATAGAAAGGCAGACCATTCATAATGCCGCGAATCTTATCGCAAGATCCTTCAACACAATACCACGTACTGCGGGTTGCTTTACTATCCGTTTCATTTCTCACCAAATTGTTGTTTTTCAGGTATTCCTCCATGGTAACATTGGTATAGTAGTTTCCAACCGTGAACAAATCAAGCTCTTCGGCATAACCAAAGTTTTTATACTCAGGAGTTGCCCAGTTAAACTCTTGTGATGGATCGTACTGATCGCTGGCCCAGTTTACGCCTACTTCGAAATAGGAAGGGTACCAAGCTCCGGTGTAAGTCCCAAACGAAATGTTTGGATTAACAGCCTTCACTGTTTTTCCTGCTAAAGCCATAAAATCATGAATATTGCGGGTACGCCACTCAATCCACTTTTTGAAATATTTTCCACGAACGTAGTCGCTCTTACCATCCGCATTGGTTTTCCATTCGTAAATGTCCGTTGGGAAATTTTTAATCTCTTCGCCCAAGTATTCTTCAAATTTTTTCTTTGAAAAATCAGAAAAATCAGCCATGATGCCATCGTAACGAACACGATCCAAAATAATACCGTCCAAGTCCGGATAGTTAGCTGTTACTTCTTTTAATACATTCAGCATGTGTTCCTGGAAGTCAGGATTAATCGGATTGATCATCGCTGAGTATTTTTTCTTTTGAGTCATGATCGACACAATTCCTTGGTCGGGTGTATACACCATGGTTGCCCACTCCGGGTTTGTGGTATAAGTTTGTCCACGATCAAAATAATTGTGTCCACCAACAAATGTGTTCATCGAAGCATGCACTCGTATTCCCAGCTCATGCGCTTTAGTAATGAAGTGACCTAGGTAGTCAAATTCAGGACGCTCGAAACCAGCCCACTCCTTCATCTGTGGAGCATACTCACTTTTGTAAAGTACTTCGCCGGTAATCGGGCGAATATCAACAACAGCATCCGTAAAGCCAATATTCTTGATTTTCTCCAGGTAAAAATCAATGGAGTCAGGATAACTAAAACGTTCAAAATTGGCTTCTGCATCAAACCACAACAAAGACGGTTTATCCGGCTTGTTCTTAATTTCGTTAGAGACCTTCGGATTGCATGAAGAAAATAAGAACACTGAAAACAACAGTCCTATTAGAATTAAATTTCTCATATTTATCAAGATGTTATAAAAATGTGTTAATTGTTAACACCAATAGCAATCTGAATTCCCTGCTTGGCATATTGCCACTGGTTAGCCATTTTCAGATGGATCATATCAAAAAGAAAGTAGCCATCACATTCATCCATACAGGCTTTTACCGATTCTACAATTGCCTGATTCTCCTGTTGCTGGCTTGCCTGATTGTTGCTGTCCCAATTACCCACATCGGGACCTGCTGCTACGATAGTACCATCTTTGATCTTCTCCTTGGCTAATTTTGAAAATCCCTGCATGGACCATTCAGAAGAGCCGTAAACTTTCAAAGGCGAAGCATATGCTCCGATCAGTATCTGGTCCATCAGTTCTGCATAACCGTAGTTCATGTATTTTGGAGATGCCCACTTATAAGTCTGGGCCGGATTGTATTTTGGGCTGGCCCAGTTTACTCCTACCTCATAGTAGGTGGAATACCACCCCCCCACATAAACACCGAAAAGAATGTCTGAATTGACTGATTTTACTGCTTTTTGGGCCTTCGACATAAAGTCATGAATTACCTTCGCCCTAAATTCGAGCCATTTGGTAAAATAAGGGGGATACGAAGTCATTGCTATAACCTGCTTCATGGTTGCTCCTTGCGGCAGGATATCACCCGGGAAGTTTGCCAGTTCTATATTCCCCAGGTAGCTTTCAAACTTTTCTCTTGTCAGATCGGAAAAATCGGATTGCATCCCATCAAAGCGTCCTCTGTCCAGAATAATGCCATCCAGATCATATTGAGCAAGATCTTTCAGCAGATCACAAAGATAATTTTGAACCTCCTCATTGGCAGGGTTGAAGAATTTCGTACCTCCACCTGCATCCATCGTATTGGTAAGGCCCACAGAAAGGTTTTCGGAGGTAGCCCAATCTTTTTTAGATGCATCCCGGTAAAGGATTCCTTGGCTCCCCAGCCCACTGCTATGTCCACCAACCATTGTATTGAATCCGGCATGTACCTTCAGGCCCAATTTATGTCCTTCTTCGATGAATGCCTGAAGGTAATCCCAGGTTTCAGTTCGTTCTACCTTGGAGTACACTCCATTGACCCACGCTCCTAACCATTGCACCTGAGCCACACCCGGTACAGATGAATTATAAAGGATATCACCCGAAGTGGGGCGAATATCCACAACCACATCAGTAAAACCGGCCTCTTTAGCTAGCTTCAGATCCCGTGTAATGTTTCCTCTGCTATTTGCAAAATCCTGAAAATTAGCCGCTGCATCGATCCAGATGTACCGAGGCTTAGCTATATTTTCTTTGGGAGGATCCGGGAACTCATATTCCGTATTCAGGTCATCGTCACCGCTGCATGCAACAGACAAAACAAGCCATCCTGCAAGGAGAATGAACGAGACAGTGGTATAAAAATGAGAATTTTGTTTTATCATTCGATAGATATTGTTGATTTTCATTTGATATCTTCCCTATACTTCTTCGATATCATTCGTGTCATCTTTTGGATATTTGCCTGACTTATGTTCCTGTCTTGGCAGAGATCAAAAAATGAATTTAAAACTATGATCAAGTTGCCAGGATTTTTATACTGACAACTTGATCATAACACTACTCAGAACCCCATGTTACATGTCTATGCAGTCGTATTGCACACAGACAACACAACCATTAGTGAACATGAAGTAGAGATACATATAGTACCCATCACTGGAAACTTTCAGGATTACATCACCCGTACCATTTGCATTGGTTCCGCCATTGTCCTTGCCGCCATAAGTGCCGATTGGCGAAGTCCATATCGGTTCGGTGAAGGTGGTCGCAGCATTGGCATCATGCAGATAAACCTTATCGTCACTACCCCAGGTAAAGGAGTTGATCGATATATTCGCTGCATATGGATTGCCGTTAAAGACGGTATAGTCTGCAGCATTTTGGATCCAGTTGCCACTAATCTCCGGTCCAAACGCCTTAACCGCATTGGTTTTTCCATCAACCCAGGCAAATTTCCGGGGAAGAGCGTAATAGGAAATGAAATAGTCGCCCGTAGGATCGGAAGGATCCGTTGCAACCACATCAGCATTATTCCACCAAGCACCATCAATTCCAGTTATCGCGACAATTTCCGGCGTTTGTGAGAGCAGTACTCCGCCTTTTACCTGCCAGCGAGCAAAGCTTTTGGCATCTCCCATCAGTGCTGCGGTAATAATGGCATCTCCATCAAGACTTCCTTTAACAGAAAGTTTACGTCCGATGGAAGGACTTTCTGTCCAATCAATATAGAGTTCAGGTGTCCCGTTGACTCCCCTGATCCGCCATACCTTATAGCTACCGGCATTGGGAGCAAGATTGCTCACCAGGATATTGTCTCCGTCGTCAGCTGTTGCAAAGAAGTTCGTAAGACCTCCCACAATTGATCCCATGTTTGGCATTGTACCTACCGTTTCACCTGTCTTGCGATCCAAATAAATCCCAGCTTCATTTCTTGTATTCACAACCACATAATCTTTCGTAACAGCAAGGCTCGTAGTTAGATGTAAAGCACTGATTCCAAGATCAGACTGGATCTTCTTAGACCAAAGGACCTTGGCACTTCCGTTACGCAGCCCCAGTTCAACCTTGTTCGGCACAGCTTTATGAACAGTATAGATGGCCTTATCCTCTCCATTTTGAGCGGTTACAGTCAAAGTAACTTCCTGGTCATAATTAAGTGCAGTGGCTCTCGGGTCCGGACTGAGAGTGGCTCCGTGAGAAATACTAGCTTCCGCGATTACTTCTCCGATTGGTTCAATTGAAATAAGCGAAATTGTTTTGGCCTCTTCATCGATTATACCGGAAATACCAAGCGCATTCAGTCCAAAGTCAGTAATCTTCGCTTCCGCACTTTTCCTTATCTCAGCTACGATCTTATAATCACTTTTGGTCTTTGTCTGATCGGTGATCGTAATGAAGTTTTCTTTGGTTAAATCAAGATAAAGCAGTGAAGGAGAAACTGTCACATTATCATCAATATTTGCCTCTACCCTTACATTGCTCAGCGCATCCATTGTAAGCACCTGATCGGAGGTGCGTGGATAATTGTAAGGAAATACAATAGTGATGATTTTGTTTTCGTAGTCAATTTCGCTCGTAAAACGGTTTTCCGAGCTCTCATCGCCGTAAAACGATGCAGTTATACTGTTGATTCCTTGTCGTGATACCGATGGAGTCAGATCCTCCACCTGTTGGCAGCCGGCTAAAATCAGCATAGCTGAACAAAGGATCACAAGGATTGAATTTATATTTCGTTTCATTCGTTAAATTGTTTATTTCAATGATATCGTATAAGGCTTGTACAAATCATTCTCTCATACTCACTTCATACACTTACTGGTTATTTCCAGCTGTCGAACTGTTCAATCAATGAATTGTTGGCCAGTTCGGCGTCAGGTATCGGTAGAATATAATTCTTAGCAGAGAACTTTCTATCCTGATAGTCCACATCAATGTACTCATAATTGTCGCCGGTGATCTTAAATCCATGGCAACGGTAGTCGTTGTATTCAATGTGAGCCAACTTCCATCTTCTCATATCCCAGAAAAGATGTCCTTCGTAGGCCAGCTCCACTTTTCTTTCGTTTCTGTAGTCATCAAACCATTCATTCCCGGAAGAATTTTTTGCCGGAAGGTTTACTCTTTCGCGTACTTCGTTCATAGCCTCCCTTGCCTCGCTCATCTTGTTGAGTCTGAATGCAGCTTCAGCTTTATTAAGCAGCACTTCTGCATACCGGATCTCCACCCATGTTTGAGTACTTGGCTGACCTTTAATGTCAATAAGCGATTCATCCATGAGTTTTCGTAAAAAATAGCCGGTAGTGGTGAGTCCATAGCTGTAAGGCTGCTCCCGGTAGGCCATGAACGTTCCATAGTTGCCATTTACAGAATTTTCCATCACATTGCCTTTCCAAACACTGCCCGGATAAATAACCGTTGCCTTAAAGCGGGGTTCTAAGTCTTCGTAGGGAGGTCGCGTTGCATTGGCAGTATGGTAGGGTGTCCAGTCCATCTCTGTTCCGTCGGCTTTCTCATAGCTTTCCACCATCTCCTGGGTAGGTGTTCCCAGCCCACCAAATTCATAGCCGTCGCTTAAAGGCACGTAATCTTTGTCGAAAGTATGGGATGGTCCTATCTTATCATATTTAAACTCTAGAATTGATTCACTATTGCTGCCCTTCCATGATTGAGCATAGTCATCTACCAGATCATACTCGTTTGAGTTCACGACTGCATCTGCGGCATCATAAGCCGACTGCCAACGCTCAGCGAAAAGCATTGCTCTCGATTTAAAGGCAAGAGCCGCATATTTGGTCAATCTTCCCTGATCCTGTCCTGACCATGATTCAGGCAGGTTGGCTATAGCAAAGTCCAGATCACTTTCAATCAGATCCCAAGTGGCCTCATTCGAACTGCGGGCTTTATCCTTTTCCATCTCCGCTAGCGAAGTATAAAGGATAACCCCATCATGTCTTCTTGCCAGCTGAAAGTAGATAAATGCACGGAAGAAAAGGATCTGGGCTTCCCATTTTGTCTTCACCTCTTCGGGAAACTGGCCATACTTTTCCATAGAATCAAGAAACTCATTCATTCTTCGAATCTTATTGTACGCATCATTCCATACACTGTAGAAGCCACCCGTTGCAGAGGTAATTAGAGTAGGGTCAAAAACATAATTATTGGGATGACCTGCTTTGTGACCCGCCGCATAAGACCCATACTTGAAAGTATTGGTAAGACTCTCAGTCAGGTTACCGCTGGCCTGCGCCGATCCAAACTGTCCATACTGGTTCAGGTAAGTATAAAAACCATTGATATAAAGATCCACACTCGACTCATCCTCCCAAATCACTTTGTCGGTCAGTTTGTCCGTAGGAGTCAGGTCCAGCCAATCTGAGCAACTGCTGAAAAACAACACAGCAGTGGTCGCATAGAGTAGTGTCCTAAATATTTTTTTCATTTTCAGTCAAATTAAAGTAATTATAATGAGAAGCTAAGCCCTACAGTAAGGGTTTTCTGCTGCGGATAATATCCGTTGTTTACTCCCGGCTGTTCGGGGTCGATATTGTATTTTGTAAGTCCGCTAAATGTAAACAGGTTCGAGCCCTCCATAAAGATTCTAATTCTGTCAAAGCCAGATTTCTTGATAAGAGAGGCAGGAATCGTGTACCCAAGCTGGAACGATTTCACTCGGAGATAATTTCCATTCCTGTACCAGAAGGTTGAGGAATAGGCATTGTTTGTACTTACCGTTACCAGAGACAAACGAGGAAATTCCGCATCCTGATTATCAGGGGTCCATGAATTTTCAGGTACAAATTCCGGTGTATTTCCACCATGATAGAACATTCTTGTGAAGACAGTATTGTCCATTACACCCGAAGAATAAACCCCAGTTAATGCAACAGTACGTCCTAATCCTGATTGCAATAGAATATCAAAGTCAAACCCTTTCCAGTCTCCATTGAGATTGAGTGAGGTTTGGAATTTTGCGTAGGGACTTTTTCCTACATATCCCATATCCTGTGCATACGAAATTTTACCATCTCCATTGCGATCTTTGTACTTGATATACCCTGGCAATACAGGCGAGCCTGTAATTGTAGGAGAGTTATCAATCTCTTCCTGTGTCTGGAATAAACCTTCGGCAATAAATCCGAGCTGTGCGCCTACTTCCTTACCGGTCAATTTGCGGTAATCAGGAGTATTCTCCGAATCACCTGCATAGTAGAGCCATCTGCGTTTAGCCAAGGTTCCAATCCATTTTACGCCATATCTGAAATCTCCAATTTTATTATTGTGCGTAACGGTAAAGTCAAAACCCCTGTAGTCAATTTTATTGACGTTGTCTTTACTGAAATAGTACCCGCCCATGGATGGAGGAAATGCTCCACCGATACTTGCCAGCAAGTCGTATTGGTACTTGTAGAAGACATCCAGTTCCACACCAAGTAATCCTTTCCAGGCCATAAATTCTGCTCCCATATTATAGGTAATGGCTTTTGCCCAGGAAAGATTCGGATTACCCAATGTTCCCGAATAAATCATACTCTGGCTCTGGTTCCCCATAATGAGTGCATTCGACTGAAGGTGCATTAAATTGAGGTATTGGAAGGCACTAACGCCAGATGTCGCCGTTTTTCCGATTCCTCCCCTCAATTTGAGGTTATCTACCCAGTCGGCTTGAAACCATTCTTCGTTGTTCAATCTCCAACCAGCAGAAACAGCCGGCAGATTAACCCATTGAGATCCTGCCATTCCGCTGAAAAGGTAACTACCGTCGCGGCGGAGAGAAACTTCCAGCAGATAACGGTTGTCATAGTCATAATTGAGCCTACCTACAAAACCAATCACTCTCGACTGGCTACTGCCTCCTGAAATAGAAGGTATTTTTTCCTCACCGTTTCCTGTCGTGTTGGTAATCATACTCAATTCATCCAAGCTCAGGAAGTTAAGCCCATAACCAGTCGCTCCCAACTTGTTTGAGAAGTTGTTACGAGTTTCAGCAAGACCAAAGAAATTAACCTTGTGCATGCCGAACTGACGATCATATGTAACGCTGGACTGTGTAACCACATTAGTTGAGTTATATGCGCTTTCAGTCAGAGATGTATTCCCCGAACTGTTCTCGAAAGGCACATAGCCAATCACCTCAGTCGAAGCCCCAGGAAGCGCGGCCATCATCGTCTTAAATGGGATGGTCAGTGATTTATTGAACTGGAAAAATTTATCATAAGCTCCCATAAACTTCAGGCTTAACCCTTCCATCCATGGAGCATCATAATTGAGCGAGAAATTGGTTTGGATAGTGGTGTTCCTTGTTCGGGCATAACCGGATTCATGGATTGCTGCTAACGGACTTACAGGCGAAGAAGCGGTGCGCGTTGAGGTATAATACTCTTTTCCATCTTCTGCTGTAATCTTCATGGGGATATAGGGTAATGCGCGGACAGCCTGCTGCGGGATATTGTGCCAGTCGCCAGGGTTTGCTGAGTAATTGGGTCTGTCATGTTCATCGAGACGTCCGGCCACGTTCATCACCATAGTGATTTGATCTGTGAGTTTCGCATCAATATTGGCCCTCATGTTGTAACGGGTATAGTTGAAATTCTCAACATTACCCTTTTGTTGAAAAGCACCCAGAGCAGAGAAAAATTTCACTTTGTCTGTTCCGCCTGTAGCGCTAAGATTATGATTCGTCGTTGATCCAATACCAAACACTTCATCGTACCAGTTGGTGTTCCCCCAACCATCTACTCCAGCTTTCATCTTTTCCACCTGTTCTGAAGTGAATACAGGCTCGTCTCCATCCATCTCCCGGGCCATGTTGTACCAATAGGCATATCCCGGACCATCAAGCCATTTGATTTGATTGGCATTTTGGCTTACACCATAGTTGCCGTTGTAAGAAATACCCAGCTTCCCGTCCTTACCTCTCTTGGTTGTAACGATGACCACTGATGTGGCATTTAATCCATAGACAGAAGCGGAGGTGGCATCCTTAAGAACTGAGATCGATTCAATTTCGTGTGGGTCGATCTCATTGATGCTTCTAATTACACCATCTACAATATAAGTAGCACCTTCACCCCTAACAAGCAGTGATGCTCCATCTTGCCCGGGTTGTCCTGATTGCTGCAATGAGGTAATACCAGCTACCCTGGCTCCCAGTACGTTTGTCACACCCACTACTGGGGCTTTGGCCAATTCCGTCTCTGAAATGGTTGAAACAGCTCCAGTTATACTGGTTCTGCGTTGTGTCCCATATCCAACAACCACAATCTCATCCACCCCTTCTGTTGATTCGTCAAGTTTTACATTTATTCTTTGCTGCCCTCCTACTTGTATCTCCTGGGTTTTGTAACCGATGAAAGAGAACACAAGAATGGCATCACTGTTTTCAACAGGAACCGAGTAGTTACCGTTGAAGTCGGTAACTGTTCCTGTTTGTTTTCCTTTTATGGTTACTGAGGCTCCAATCAATGGTTCCCCGTTTGCTTCTGATACATTCCCTTTAATTGTTGTTTGTGCATAAGCGTATTGTGTGAATACGCTGATGAAAAGAATGAGCAGAAATCCATATTGATAAATTCTTTTTTTCATCATATCAATTAGCATTGATTCACTCTTAAAATGATCTTTAATTTTTAAAGCAGTTATCTGAAATATTTTGATATTCCTTTGTTAGTGACATTCTAAAAAGATAGAATGGTTACAGAGAGTTTCTGTTTTCGATCCTTGGTTGTTCGAAAACAAATATTTTTCATTTCACTTATAAAAGCAGTAAATTTGTCATATCAAAATTTACTTAATAGCCTGTCCCTGTGCCTCCGAAGCCTTGTGGCAGGCTTTTTACGTTTTCTTTTCATCGTGTTTTATTTATTCCATAGTTGATTAGTTTTATTGGTTAGTAATTTCTTCAATTTAGGTTATATCAATTGTAACGATCGGAAAACAATGGCTGCAGCCCCTTTTGAGGCGGCATCATCTCCAATCGACGAAAAGATCAATTCACACGAGCGCAAGGGCAGTTGTAACCCTGTATGCATCATGCCTGACTTGATTGAATCAATCAGGATTTCTTTTGCTGAAACAAACTCACCTCCAATAATTATGACCCCCGGATTCAACAGGTTAATCATATTCCCCATCGCTTTACCCAGTATAAAACCAATGTTGTGTGTTAGTGAGATTGCAAGCGAATCGCCTTCCGTTGCGGCTTTCAATATATCTTTGTATTTTATTTGGGTGGCTTGTTTTTGGTTTAATAACAAGGAGCTTTCGCCAGCCTCAATTTGCTGCTGAAAGTTTTGTTCCAAAGCATAGCCGGACACTTCAGTTCCCAAACATCCGCGCTTTCCGCACAAACACAATTTATCCGATTCGGCAAATTGAATATGCCCCATCTCACCAGCAAACCCCTGCTCTCCAACAACCAGTTCTCCGTTGGCAATAATGGCCAGCCCCATTCCACGGCTCAAGTTCAAAACAAAGGCATTCTTAATATTTTTTGCCTCACCAAAATATTGTTCAGCCAAACCAAGTACGTGGGTATCATTGTCGATGTGCACCGGGAAAGAAAACTTCCCCGAGAAGAAGTCGGTTAATGCACCCTCTAAAAAGTTGAAGTAATTGTAGGAGAACCCCGTTCTTGAATTCACCCGTCCGGTAATTCCCATTCCCATTCCTAAAACGCAACTCGGATCAATTCCTGATTTCGAAATGGCCTCCTGAATAAAGCGAACCACCTCGTCCAGGCAGCTCTCCGTATTTTCAAGAATGAAGTTTTCATCCTGCATTGAAAAAACTTCTTTCATCTCCAAGTTATAAACGGCAAAAGAAATTCCTTTCAACAAAACAACTGTTCCAATACAGTAAGCGATTTCCGGATCAACCTTATACAATGACGGACGACGACCATTGTCCGTTTCCTTTTTTCCGAATTCGATAATGATGTTGTCGCTAATCAACTCATTAATCAGCTTTGTGCCTGTTGGCACGCTCAGTTTTACTTTTTTACAAATCCCCGGAATAGTAAGCGGTTTTTCCGACTTATTCAACAAAGCCACAATTTTTCGTTTCTGAGTGTATTGCCGACTCTGATTACTCACCTCTTCTATTTTCTTCAGAAATATATCCACCGCAAGCATTGGAATTATTTTTATTTAAACATTGCAAGTTTATAAAGATTTTTATTAACCTCAAAGCTGTTCTTAAACATTTTAATTGAGAAATTCGCTACACAAAAAGACAACAAGACTAACATTAAGAAAACCAGAAGCTACTTGCCGCTTTTTGCAATGATCTTCACTGGTTTCGTAAATTTGCTCCGTATTTTGAACTGGCGGTAAATCAAATCATGAAAAGGGGAACGTATCATCTATGTTGGAGTCGGAACCAGTGGAAGGATTGCTGCTATGGACGTAATGAGCTACCTTGCACCCATGGATTCCCTGAAGAGCGCGCTTTAAGCCTTATTGCCGGAGGGATAGCTGATGCCTCTATTGAAATTGAACCTGACTTTGAAAAAGATGCCTAGGCTATTTATGGAATGCTCTGATTAAACCTTCAACCAGAAGATGTAGTTATTGGAATTCAATCCTCTGTGCCTGCCTTCGTTATTCCTTTTTTGATCTCATCCCACAAATCATACTCAATCACCTGAACGATATCAAAAATCATTAATCCATCAAACAATGTCAGGCAAAGTTCGACGGCATCAATCAAATTACTGCCATTTGTTTAATACAAGTCGGTTATTCCAATCTCAAGACATTTATCCAGGTAATACTGAATAGAATCAATGTAACTGAAACGTTGAAAATTAGCAGAAGCGTCAAACCATAAATACTTAGGCTTTTGAATGACAGGATGGTCCGGCTCCGTTTCCGAAACCGATTCACTCTTATCCTGGCAGGCTTGGAAAATGCAGGCCAGGACAACCCCAAAAAGACCCAGCAAACGTATGACACTTCTACCCATAACCCAGCCTTTATTGTTTTAAGGTTTCTGAAAGTAAATCCCACCAATTGCGATCGATGATATGCACAATATCAAAAAGCATCAGGCCATCCGATTTATCCAAGGCCATTTTCAATGCCCGCGCAAACTGTTCTTCATCACCTTCGTACTGATCAACATAGATGCTGCCACAAAATGGAGTTGCTCCCTGGATCAACTCATTGGTCATATCCGCACAACCTTCCACGGAGTACCAGTATTCACGGCCTTTTCCCATCGCAGCTTCAGTGCGGTTAGCCATCATTTCTTCATTCATTTTCTCAACTTCCTCTATCGTTACCTCTTTAAAATAAAGGCCGCCCATAAACAAGTCAAGCAATTCTGCATACCCGGTGTTCCGGTAATTTTTTGTCGCCCAATCATACTTCACAGATTGGTTGTACTTTTTACTGGCCCAGTTTACCCCCAGCTCGTAATAAACCGGATACCAGGCACCAGCATAAATTCCAAAATCAATATCCGAATCGATATCTTTAATCGTTTTTCTGGCATCGGCACAAAAATCATGAATGATGGTTGCACGCCACTCAATCCATTGGTTAAAGTGCTTGCCACGCTTCCATACATCGGCTCCGTTTTCATCCTTTGCCCAGTAGATAATATCTTCGGGGAATTTTTCAACTTTAATGCCGGCATAGTCCTCAAACATAGCTTTTGACTGCGGACTGAAATCCGAAGTAATTCCATCGTAACGCATACGGTCGAGAATAATCCCTTTGATGGATGGATACATTTTTACGAACTCACGGATTATATTGAGTTGGTATTCTTGAACTTCGGGCAAGGCCGGATTTAACATCCCGTTGTAGTTCCATTTCATTTCTGAAATTGGCCGCAAACCATCCATCCAGTAATTGATGGATTGCCAATCGGCATGGTCGCCATAAATAATTCCACGGTCGAAAAAGTTATGTCCGCCGCTAAACACATTCAACGAGGCATAAACGCCCAATTTGTGTTTCCGAGCCTTTTTCAGAATTACTTTGACCATGTCGTATTTATCGGGACGAACCACTCCCTTCCACTCATCCATGTATGGCGCATACTTGCTTTTGAATAAGGTTTCCCCCATGATGGATTTGACATCCACCACCAAGTCTGTAAATCCAACTTGTTTTACCTTTTCCAGGTAAAAGTCCACCGAATCAGGATAACTCAAGCGTTCAAAGTTTGCTTGGCAGTCTAACCACATGTAAAGAGGTTTATCTTGCTTTTTTTCACCTGCCAAAACAGTGTTGCCTTCTATCAGACAACAACTCCCCAGCCATAGGCTGAGGAGCAGAAGTGATTTCAAAAATAGTGTTGTATTCATCGTCTTTGTTCTCTTAAAAATACCGTCCTGAATTGTCTGCTTCTCCTGTGGGTTAAAAGCTACGGAATGGCCCGTTTTTCAATGCTTCAAGCTGCTGTTCACTCAGTCCGTTGAATGAGAACAGACAAACGCCATCGGCCCCGCCTTCTCTTGAAACTTCAATTTGCTCCAGGAGGGTTTCAGGAGTAAAACCCAGGTAGGGTCCTAAGCCCACAATCGAGCTAACCTCAGTTCCTTCAACAATATCCATCAAGCTTTGCGTTTCGCTTCTCACCACCTCGTTGTCAATGGCATAACTCATAATATAAACGGCATCCACTTGATCATTCTTCACCCATGATCCCCAGTTCTGGAATTTCAACCTTGTACTTTCAATTGGGTTGGGCACCACATCCACCGAAAGCTTCACTTCTTTATGTTTGGTTTGTAAAAGGTCATTCACTTGATTGACAAAACCAGTAACATTATTTATGCGGTAATCATTCCACTGTTCCCATTCCTTTTTGTTTTCAGGAGAAATGGCCATAATGTCGAAATTCAACTGATTACGAACTTGCTTACGACAATAATCGCAATAGCAGAATCCTTTCTCCCAAGGCTCACTTAACGAATAGCGGATATAGTCCAATTGAACTTCCTTAATAGTATATCTTTCCAACATGGTATCTACTGTTTTCAGCAGAAAGTCGGCCACTTCAGGACGTGAAGGACAGAAATAATGAAAGCCAGGCTCCAATTCAGCAAAAATTTCTCCATGTCTGAATTTTCCGACCAATTCCGGTTTCTGTTTTACCAACGGAGAGTTGGCGCCTCCAACAAAAAACATTTCGCACCAAGGGATCACCTGCATGTTGTATTTTTCACATTCCTCCATCATAACCTGCATCGGATCCCAGCCTTCAAATTGGGGAAGCTGAGGCAGTAAAGCATGGGCATTGGGGTAGATGGCATAACCATCGTAGATTGTTTCGGGCAGTATGGCATTGATACCAGCGTCAGCCATGCGTTTGATGGTCGCTTTTAACTCTTCAGGAGTTTTGTCTCTTAGGCGAACCCAAACGCCTCTAAACTCATTTTCACGTGGTTCGAACGAGTTATAATACAATTTCTTTGCACTTTCCAGCAACTTTTTACCATGTGCCAGAGCCGAGTCGGTATTTTGTTCTTTTTTGGCTTTTTCAAACGCTTCAAAATCGAGTTGTCCATTTTTTACAAACAGGTCAATAGCCTGTGTATTGGTCATTTTACCAGCTTCAGCACGTTGCAAGGCCTTCTTATACAATTCACGTGCCTGATAGATGAAGGTATTTTCGGTTGTGGCAAAATGAACAACATCGCCTTCCAATTCAATTTCCATCCCAACATTCAGGGCTTGGTTTATCCAGCGGCTTGCACTTTCATTGCCCGAAAGCACCAGTCCGTCTGCAGGAATATCAGAATTATTTCCACCAATATTCATCACACGTCCATATTGAATAACAGCTTCACTCCCCCATTCATTCGTTCCTGTTTTTTCACCAAAAGCATTGGTGTATGCTACCAAATGATGTGAGCCTCGCCCTCCCGGAAAATCCTTGTTCTCAGGATTCACAGAAGTTAATTTTTTTGTTCCTTTCTCATAATAAATGGCTGGCTCCAAAGAAGTGTCCAGCCAGGATGTTTTTGTTTGACATCCCATTAAGCCTAACATGCAAAACAATCCGATTAAAAAGTAATGCTTCATTGCTAAATTATTTTCGATAAACAAATTCAATCTTTCTTTAACCTTTTTCTAAAAACCAAACAAGCAGTGTATTTATAAAGAAAGTACTTAAGGATATGCAATCCTTAAGTACTTCTTTCTAATTATCGTTCCCAACCGGGGTTTTGAGCAAGATCCGGGTTGATCGTAATTTCCTGAGTCGGAATTGGCATCAGGTAATCACGGTTCGGATCGAAACCAAACCCTTGAGGTAAGGACTCCTGATAAGGATCCAGGAAGCCGTTTTCGTCTACCAATGGGTAGAATCCGGTAAATGAATTCTCAAGATCTGATCCATAATATTTCATTCCTTTGAATCGTTTGCCCGCAAAAGAACTGTGGGCACGCCAGCGCATTAAATCTTCAAACCTGAAGTTCTCCAATGCCAACTCCACACGACGTTCACGACGCACTTCGTAAATCAGATCTGATACACCTAACGTGTTGTTGGGGTCAGAAGGAACATTGCTCACATTAAGCGGCGCCATACCTACGCGGTTTCTAAGTTTATTGATTGATTTATCGGCAGCAGCCTGAGTCAGCTCGCCCAATTCGGCACAAGCTTCAGCATAATTCAACAAGGCTTCAGCATATCTGAAAATAACAGATGCTGTGATACCAATACCTTCCTGATTTTTTTGTTGAGCCGGATCCGGATCCAGTCCTTTGTAAAGCATGAATCCGGTAGTGTTGCGGTAAGTTCCTGACTGATCAATATATGGAGTGGTAAACACACGCTGCACGGTTGTTTCGTAACCAACATTAGTCAGCACATCGCCCGGAAGCAAAATAGTTTGAGCTAAACGAGGATCCCGGTCTGCAGCCACGGCAGATAAAGAAGAGTAGTCTGTATCCAACGCCAAAGTTCCATCTTTCTTCAGGTACGACTCAACAAGTGATAAAGAGATACCCGTACCATCACCACGCCAGGGAAGCATCCGCTGCAGGTTGTGAGAGATTCCTTCAGCAAGATCAAATTTCCGCCACAACATCACTTCCGGATTGTTGCTCAAGTCAGTTTGGTTAAACAACTTCCAATAAGATTGGTTCGGATTACCCGAATTATACAAGCTGTATTTCTGTCCATCAATTAACTCCTCAGCAGCTTCTTTAGCCAGACGTAAAAATTTTGAGCCATCGCTTCCAGCTACACCAAACGGAGTTCCACTGTGGTATTTTTCCCAGGTTCCTTCGTAAAGGCAGATGCGCGATTTAATCAACAAAGCAATTTCACGATTAATACGAAACTCTGGCGCTTCACCTTTAGGTTTCAACAAAGCCAAAGCACGATCCATCGTTGCTACAATGGAGTCAGTCACTTGGTTACGTGGCATTCTTGGCTGATACAAGGCTTCGTCGCGAGGTCCGTGTACTTCATTAAACCATGGCAAGTCTCCAAAACTTTTCAACAAGGTAAAATAGTAGTAAGCCTTAAAGAAATAAGCTTCTCCAACATACTGGTCAATATCAGCCTGAACTCCTTCGGCCGTATGATAATTAGAAAGGAAATAGTTTACATTACGGATAGCACCCCATCCCCAACCTCCTCCGGTTGTTGGAAGTGTTCCTGTGCCATTCAGGCGGGTTCTTGGAATTTCAGGCACCAAATTATCACTGTTATTTTCGCCGTAAAAAGAAGTACTCCATCCTCCATGAATGTAAAAGCTTCCTCCTGAATAATACTGATTACAATAAAGTTCCAGATCACTGGCTGATTTCCAGAATTGGTTTTTAGTGAATCTATCGGTTGGATAAAGATCCAGGTAGTCATTATCACAGGAAACAAAACCTGTCATGATAGCTGCCAATAGGACTAATATTTTAAAATTTCTCATTTGTTTGTAATTTATTCAATGTATATCTTAAACTTGAGTTTGAAAGAGAAACTGCCAGACTACATCCTTGCTGCAATCCAGCAATTCCTTCTTTCTCAGACATGACGGTTAGAAAGTTAAATTCACTCCTACAGAGAATGTCCGTTGTATAGGATACGTTTTTCCGGCAGTACCACTATTAATAGCACCTAAAGCTTCCGGATCAAAAATGTCACTCAGTTTGGTGAATGTTAACAAGTTTTCACCTGATACATAAACATTAATCTTCTTCAACCAGAATTTCTCAAGCATCTCATCAGGCAACGAGTAGCCAATTTGAGCATTCTTCAAACGTAAGTAAGAAGCATCCTGCAAATAGCGTGTTGATACCCGCTGGTTTTTATCCACTCCTGCCTGGGTTAAATAAGGTCTTGGGTAATAAGCATCCGGATTGTCTTTAGTCCAGTAATCCAGGTGTTGTTTAAACGCAGTGGTTTGCCAGCGTGAATTTGCCGATCCGAAGAAGAAGTTACCATCGAGCCAAGCATCCTTCTTGCCAACACCCTGCCAGAACATGGAGAAATCGAAGTTACGCCAGTTAAATCCGGCCGATAGACCATACTGAAATTTAGGCACCCAGTTACCAATAATTGACAAGTCACCATGATCTTCTAGCGTTGAAGCGCCAGGAGACACTTCGCCATCATTATTGATATCTTCGTATTTTACATCGCCAGGGAACCAGCGGTCATTGCTGATTTGAGAAAGATCAGGGGCGTTATTAACTTCTTCCTCGGTTTGGAATAATCCGTTTGAAGTGTATCCCCAAATTGTTCCGACTTCTTTACCTACATAATTGGTCCATAGATAGCCAGTAGGGTTATTGTATTTCTTGTAAACACTTTTATAGTTGGTCAGTGTTCCTTTAACGAAGTAAGCAAAGTCACCAATGGTATTTTGCCATCCCAAAGCAACCTCAAAACCTCTGGTTTGAATGTCCACATTGTTCAGCAAAGGTACGTTTCCACCATAGGTTGCCGGAGGTGTATCTGCTGGTCCGAGCAGGTCTTTCCGATCTCTTTGGTACCAGTCGAAAGTAGCTGTCAAACGGTTGTTAAGGAATGCTCCGTCAAGTCCAAATGTCAACATCGATACAGTTTCCCAAGTCAGGTCCGGGCTAGGCACTGACGGCATATAAACCACATTTGGTTTATTGCCACCCTCCATCAACCAAGGATAGTTACTTTGAATTTGATAAGTCTCTAGGTAAGCATAAGGCGATGCGGTTTGGTTGCCCAATGAACCGTATGACCCTCTGAACTTCAACTGACTTACATAGTAGTAATGATCTTCCATGAAGTCTTCTTTAGCCAGGTTATATCCGGCAGAGAAAGAAGGGAAAGAACCCCATCGTTTTCCATCCTGGAAATACGAACTACCATCAGCACGCCAGTTTACTTCTAACAGGTATTTTTCTTTGTAGTTGTAGTTAAAACGACCGAAATAACTGCGAGTGGCATAGTGTCCTTTACTTTCAGCTCCAAAAATTTCCCCAGTAGCTGTACTAATAGCTGGCAATAAAGGTGTTTGCAAATTCTTACGCCCAACCGAGTGGTTGCTGTAAAGCATTTTCGACTGCTGAAAGCCAGCCATCACTTTAAAATTATGATCATTAATCGCCTTGCTATAAGTAGAGTAAATTTTAGGCGATTTGTAGTCAGTCACACCAGTGTGCGTATAATAACGGCTGTCTTCAATTTTCCCATATTGAAATTCTTTTTCGCCTACACCATAATACGTAAATGTTGGATTCACTGAATACTGTTGCTCCCAGGTTGTGTTATTCCAGTCATAAGCCACTTCAGTTACCCAGCCTGCAATTGGCTCAATTTCCAAACCGAGAGTCATCATGTAACCGGTATTCTTATCAATTGTCCGTCCACCTTGCTCAATTTCAGCCACATCAGAAACACGCATGTAATGCCCGTTAGGGTCTTTAATTGGGTTTGAGGGCCATCGAGACTGCGCAATGCGGTGCAACATGTTAATATTCTGGTTCAGGAAAGTAGGCATATCAACCAAACGCGAAGTATAACGCATATTACTGCTTGCCGATAACCAGTCATACAGTTCAGTCTTAATCTTCGTACTAATAGTTTGCTTTTCAAAAGAGTCATCACCAAACGTAATGATTCCCTCCTGATTCAGGTTACTTCCTGAAATGTAGTAATCCGTTTTATCAGAAGCCCCACTAACACTAATGTTGTGCGTTTCTTGTAAAGCCCAGTCTTTAAAGTGAAAATCAAACCAGTCCGTATTCGCATTTGCATACTCGGTATTGGCCCATTTTGTTGGATCGTTCGGATTCGGAATTGTACCTGGAATATCGCCTTCGTTGATGTAGCGCTTAATCCGCTCCAATGTTTCAACCGACACTAATGGCAATCCACCACCATTAACCGATGCTGCGTTGAAGTATTGAGCATAAGCATACGAGTTTGCTTGCTCAGGAAGTTTGATTGGTGCAGAAAATGAATAGTTGTTTGAGTAATTTACACGCACCCCTTTTTTACCACTTTTAGTTGTAATCAACACAACTCCGTAGGCTGCTTTAGCTCCATAAATAGCTGCGGAAGCCGCATCCTTTAAAACAGTCATGGTTTCCACATCAGCAGGGTTCAGATCTGAAATAGATCCTTCAACACCATCAATCAGGATATAAGGGCTACCAGCACCACGAATATTCATCAATAAGTCAACACCGGGTTTACCCCCAGCGGCACTTCTTGAAACCACAAGCCCAGGAACAACTCCCTGAAGAGCCTGAGTTACACTGGTTACAGGCCGGTTCTCCATCACTTCAGCCGAAACGGTGGTAATGGCACCAGTCAGGTTTTCCTTTTTAGTTGTACCGTATCCAATGGCAACAATCTCTTCCAAATGGACATTGTCGCTTTCGAGACTTACATTGATCACACTTTGATTCCCTACAGGAACTTCAACTGTTTTTGTACCGATAAAAGAAAAAACCAGCACGTCAGTTTTGGACAATCCATCAATCGTATAAGCGCCATCCGGATCGGTTACCGTTCCTTCATAGGTTCCTTTTACCGAAACACTTACTCCTGGCAATGCTTCTTTATTTGAATCAGTTACTTTTCCGGATACCTTTACCCCATCGGCCTGAGCATAGCCGGCAAACGAGCTAAGACAAACCAACAATACCATTGTGGTTAAGAATTGTAAGGGTAGTATTCTTTCAACATACGTTAACCAGTAACGCACGGTATGTACTTTTTTCATAACAATATTATTTACTTATTTGCTACAGGACCTGCAGCTTGAAATTTAGGTTATAAGTTACTTGCTCAAAACAATAATCGAATTCGTTGTTGCGCGTTGAGCACCATCACTCAATGTATTGGCTGTTTCTGAACCATACATTAAAGTAGAAGAACCACCTCCGTCAAGGTTCAGAGCGTCATATACATCAAACTTTTTCACCATAAAGTAAGCCATCTCATCCAAGCTCATTCCCTTACTTAGATCAGAACGACCTTCAATTGCAACCATGTAAAACTTAGTCTTGTCTTTGTTGTAACCAACACAAGATCTGGGGTGACGTTGTTTTTCATGAACCATTGTACCTTCAACCTGAATAGCTTGAATAGAGTTATTCATGCCTTCTTTTACAATGTGTCCCCATCCACCGGCAACTTCAGCAATCTTAATTTCACTGTCAACTCCCGGGTAGGTATTTTCAATTTTTACTGTTTCTCCGACAGTCAGGTTCATAATGAACTCACGAGCAGCACCGTGTCCTGAAAGAATCAATTGATTTTCAGGGTCAGTCATTGTAATACGTACATTATCCATCGTATTATCGACTTCCAGTACTTTGTACTCAAAAGTACCATTTACATAGTTGATCGTTTTATCAACAGCTTCAATCAATACTTCAGCTCCCCATGGGTTGGCTCCGGATTGATTGTTCCCATTTTTCAATTTTCCATTATAAACCACCAAGTGGTCAGCCCATCGTGTTCCGTTATATGAATTAATTGCCCGTTCGCTAGCCCCGATGATCAACTTACTTTGAAAATCAGCAATTCCGATGTGAGGGACTCCCTCTGTATCCACCATTAAGGCAGCATGAGGCTGTCCTGTAATGCCGGTACTTCCAACCTTTCCTTTATGCACGGTGGTTACAAACTGCATTCCGAATTCCATTTCAAAAAAGTCACCGTTAATTCCGGCAACCACTTTTTCGCCATTGGCCTCTTTGCGTTCCACAATACTTGCCAATGTCTCTTTATTAGCAACCGTCCCCCAAGCTACCATGTCATTCGCCATAGCCAATTCGATCTGATTTTTAGGGTTGGTTAAATCAATCTCGATTGCATAAATATTCCAGGGTGTTTTTTCCTCCTGAATATGCAATAGCTTAGACCCGTTTTCCAACTCTGTTGTTTCAACGGTTTCAAATGTATATCCCGGTTCATCGGTTATATACAACTTATCTTCTTTACAATTGGTAAAAAGCGATAATGTGATCAATACCGATAGGTATACCATGTATTTTCTCATATCGAATAAAAAATTTGATTAGTTTTCTATTTAAAAAAATAAAGTTCAGCTCTATGTGTCTGGTATTTTGCTACTAGCAAAGCAATCTCAGCACACAATGCAAATACACCTTCCTTCTTTGTGTTTAATGTTAGAAACGGGCATATTTAAGATCCAAAAACAAGCTTTTCAAACAAGCTTATTTGTCATACGAAAACAAAACATAACATCTCAAGCCTTAACCGATCATTAAGTTTAACAAAGACCTGTGAGCTGTAATCATTTTGTTTTCAGTGTTAAATATTCTGAACTACAAGGAACAACTAATTGATCAATTAGCTTTTTAAGAAAAAATGAAGTAATTTTATGTTGAGATTATGCTTACCTCATGCCTGTCCCTTGCGCTTTAAGCCTTGTGGCAGGCTTTTTTTGTTTTCGTTTCATTGAGTTTTTATTCCATAAGTTGTTTCGTTTTAATCGTTAGTAAATTTTTTCAAAATAGGTTATATCAATTGTAACGATCGGAAAACAATGGCCGCAGCTCCTTTTGAAGCGGCATCATCTCCAATCGACGAAAAGATCAATTCACACGAGCGCAAGGGCAGTTGTAACCCTGTATGCATCATGCCTGACTTGATTGAATCAATCAGGATTTCTTTTGCTGAAACAAACTCACCTCCAATAATTATGACCCCCGGATTCAACAGGTTAATCATATTCCCCATCGCTTTACCCAGTATAAAACCAATGTTGTGTGTTAGTGAGATTGCAAGCGAATCGCCTTCCGTTGCGGCTTTCAATATATCTTTGTATTTTATTTGGGTGGCTTGTTTTTGGGTTAATAACAGGGAGCTTTCGCCAGCCTCAATTTGCTGCTGAAAGTTTTGTTCCAAAGCATAGCCGGACACTTCAGTTCCCAAACATCCGCGCTTTCCGCACAAACACAATTTATCCGATTCGGCAAATTGGATATGCCCCATCTCACCAGCAAACCCCTGCTCTCCAACAACCAGTTCTCCGTTGGCAATAATGGCCAGCCCCATTCCACGGCTCAAGTTCAAAACAAAGGCATTCTTAATATTTTTTGCCTCACCAAAATATTGTTCAGCCAATCCAAGTACGTGGGTATCATTGTCGATGTGCACCGGGAAAGAAAACTTCCCCGAGAAGAAGTCAGTTAATGCACCCTCTAAAAAGTTGAAGTAATTGTAGGAGAACCCCGTTCTTGAATTCACCCGTCCGGTAATTCCCATTCCCATTCCTAAAACGCGACTCGGATCAATTCCTGATTTCGAAATGGCCTCCTGAATAAAGCGAACCACCTCGTCCAGGCAGCTCTCCGTATTTTCAAGAATGAAGTTTTCATCCTGCATTGAAAAAACTTCTTTCATCTCCAGGTTATAAACGGCAAAAGAAATTCCTTTCAACAAAACAACTGTTCCAATACAGTAAGCGATTTCCGGATCAACCTTATACAATGACGGACGACGACCATTGTCCGTTTCCTTTTTTCCGAATTCGATAATGATGTTGTCGCTAATCAACTCATTAATCAGCTTTGTGCCTGTTGGCACGCTCAGTTTTACTTTTTTACAAATCCCCGGAATAGTAAGCGGTTTTTCCGACTTATTCAACAAAGCCACAATTTTTCGTTTCTGAGTGTATTGTCGACTCTCATTACTCACCTCTTCTATCTTCTTCAGAAATATATCCACAGCCCCTGTATTAGAATTATTTTTATTTAACCCCTGCAAGTTTATAAAGTTTTTTACTAACCTCAAAGCTGTTTTTCAACATTTTGCTCGATTAGTGCTCTACAGCAGAAAAAGAAGAGATAAATTATAAAAAAAAAGGGAGGTAACGTTCCCTCACGACTGAAATATCTTAAAGCTATTGCAAAAACCGAGTCATAACCAAGACCATCAGACCACGCCCAAAGAGACGCCTAAATACTTTTTCAGGAATAAAAAGAGAATATCGCGACGAATGGGTTTGGTGAGCAGATCGTCGCAGCCGGCCTTATACGCTTTCAGCCTTTCCTTGGGGAAGGAATGCGCCGTTAAGGCAAGTACAGGAATGTCCGGATATCTTGTTTTAATTTGTACGGTCGCTTCAAAGCCATCCATTTCTGGCATTATCAGGTCCATCAGAATAACATCAGGCTTTTCATTGTTCACCTTTTCAACAGCTTCCAGCCCATTACACGCAAAAACCAACTTCATATTGTTTTCCTGCAAATGAGCTTTTAACACTTCATGAACCAACAAATTATCATCAACCAAAAGCACTGTTTTCCCACTCAAAAAACCCGATGTATCGTCTACCAAAGCCAGCTTCTCATTATCTACACTTTCTTGATTTATGATAACTGGTAAAGTAATTTTGAATAAACTTCCTTTTCCGCGTACGGAATCAAGATAAATTTGGCCTTCCATTAAGTCGACATACCGCTTGACAATCGATAAACCAATTCCCATTCCTTCAAAAGCCCGTTTATAAAACTCATCAACCTGGCGGAAATATTCAAAAATATGAGCCGAGTGTTCTTTATCAATTCCAATTCCCGTATCACGAACCGACAAGGTCAAAAGCTGATTTTCCTGATCAAGCTCCAGCCCAAATTCAATTTCGCCCTCATCCGTAAACTTAACCGCATTCTTAAACAAGATGGAAAGAACCTGTATTATTTTGGCATCATCAATCATGATCGTGGAAAACACATCGCCTTTTTCGGAAAAGATGAGTTTGATTTGATCTGACTTCCCGGAGTTCATGGCTATCTCTTCCAGAATAGCACGGCCTATGCAAAACAAATCGACACAGCTAACTGGTCCATACTGACAAGCAATCCGGATTCCCTCAGCTAAGGACAAATCAAACAAGTCTTCAAGCAGTTGAAGTAATTTTTCGCCAGATTCACGAATCATCCCCGCCATTTCGGCTACGACAGTTGGATCATTGGAATATTCAGGCAACAAGCTACTAAAACCAAGAATCGGATTCATGGGTGATCGCAGCTCATGACTAATGGTGGCCAAAAACACGGATTTCAACCTGGAACTTTCTTCTGCCTGCTCTTTGGCCTGAATCAATTCTTTGGAGGTTTCCTTGCGAACAAGCTCTCCAGCAATCAAATCAGTGAGAGATCGTAAAGCATTATTTTCAATGCCCTTCCAGCCCTTTGCCTCCTTAATGGATTCGAAGCCAACAAAACCTTTAAATACATTTTCAAAATGCATCGGAATAAGCAAGACTGATTTTACATGCTGCCGATCCATACATTCCTTTTCCATGGCTGCTTCCAGAGGCAAATCATCCGTTCGCTCATAGCATACGACCTCTAGCTTTTTCATCTGATTGGCAAACCACGGGTAGCTTTCAATATTGACGGAATCACACAGTTCCGGATAAATCTCAATTCCTTCATCGGCCCAACAAGCAACTTTGCTTATCTGCCCCTGAGGATCAACCTGTAAGACATAAGACCTATCAATATTCAAAAACAGACTCATATCCTTAATTGCCGATTCAATCAGTGGACCGACCTCCAGAGATTTACTGCTAAAAAACCGACGGGAAATATCATTCAGTATTCGCTCGACATTGATATAGTACTGAACCTGCAGTTCGTTTTCTTTTCGCTGAGTGATGTCAATACTAACACCCCTCAACTTGATCAATTCACCTTCCTGAAACAGAGGTTCAATGCTATAGAATATCCACCGGATTGCACCTCCACTCAATAAAAGGCGAAACTCTGTACGAACTTGCTTTCGTTCTTTTAGGATTTCACGATAAGACTCAATCACCAAATGACGATCTTCGGGATGAACCAAACGAATAAACGGAACATAGCCGGGGGTCGTTTCTCCCGGAACAAGCTGACACAGGTGAAAAAAGTTCTCAGACCAGCTAATCTTGTTCTGCTGAATATCGTACTCCCAACTTCCCATCTCGGCTATTTTCTGCGCATACCGAATTGCTGCTTCCTTTTCTTTCAATTCAAGCTCAGCTTGTTTACGCTGACTAATATCAGATACTCCCAGATGAATGGCTTTGCGCTGTTCAAAAACAACATGCTGCGCATTGACTGTTACCGTAAGCAAACGTTCATCTTTGGTTTTCATGTTCCACTCACTTCCGATTCGCATCGATTCATCATCAGCTTTCAACACTTTATTTGCCCGCTCAGCTTCAGCCGAACATAAAACATCGAAAATCGTAAGTGTATCAAATTCTTCCGCGCTATAGCCAAATAATGCACACGCAGCTTCGTTGACCTTTAGAAAACCATATCCGCTAGTATCGTAGATAAGCATTGGCTGAGGGTTGGACTGAAACATACTTTTGAACGTAGTTTCCTTCAAAAACAAATCCTTCTCCGCCTTTTTGATCGCTGTGATATCGCGCACCTGACTAATAAAAGACTGAATTTCATTCTCACTGTCCTTTAAACAAGCCACGTGCAGTTCGGCCCACAAGGTATGGCCTGCTTTATGGATGTAGCGTTTTTGGATGGTATAGTGCTCATTTTGACCGGACTTTAATCGCTCAAATTCGGCCCAATCCGTATCAACATCCTCGCTGTGAGTAATGCTACGGAAATTCTGGTTGAACAATTCATGCTTTGAATAACCAACAAACTCACACAAAGCTTTATTCGCATACAGAATATCTCCATCAATTGACACATTTGCAAAGCCAATAGGGGAGCTCTCTATAAACGACTGAAAAGCAGGTGTGTTGTATTCTATCATTGGACCTTAGAAAGCTTATTTGAACAAAAGAGCAATATTTTTAGAAAAACCACCAAATATACAATGGAATATTAGATTCTAAAATTTTTTAGATTCTTAATAAAAAAATCGCTAAATATTTAGTATCCACCTCCAGTCTCACTTTTCTTTCAAATGCATACAAATCATTATTCTGAAGAATTCGCAGCTCAAGTTTCAACAGGTCTGTCAACATACACACTGGCCCTTTTAAACGTTTCGCCCACAGCAAAAAGCTTCTATGATTTCCAGCTTGCGTGAATTAAGCTTCCGCGCTCCTCCTGGTTATCAATGCGCAAATGCACGTCGATTTCCTGTTGCATTTCCTCAACATGCGAAATAACCCCAACGACCCGGTTTTCTTTTCGAAGCGATTTCAGCGTGTCGAATACAACGCTCAGCGATTCTTTATCCAAAGATCCAAAGCCTTCGTCGAGAAAGAAGAAATTCTGATTCGACTCCGTTATTTTTTGAATATTGTCGGCCAAGGCCAAAGCCAGCGAAAGAGCAGCCTGGAAGGTCTGTCCCCCCGAAAGCGTTTTTACGCTGCGCACCTTGCCGCCATTCATGAAGTCACGCACCTGAAAGTTATTCTCCGGCGTAATCTCCAAACTTAACTTTTGCCGGGTCAATTGAAAGAAACGATCGTTAGCGGCATGACACAAATTCTGTAAATACACCGAGGAAATGTAGTTCACAAAACCACTTCCCTTAAACAGCGATTTCATGGTCCGGATATTCTCTGCGCGCAACTCCAATGCATTCATCTCTTTGAGCAGCGCAGCCTGATTTTCTAAATCCTTTTTCAGCTTTTGCAACAACTCCGATACCTTTCCCAACTCCTGATTCTTCTGATCGATCCACTGTCCTGCACTTTTGATTTCGTCCAGCAATTTTTGGTGAACTTCCGCATCATACCGACGCTCTCCCAGCTCCTTTTCCAGCTGTGTCAGCAAGCTTTTCGTCAACGTTCGCTTCTCTTTAAAGTCAAGCAGCTTTTGTTTCTCCGTTTCCAAATCCATCGGCTGGGCCAAAATCTGCCTGACGTCATCCAAAGCCTGAAAATCAGATTGCTCCAGCTGAGCCTGAAGCTGTGCATTTAACTGCTGATTGATTTCCTGCTCTTGTCCAAGCACCTTCCGATTGGCTGTGAGCGCTCCAGCTAAGGTATCCTTCAGTTTTCGTCCCTCGGTCAGAGCATTGGAATACGTTTCAAATTGCTTCTGCAGTTGTGCGTGCTTTTGCAGTAATTCCTGCTGCTCCTTACTGATCTCATCAGAAGTTTTCAGCACATAAGCCTGCGAATCGACTAGTTGCAATTGCCCTTGATAGGTTTTTAATTCAGCCTCAGCAACAGCCAGAGCCCTTTTTATCTTTTCAAGTTCAGCCTGAAAACGCTCCTTATCATGGCTCATTTTTTCAAGCTTTTTGACCAACTGTTCCAGTTCTTCCTCCTGCTTTTTGATGATATGCTGAATTTGCTCTGACTCTCCGAAAGCTTTTTCCACATCCTCCGCAGTTTTATACTTTTCCCACCGAAACAAAGCCTGATGTTCCTTGATTTTCGCTTGAATATCTTCCTTTTTTGCAAGCCACTCCTTCCCCTGCCGCTGATTGAATTTCAGCTGACTATCCAATTCATTCAAATGCGTAATCTGATCGTTAATCTGTTCAATCCTATGTTCTTGCTCCCGTTTTTCTTTTTCCAGCTGTTGTTGATGCTCATGCGAACTTTCCGCATTGTAAATTTCCGGATGATGAGCCGAACCACAAAGCGGACACGGAGTTCCTTCCTGCAATCCGTCAGCAAAAGCCTTGAGTTGTGCTTTCAGTCGCAAATCTCCGGCTGTCTTTTCAAGCGTTTGAAGCTGCTTTTTGATCGCCTCAATTTTCTCACGAAGGTATTTCACGGCTTCCACCTGATCGGCCTGCTCGGGCAAGTCAGCAAATACGGGTTGCTGATAACAAGTCTGAAACTTCAGCTGAATACTCTTCTCCTCCTCCTGATACCTGCGCATTTCCTTTTCAAGTTCCAACTGTTGTCGCGCCATACTTTGCTGTTCCGTATGCCAGGCTTTCGCATGAGCCAAAGCAGTCAGGTCCGGCAGTTTCGTCTTTCCGTTTTTAATGGCAGCTTCCAGCTTTTCCCGGTTAATTTTAAGTTGTTCAATTTGCTCGATGGTTTGCTTGCCAATCGTTACGCCCTTTTCATAGCGTGCCTGTTCGGCCTCAATTGTTTTCTCCAGCATTTTGATTTTCAACAAATAGCCCAATTCATTGGCTTGCTGCTTTAACTCATCCCGTTTTTCGTAGCGAGGTTTCAATTCAGCCAAGGCCTTTTCCAGCTTTTCAATGGCAGCTTCTTCCTGCTTCAGTTTTTCAGCATCCTGTTTAATCTGAACAGTCTTTTGCGCTATGCGCTGGGTGCTCTGCTGCAGCGACTCCAATAAATGCCTGAACTGCACAACACATTGTTCGTAGTTGGCGATGCGCTTCTCCAGCTTCTGAAATTCCGGCTCTTGTGCTTGCAATTGCTTCAAAACGGTTTCCGTTGCTGCCATCTTCCGGGTAATTTCCTGCAGCTGCTTCCAGCCCGCCTCTTCTTTCTGAAGTTTGCTCAAGCTCGCAACCCGAACGGCCATCTCTTTTTTTAGCTGCTCCAGTTGTTGCTCATATTGCTTCACCTGCTCCGGATCAATAGCTCCTAATTGCTGTAATTGTCCTTCCAGATGCTGTTTCCGGGCATTGTTTTTCGATTCAAGTGCAGTTACCTTATAGTAAAGCTCAAACCGTTCAAGACTGAACAGCTCTTTCATCATCTGGGTGCGGTCCTTGTTTCCCAGCTGCAAAAACTCCTGAAACCGCCCCTGTGGAATAATGATGGTTCGTTTAAAGTTATCGTAACTCAAACCAACCGCACGTTCCAAAACAGATGGTTCTATGGACACCCATTCCTTCCCCTTTTGCTCATAGGCCAGTCGGTCCAGCTTCTTTACATCCTCAAAGTTTTTGCTGTTTCGACGCCCCTTAACCACAGCCCGGTAGGCCGTTTGCGCTTTACCGGTTTCAAAAACAAAATCGATGAGCAATTCATCCGACTTCAGGTTCATCATGTTGTAGTTCCGGTTATCCCCCGACAGGTTGAGCCGGTCAGTTTTACCGTAAATCGCAAAAGTAATGGCTTCCAGAATCGATGATTTACCGCTCCCCACCGAACCAAAAATGCCAAATAAGTTCGCAGCTGTCAGCTTTGTAAAATCGATGGTTTGTTTTTCCTGGTAAGAGTACAAACCTTGAAGGGTCAATTGAACTGGTATCATTGTCTGTTTTTTTTCATTGCTGATTCACTCAAACTCCGGTTTTGGCGGCAGTAATCAGCCTGGGTTCTATTCTGTTTATTCGGTGGACTTATTCTTCTTCGGCCAGTATTTCAGCAAACAACTGATTTATCTCTTCATTGGGGGCCTGCCCTTTTACATGTTTGAAATAATCTGCAAACAACTCATTCATCGTTCGAGTCAGATCAATGCTCGCATGATGACTGTCGCTCAACTCGACCGCATTGGTCACTTCCGGAATAATAGCCACAATCCCCGAATGCACCGCACCAAGCTGGCGACGCTCCATGGCGGTTAAATAGGTTTCTGTCACCATGGTCAATTCCACCAGACAATCCTGATTTTCAGACAACCATTGCAAGGCATCGTCCATTCCTTCGGCCCGTTTTCGCAAGAGTCTTTTCCCTTGGGTCAGCTCAAGTTCACGAACCGCTGCACTTTTTCCCGGCTCCAGCTCAACCAACAAAACGTACTTTTTCTGATTGGCTTCGGAAAAGCTGTACGACAACGGGCTTCCACTGTAAAAAACGGGACATGGAACTGCATCAACGCAGTGCATGCGATGCAAGTGCCCCAAAGCCGTGTATTGAATTTGCTTCGGAATGTTTTCGGTATAAACAGCCTGCGCCCCGCCCACATGCAAAATGGGCTTCTCATCCGCCGGCTCTTCAGGCAGTTCGCCTCCTTTTTTCACCACAAAGAGATGGGAAACCAATACATTCACTCCCTTCTCATCGCAATACTGATCGGCCAGTGCATTCCAGTTTTGCTGCAAAACGGCCCGCAATTCTTCTTCGCTGTTTTCATGTCCCAGGCATGTTTTCAGCCGGTGCTCGTTGGCATAAGGTGTCAGCAGCAACCGCAAGGGAAGCGCCTTTCCCGGAAGCTGGAGCTCCAGAAACCCCTTGTGGCTTTGCAAAACCCAAACACCCGACTCCAACTCAAACGGAGCCACCACCGAATTGGGATAGCCGGCAAAAATAATCCCACACTCGCGAGCCAGCGGGTCAGGGGCTTCAATGCGATCGGGCGAATCGTGGTTACCGGCAATGGCAATTACAGGACGGCGCCCATTGTTGGTCAGCCGCTTCAGCACCTTGTAAAATACATCAACGGCCTCGGTGGGCGGATTAAACGTATCAAACAAATCGCCAGCAACCAGCACCGCATCAACCTGCTCACGCTCGGCCACTTCACAAATTTCAAGCAACACCGCCTGCTGTTCTTCCATTCTGGAAAAATCATCCAGCCGCTTACCCAAATGCCAATCAGATGTATGGAGAAGTTTCATGAGGTTTATTTCTTTTTTAGATTAAACGTATTAATCCTTTTTCGATTTGACAAAAATATATTTTTTGAATGTTCTTCGCGAACAGTCAAAGATACGCCAAGCTCTGGTTTCATGCCTAAATTCTTGCTCTAAAATAAAATTCTGACTCCTTGATATTCTCAACAAACATCCAAAAAACCTTTGCTTTCGCTTCAAAATAAAAAAGGTTCATGCCAATCATGAACGATCAACACGAACCTTATAACAACACAGATTTACAACACCAAGCATCTCGCTTTGCTCCTAAAAAGCAAAAACAGAAAAGCTCAGTTCTCAATTTACTACAACTTATTCATCAACATATTTTTGAATAACTTCTTTCCATTTCAGGTAACCTTCTCCCATCAAATGCAGCCCATCATTGGTGTAATCGGGATTCAATTTAGCCCCGGAAGCATCGGTAAAATGACTAAACAGGTCAATGTAGGTAAGCTGCTTTTCGGAGGCAAGCTTTTTCAACTCCGAATTTATTTCGGGCACCATCGCCCAGCGCGAAGCATGCTTTTTAAAATTGTCAAAGGCATCGTTCACAGGCAGTACACTTTGCAAATAAATTTGGGTTTTGGGGCTTTCATGCTGAATTCGTTCAAGGATTAGGCAAATATTGCCGACAATGGAGTCAACCGAAATCCCACGCGAAACATCGTTAATTCCGATCAAAAGAAAAAGCTTGGCTGGTTTTCCTTTCACAATAGGATCCAGACGATCCAGAATTCCGCTTGTAATATCGCCACTAATCCCCCTGTTTTTTACCCGGGGATTATCAAAAAGCTCAGCCCATTCAGCTCCATCAGTAATGCTGTTTCCCAGGAAAATAATATCTTTTTTGCTGGATGGCAGGTTTTCGAACAAACTAGCCCGGCGCTCCCAGTAAATTGAATACTTCCGCTCTTGCGCCTGCGCTGTTTCCACCCAGGCAAAAACCATAAAAATGATGACTAATCGAATAACTCCTTGCTTCATTGTTGTTTAGTTTTTAAGTAATGACATCAGATCAACCGGCCTTTTCTTCGATGTAACCCGAGTTCCAGGTAAAAGCGAAGAAAATGGTCGCTGCAATTCCGGAGGCCACCAAAATCAGGAAGCCAAGCCCCCATCCATAGTGGGTTACCAAATAGCCAAGTCCCCATCCGGACAAGACGGTACTTAAGTAGGCAAACAAGCCCGTAAGCCCAATGGCAGTAGCCGCAGCTTTCTTAGTTGCCAGGTTTGCAGCAATGATTCCGACCAGTGCCTGTGGCCCATAAATAAAGAAGCCTACAATGCAAAGTAGCGTGCCATAAAAGAATGCACTTTCGTGGGGCAATTTCCAGAAGAAGAAAACGGCTATCGAACAGATCAACATGTAAATCAGAGCAGCACGTCCTCCGCGGCCTTTAAACACCTTATCCATCATCCATCCGCTTGAAAGCATTCCCAGAATCCCAAATCCCTCGTAACCAGCAACTAACCAGCCTGCTTTTTGCAAATCAACGCCTTTCATTTCCGTCAGGAAAGTTGGGCCCCAATCCAAAATTGCATACCGAATAGTGTATAGGAAAAAGTTGGCCAAACAAAGGAACCAAATGGCTGGATTACCAAAAACTTGCTTGCGCACAAAACGCTTGAAATCGCCTTTCTTTTTCTCGCCTTCCTCTTTTACTTCTTCATCCTCATTTTTATACACTTCCACGGGAGGCAAGCCCAAAGACTGCGGTTTATCGCGATGCCGGTTCAGCAGGAAAAGCACGCCCACAAAAGCCAGGGCCGCCGGAACAATAAAACAGTAGCGCCAGTCGTACACCACCAAAAAGCTGTTCAGCACCAGCACCAAAGCTGCCCCAATGGAGTGTGAAGTATTCCAAATGGCAAACTTAACACCACGTTCCGAAGGCGAGAACCAATTGGTTAAACTATTGGCACAAGGTGGAAAACCCATTCCCTGGAACCAGCCATTCAGCAACCAAAAAGCGCCAAAAGCCACCACTCCACTGCTCAAGCCAAAAAGCAAACTCATGGAAGCAGAAAAGAACAAGCCCACCGCCATAAAATAGCGCGGGTTGGTTTGATCACCAAAAAAGCCATTCACAAACTTGGAAATCCCATAAACCACACCATGCAAGGTCAGGAAAAGCCCTAAGTCGGCCTTCGAAATTCCCAAATCGGCTTCAATTGCAGGCATCGCAATCGAAATGTTTTTCCGAACGAAATAAAACATCACATAGCCAATCATCGTGGTGTACATCACCCGTGTCCGCCAATATTTGTATTTGGCATTCAACTCACTTTTATCCGTAATGGTTTGCTCCTTTTCTGGAGCAGGCTTCAGAAAACTCAATACATTCGTCATCGTTTCAATTTTAGTTTTATCGGGGTTAGTTGTTGTTATTTTTTGAACACATAGCGAATTACGACAGCGCTTCAACTGCTGGCTCTTCCACGCAGGCGAGTAATTTTTTCACTTGCTGATATACATTTTGACCGGTAAAGCCAAATTTTTCATCCAACACCTGGTAAGGCGCAGAGTAGCCAAATGAGTTTAAGCCCCAAACGGTTCCACGGTTGCCAACCAAGCCTTCCAGCGTAGTTGGCAAGCCGGCTGTTAAACCGAATACCGGGCAATCTTCCGACATCACTGCTTGCTGATATTCTTTGGGTTGATTACGGAAGATCCCTTCCGAAATAGCCGATACAATCCGAACCTTCACTCCATCTTTACGCAACAGCTGAGCACCTTCAAATAAAGTTGCGACCTCGGAACCTGAAGCCACCAGCACTACTTCCGGATTCTCATCTTCATTAACAATGTAAGCTCCCTTTTCTGCCTGACGGGCTTCTTCCTGAAGGGTCGTTTTAGCCGGTAAGTCCACAATATTTTGACGCGACAACAAAAGGCCGGTCGGTGTTGAATTATTTTTCAGGGCCATTTCCCAGGCTACTGTTGTTTCAACAGCATCAGCCGGGCGTAGCACCATCATGGAATTTGCTCCATGGTGATTCTTCAGCTTTTCCAGCAAACGAATCTGCATTTCCTGCTCAACAGGCTCATGCGTTGGGCCATCTTCACCAACCCGAAATGAATCATGTGTCCAGATAAACTTAACGGGCAGCTCCATCAAAGCAGCCATCCGCACAGCGGGTTTCATGTAATCAGAGAAAACAAAGAAAGTTCCGCACACGGGAATAACGCCGCCATGCAAAGCCATCCCAATGCACAAGCAAGCCATCGTTAACTCTGAAACTCCGGCCTCCAGAAAGGCTCCGCTAAAATCTTTTTTACTGAAACGATGTGTTTGTTTCAAAAAGCCATCGGTTTTATCTGAGTTAGATAAATCAGCCGATGAACAAATCATATTTTCAATATTTTGGGCAAAAGCACTCAATACAACAGATGAAGCCGCACGGGTAGATTGATTTGGTTTTTGCTGAATGCCCGCCCAATCCATGTCCGGCACATCACCTGAAAAGAAACGTTCCAATTTCGCGGCAAGCTCCGGATTTTCCTGAGCCCATTTGGCCTTATTGGCGTAACGTTCGGCCACGACTTCTTCCAATTCAATGTGACTTTGAGCATACAAATCCTGCACCTCAGGGAAAATGACAAATGGATTTTCCGGATCGCCTCCCAAGCCCCGAATGGTCTCATCAAATGAAGCACCAGAAGCCGACAACGGTTGTCCGTGCGTTGACAGCTGGTTGCCAAAATCTTTGCGTTCGGAAGTAACGGCGCCTTTCCCCATCACCGTCTTCCCAATGATCAGTGTTGGACGTTCGGTTTCAAACATCGCATCTTTTAAAGCTTCGCGAATCGCTTTGACATCATGCCCATCAATTTCAACAACAACCCATCCCCAGGCACGGTATTTCATCGCTACATTTTCAGTAGAAACCGTGTCAACCGTAGTTGAAAGCTGTACATTATTTGAATCATAGAACATGACCAGATTATCCAAACCTAAATGTCCGGCAATCCGGCCTGCCCCTTGTGAAATTTCTTCTTGTATGCCGCCATCGGAGATGTAAGCATAAATGGTTTGATCCATCACCTCGCCAAAGCGAGCTTTTAAAAACTTGGCAGCAATAGCAGCACCTACAGCATAAGTATGTCCCTGTCCCAATGGACCCGAGGTATTTTCTACTCCACGGGCAATATCCAACTCCGGATGACCGGAAGTAACACTTCCCCATTGACGGAATGCCGCCAGTTCATCCATCGTATATTTTCCTGTTAATGCCAACACCGAATACAACATGGGAGACATATGGCCAGGATCAAGAAAAAAACGATCCCGACCTTCCCACTCGGGATTATTAGGATCATAAATCAGAAATTCTGAAAACAAAACATTAATAAAATCAGCTCCTCCCATGGCACCCCCAGGATGTCCCGACTTGGCTTTTTCAACCATAGCAGCGGACAAAATACGGATATTGTCCGCTGCTCTCTTCATTGTTTCAATCTCGTTCATTGTTGTTCCTATTTTCTTCTGTCCTTGCTTATTTTTCAATTCTTTTTGCATACTCCCTGCCGTTTGATCCATCTTATTCTCCTATTTCTTGTATTTCAAATACTCCCGATACCTTATCTGATGAATGGCTGCATATTCTTTCCGCGGATAATATGTTTCTGAAAATCCCTGTCCCATGGTTTCCTGCGCCTCTTCAATGCTCGCATGCACACCTGAAGCGACAGCTGCGAACATGGCAGCACCCAAGGCACACGACTCTTTGGCTTTCGTAATTTTCACCGGCAAGCCTAGTACATCAGCCATTGTCTGCATGACAAAGGCTGACTTTTGAGCAATTCCGCCTGCTCCAATCACCTCATTAACGGACATCCCATTTTCGACATAGCGATCAACGATCGCTTTCAACCCATAAGTTGAAGCCTCTACCAAGGCTTTAAAAATGGCCGGAGCATTGCTTCCCAAGTGTAAACCTGTCACACTTGCTTTCACCGACTCATCTGCATCTGGCGAGCGACGCCCGTTAATCCAGTCTGTCGCTAAAACCGAATGAGCATCAACAGGAAGCTTTTCAGCTTCAGCTGTCAGCCAGGGAATCATTTGTTCGCTCATTTCTTTCACCAAGCGCTCCCGCAATGGCTGATCCAACCAATCAGCCTGAGGCAATAACTGCTCAAAAGGTCCTATCAACAGATCCTTAAACCATGCATATAAATCGCCAAAAGCAGGCTGTCCGGCTTCAAAACCAATCAGCCCAGGCACCACCGAACCATCCACCTGACCGCAAATTCCAGGGACGACCGAAGCACCCACTTGATCCTTCTCGGCCACCAAAATATCACAGGTTGATGTTCCCACAACGCTCACCATAACGCCGGGTCTTATTTGAGCGCCAACAGCTCCAACATGGCAATCAACAGCTCCAACAGCCACCTTTACATCCGTGGAAAGTCCAAGTCGTAATGCCCACTCCTCCGTTAATTTTCCAATTGGAGTATCGCTGGTGTAAGTTTCCTGATAAGGGCGAAATAAAAACTCGGAAAAGTCGGGAGCCAATTTTCGCATAAATTCTTCGGAAGGAAGCCCTCCCCACTCTTCGTGCCACATGGCTTTATGACCTCCGGCACAGCGACTATATCTTCGCTCGTTCGGATTACTGATTCCGCATAGCAAATTGGGCAGCCAGTCACAATGCTCAACCCACGAAAAAGCCCGTTTGTGCACGCTTTCATCTTTGCGCAATAAATGGAGCACCTTTGACCAAACCCACTCCGAAGAGTAGCGGCCTCCACTGTATTTGTTGTAGTCAATGGACCACTGTCGAACTAAATCATTAATTTCCTCGGCTTCCTGCACAGCGGTATGATCTTTCCACAGAGCAAACATCGCATTGGGATTTTCACCAAACTCAGGCAGCAAAGCCAATGGGGTTCCGTCAACATTGGTCAAACAAACGGTGGAGCTTGTTGTGGCAAATGCAATTCCGACAACAGCAGCTCTCTGGCTCGGCGTCGCTGTTTGCAACATCTCAACCACAGCCTCCTCGAAAGCATCCAGGTAATCAGCAGGATGCTGGCGATACTGATTTACTTCCGAATTGCAGTACTTTCCTTCCATCCATCGCGGATAAAACCGAGTGGCTGTTGCTTGAATTTCTCCGGAATGTGCATCAACCAAGACAACCCGGCAGGAATCAGATCCAAAGTCAGCTCCAATAACCCCTTTCATAACTTCTATTTATTGTTTCGCGAAAGCTTTAACAGCTCTCCAAATGTTTCAATCGTTGGTGTCACCAAATTGGGTTTTGGGACTGCTTTTACGGCATCTTCTTCGGTCGCTTCACCCGACAATACAAGCACTCCAAAACTATTGGCCCGGTGTGCCATCAAAATATCGGTATAAATCCGGTCGCCAATCATAGCAACTTCCTCACTTTTCAGGTTGTGTAGTTCTAAAATACCATTGAGCATTTCAGGCTGAGGTTTTCCTAAGACGACATCAGGCTCGCGCCCAACTGATTTTTCGATTGCTGCACAAATGGAGCCGCAATCAACCAAAACCACAGGTTCATCGGTCGGGCAAACATAGTCCGGGTTGGTTGCCACATACAGTTTTTTCTGCGAAACCCACCAAGCTGCACGCGACAAGCGATCGTATGCCAGGGTTAAATCAAAACCCACTACAACAGCATCCGGCTCTTCCTTCGGATCATTTGGAACGGACTCAAATCCGGCCAGTTCAAACTCCTCAATCATACTTGGTGTTCCTAAGATAAACAGGCGTTTCACTTCTGGATGATGCTTCATCAAATAAGTAATGGTAGCTTGCGCTGTGGTGTACAATTCTTTCTTGGTAGCCACAACTCCCATCTTTCGCAAATGCTCCAAATAGTCAGCTGTACTTTTCGACGGATTATTCGTCAAAAATGAATAACCAATTCCCATCGCCTTTAGATCAGCCAGAAATTGCTTGGTATAGGAAAACAGCGTATTCCCTTTATAAATAGTGCCATCCATGTCCAGAGCAACATGCTTGATCTTTTGCAAATGGGTGTACAAAGCCTGCTCATCCGGAAAGGATGATAAAAATACTTTATCGTCTAACATAGTTTTTATTCAAATATTTCGTTCAACCACTGATCCAGGTAACCCGTTCTTATGGCAATATCCAGAATCGTAAAACGGGACCGAATGTGTGATGCCCTGATGAATGAACTTTTCATGCGTTTGCGGGAAATACCAATTTGCTCAGGCTCTACCGGAGCACCAACAGCCAATAGTCTTTTTTTGACCTCTTCTGAAGGAACCAGTTGTTCAGTCAGACGTGCTTTTAACACCGGCCAGTTTGTTTTAAGCTTTTGCAGCTGATCGCTCAAAGCGTCTTTATCGATGTATTTATTCTGAGTTTGCGTCAAGGCTGTTTCCAGAAAGTCAGTATTTTCAAACTGCTCTTTTATCTTTTGCTCCCATTCCGGCCATTCATCCCATTGTTTACAACAGGCTTCTACATCCAACAAATCCAATGGAGTTTGAAGCATTTTTTCGTACAAACGAGTAACAGCCAAAGTGGCAATTCCGACTTGGAAACCGTGCGATGGCGTTTCCCCTTCATAGGTATGATGCTCCATGTTCCACAAGTGGCTGAACTGATGCTCAGCGCCGGATGCCGGACGGCTGGTTTGTGACCACTGCATGGCAAAACCTCCTAAAATCAATCCTTCAACCAACGGTGTAATTGCCGTTAGCTGACCATTTTTAGCTCCTTCCGGATCGGCCAGTGCCTCTTTCAGTCCATCCTGTACAATTGACCAAGCCCGTGGATCAATCGGTTCCTCCTCCAACGCATCAGCAATAATCCAGTCGGCACCAGCGGTTACTTTTGCAAAAAGATCGGCATAGCCAGAAGCGGTCATCAACGAAGGAGCCTGCCTGATGATTTCAACATCAGCCAAAACAGCCTGAGGGGCCGGACATGAAAAGGTTTGTTTAGCTCCCTGAAATGTAATGGAAGCACCAAAAGCTGTGTATCCATCCATAGACGCAGCTGTTGCCACACACATATACGGTCTGTCGGCGCGGGCTGCTGCCAGTTTGGTCAGGTCATTCAATGTGCCTGATCCAACTGCTACAGGAATGGCATCATGCTTTTTTAAAGACGCTTCCAGCTTCTCTACATTTCCGAATTCAGCATACGGCTTTGGCTCGTCATAAACGAATGGCTCCACTTCGGTCATTCCCTTTTTCTTCAGGCATTCAAACACCTTTTCGCCTGCAATCTTCCAAGTGGTTTGATCGCATACCACAACAGCTTTCCGCCCGTCAAAATTGGTTTTGAATAAATCAGGAACCTGTTCTATTATCTTCTCGTCTATGATCAAAGCTCGCGTATCCCGAGCTGAATCCAGCGCTTCTTTTACATTCAGTTTCATTTGAACTATCTAATTTTTATTACATTGTTTTTGCATTGTTCGGAAGAGTAATAAAGCGGGTGAGGAAGGCACTTAGCAGATAAAGCCCGGCAAGCAGCCAAATCACTCCCTCACTTCCGATTAACTGATAAAAAACACCAACCAGCAATGGGCCTACAAACACCGGAAGTCCAGCTCCCAGGTTTAAAACAGCCATTGCGGCACCTTTATCTTCTTTCACCAGCGATGGCACCAAAGCAGACAAGGGCACATACCCCGCCAGCAAGGCTCCCCACAAGGTTCCGGCAGCCATGACAATCCAGAAATTACTATTGCCAAATACCGGGGAATAATAAAACAACAGCGTACTTATAGCACAACCAACACCTCCAAACCAGATTACAGTATTGCGCCATCCAACGCGGTCGCCAACAAATCCGAAAATCAGGTTGAAAACAATATTACCTGTAAAAATGGTCCCCCAGATCTGCAACCATTCCGTTGTATTAAATCCATGTTCGGCCATGTACAAAGGCAAAAAGACCGGGAACGCAAATTGTGCGGTGGTATTAATCACCCGAACGATCCCTCCCAACAAAACTTTGGGTTCGTCGCGCATGATGGTGATTCCTTTCATCAGGTCTTTCATTTTTGAATCAGCCCCCTTGCGCTCCAGTTTCGTGTACTTATTCAACACCAAGGCAAACAGTGCCCCAATCAAAGCCCAGAACACACTGGTCCATAAAGTTGAAATATGACCAAATTCAATGATGGCCCAGCTGGAATAATAAGCCCCGAGCACATTAAGTCCACCGGTAAAGACGAACCAGAACCATCCAACGGCTCGCCCCAGTTGTTCTTTCGGCGTGCTGTAGGTTATCCACACCAAAAAGGCGTAAGCAAACAAAGGATAGCCGAAACCTCGAACAGCATAGGTGACCAGCATCACCGGATAATTCAAATCAGGCATTCCCATCCCAACAAATCCAACGGTTCCTAACAGGTAAAGCAGCAGCCCGTAAAACATTGTTTTTCGGGCGCCATAGGTTTCTGCCAGCACACCTGAAAACCAGGACGAAATGGCAATTGTAATTCCGTATACTGTAAATAAAGCGGCTGAGGCTTCCAGGCTAAGTCCCCGATCAATTAAATAAGGACTCAACCATCCTTGCTCAATCCCATCTCCCATCATAAAAATTAGCACGCCAAGATATCCCCACGACAAATGTTTGGGGAGACCAGCATGGCTAAAAAAGGCACTTGATTGGTTTTTCATCGTTTAGTTGTAGTTAGTTCGTATTTCATTCGATCTGACGTTACGGGCTTGCAAAGCAAGGAAGCCTATTTCACCAGCGGCCAGATCTCCGTTGGAAAATCAGACTCCACGATATCGGGGTTTGCCTTAAGCGACTCAAGATACGCTTGTTTACGCTCCTCCTCCGTTTTCAATTTATCATGGGTAGGCGAATACGAAACCATGCAACGAATTCCCTGAGCTCTTAGTTTGGCTACAATTTTCTCATTGGACTCATCAATGGTTCGGCCTACATAAGCAATCATATTGTCAGCCGGAACTCCCGAGATCATTAAATCTTCAAACTCCTTGGCATTTCTGGCGAAGGCTGAAAACATAATCGTAGGAAAACGATCATAATAATACCGGGCCTGCGCACCTGTATGCACGGTTAGCATCACATGATTTTCTGCCTGATGCTTTTTAATCAGCGCTGCAATCATCTCCAAGGGAACATCTTTTTTATCCAGGTTGATGACAGTCTTCCCTCTGCTCCACTCAATTACCTCCTCCAGGGTAGGGATCCGGCACGAAGTCACGTTACCTTCACTATCTTTCAAGCGAACGTCCTGCAATTCCTCCCAGGTATAATCTGCCAAACGTCCTGTTGCATTGGTTGTGCGATCCAGTGTTACATCATGCATCAATACGATCACACTATCCTTGGTTAAGCGAGGATCAATCTCAAAAAATGCAGGCATCTGCTCCAATACATTTTGAAAACCTTCGATGCTGTTTTCAGGAAAGCCTTTCTCCCGTCCACCACGATGCCCACTTACAATGATGGAGCCATCCTCTTTGTACCGGAAGAAATCCTGAATCTCTTTCGTGGATTTAAACTCAATATAGTTGCTTTTGGCCTGCTGGGCCGACATGGAACATCCTGATAATAACAAGAATGCTACTGAAGCAAGCTTAAAAAGAAAAGTTTTACTGGTTATTATTTTCATATACCGTTATGTTTAGTTTTGATTTATTTTTACAAACTTCCAATTTAACAAATTAAATCAGATAACATTTAGCTAGTCGGTTAAAGGTCGTCACCTGCTCGTTCACCCATTCATTACTTTTGCCCAGTTCCGAAGCCAAAATTGCAGCCACGCGCGGAGCCATCTCTATGGCAGCACGTGCATCCAAAAACAAAGCACGCACCCGACGAGCTAATACATCTTCCACAGTTTGAGCCATTTCTTCACGCACAGCCCACAGTACATGAGACACCCTAAACGTGTAGTCCGGATGCAACAGTTCCTTGTTCGTGGCATCAGCCTGTTCCAGTAAACGAAGTTTCTCCCGGTCGCTGCCGTAAACGTAATCCCAACCACTCTCCGGCTCCTGAACAGCATAACCATGCAGTTTCATATCAGCCGTAACACAGCTACGAGCCGGCAAATCGCCAATACCAATGGCCCGGTCAACAACCTCTTCAGCCATTTCCCGGTAGGTCGTCCATTTCCCACCCGTTATGGTCAACAATCCTGAATCTGCCTGATAAATTTTATGACTACGTGAAATTTCTTTCGTTTTCTGATCATCCCCATTGGTTGGAGCAGCTAACGGACGCAGACCGGCAAAAACCGAAAGCACATCGGACCGTGTTGGCTGTTTCGAAAGATACTGACCAGCCTGATCCAAAATAAAATCAACTTCTTCTTCCAATGCACACGGTTCAAGCGCAGCCTGATTCAAAGGCGTATCTGTTGTTCCCAAAACGACCTTGTCGTGCCATGGAACTCCAAAAAGCACCCGCCCATCGCGGGTTTTAGGGATCATCAGGGCAGAATCACCACCTAAAAATTTCCGATCAACAACCAGGTGAACGCCCTGACTTGGCCGTACTTTCTTATTGGATTGGTGGCAGTCCATTCCCATCACATCATCAATAAAAACACCAGTGGCATTGACCACCACCCGACTGCGAACTGTGAAGTTACGACCATTCAGCAAGTCCACGGCACGCACTCCACAAACCCGACCACTGTTATCTTTCTCCAAGCCATCTACACGCACATAATTCAAACAAGCGCCACCGTAATCAAAAGCTGTTTGCGCCAGTGTTATGGCCATTCTCGAATCATCAAACTGCCCATCATGATAAACAACTCCTCCCATCAGTCCTTCCCGCTTTAGACCGGGAATCTCTTTCCCTATGCGCGAACTTGAAAGCGGCAGTGAACGTCCCAGCCCCAACTTACCGGCCAACAAATCATAGCAGGTCAGACCAATGGTATAAAACGACTGCTCCCACCATTTGTAGTTGCCAATAATAAAACGCATGTCCCGAACCAGATGCGGTGCGTTACGACGCATACGCCCCCGCTCCCGCAAGGCATCAATCACCAGCTTAACATCTCCCTGAGCCAGGTAACGAACTCCTCCGTGAACCAGTTTGGTACTCCTGCTCGACGTGCCTTTCGAAAAATCATCCTGCTCCAACAAAACCACACGATACCCGCGCGATGCTGCATCAACTGCCACGCCCAAACCGGTGGCTCCCCCACCGATTACCAAAATGTCACACTCATAACTACCGGAACTGATTGCCGCGGCGAGATCTTCTCTTTTCATAGGTTGCTCTATTTTATCTAAAAACATTCAAAAGCGAAAAACACCAACCTCAAATGTTTCTTTTCCTTTCCTTTATTAGTTTAACTCGAAACAAACATACATAAAAAGAAAATATCAACAACTATTTTCTTTTCATTTTTCGCTAAAAAAGCAAAAACAAACACAAAAAACAACGATAAGAAACAATGCAATACTGCGCAAAACCTAAAAACACCATTTAAAAGCCTATATTTGCATAAACGATAATACATAAACGCCATGCTAAGTATCGCTGAAAGACACAAGTACATCCTGGACATGCTCAACAAAAACGGCTTCATCAAAGTCTCGGATATTGCCCGTGAACTGGATGTTACACCGGTCACTATACGAAAAGACCTAAAATACCTGGAAGAAAAAAAACTGCTTTATCGTACTCACGGAAGTGCAAGCCCGGTAAATCCGCACACGGTTGATATCAATCTTCAGGAGAAAGAAAAGATGCGAACTTCCGAGAAAAAGAAAATTGCCATGGCTGCCTGTAAACTCATCGAGGAGAACGATTCGATTATTATTGCGTCCGGCTCAACGGCCCACACCTTTGCGCAGGAGCTAAACCCGCAGGAAAACCTGACTGTAATCAGTGCCTCATTGAAAACCTCCATCCTTCTGAATGAAAAACCAAACATTGAACTAATTCAACTGGGGGGAATTGTGCGAAAAAACTCTTTTTCTGCCGTAGGCGATTTTGCCGCCAAGCTCTTTGATGACCTGACCTGCTCCAAACTCTTCCTGGGCGTGGACGGCATTGACTTTGAAAACGGGATTACCAATTCAAACATAGAAGAAGCTATCCTCAATAAAAAAATGATGAAAGCCGCATTACGGACAATCATTCTTACTGATTCTTCTAAATTTGGGAAAAGAGGCTTTGGCAAAATTTGCAACCTCGACCAAGTTGATGTAATCATTACCGATGCAGGAATCCCTCAGCATACGGCTAGCACCATTGAGGAAATGGGTATTGAATTGATTATCGTATAATCGCTATTCAAGCAAGAAGAAACCAAAAGGAAAACAGCATATTGAAAGAACAACGCCAAAGAAGAGCCCCAAGGTCATTACCGAGCTAATCACCAAAGAGTGTACTCATTACTCTCTTTCCAACTCTTGAATTCGTTGTTCCATCGCGTTTAATTGTCGGGTAAGTTCTTCAATTTTATCGAGCAACAGGCGATTCACCTCCACCAGGCTCGCTTCGTTTTCACCAACGGTAAGTGCTTTTTTAAGCTCTTTTACTTCTCTGGCTGACTTCCCCTCGAAAAGCAAGGTCGAATCAACCAACACATCCTTCGCATGCAGCTTTCTTTCCGCACGCATTGCTTTGTGCGAGTGATCAGCACCAATAAAGACATCGCCCGTCTTGCCGGCAACAAGTATCGAAATCACTTTCGTTTTTTCGTTTTGCGATGTATTGATTCCGAATAGCAAGTTTTCGTTTTTCGAATCAAAGCCGACAAAGCCATGAGCCAAATTTTCCCCTTGGAAACGGATAAAATTCAACTGCTGCTTCGAATCCAACTGCAAAGCCCTGTGTCCCGAGAGAATTACCTGCCCCGAATCATCGAGCCGAAGCGCCGAGCCTGCCGCGGTATTTTCCAAGGCTACAAACCGCTCATTCTCCGAGTTTCGAATTTGCCCCCGCACTCCTCGATCCGTTTTAAACACAATCCTGCTGTCATCGCCCAATAGCGAAAGATCGGCCTTTTCAAGCGTCATCTCACCCTCAAAATAAGAGTTTCCCCTCACCTGAAAGCGCGCATTATCCAAATCATCAATTGCCCCTATCACGGTATTTCCCTTGTCCGAAATCATCAAGGGAAATTGCCACCGACTTCCATCGTAGTAGGAAAAAGACAAGGCATGCGGCACATCCTGCTTATGCGAGATCTGCCAAAGTTTAGGCACAGCCTCATCACTCTTTAGTTCCAACGCCGAAAAAGAATAGCCACTTCCTTTTCCCTGCACTGAAAGAAAGTTACCTTTCACAGCCAGCTTGCCATAAAAGGTACTCAGCTGATTGCTGGTTGCCTCAAAAACTTTGGTTTTCTTCCGGCCGTCCGAAAAGTCAATTACAAAAGGCTTAAAAACCCCCTTACCCCGTTTTTGCAGGCGAATGCCAAACTGCTTCTCCGAAGCATAATTCTGATTGTACAAATCCAAAAAATCAATCCCCAGCGAGTCGGATTCATTCATCAGTGTTAGCGTAGATTCAAAAGGTGTTTTGTCGGGTGAGTTGATCTGAAGAATAGAATAGTAGCCCCGATCACGCTTCAAATCAAACACCTGCGTTTCCTCTCCTTCAATTTGGAGTTGCGACAAGGAATAACTTCCGGACTGAAAGACAGCCAAACTGTCCTTTTCCTGCGTTTTCGCTGCCATGCTTCCACCGACATTGGATGCCCCCCCCTCGGCATTGGACTGAGCCATTGCAAAAACACCTAAAAATAGCAGATAAAAAAGTAAGCCTATTGTCTTCATTTATGTATCAATTTGATTTCAGAAGAACGCCATTCTCCGAATAGCCCTCCTTGTGTCGAAGCTTATAAAGATAGGTTCCCACGGGAAGCGCCCCCACATCCAACTGATTTTCACCTTCCACCAAACGCGCTTGAAACAAAACCTGCCCCATAACATTGACAAGTTCAAAATGCGCTTCACGATCGACAGTCACCTTCAAGGTATGAACAAACGGATTCGGATACACCAGCACTTCGGGCATTTCGTCTAAGTCATCTCTTCCTACAGAAAGCAAGCGGTGAATGGTCCAGTTGGTTGAAGAACCATCAGCAGCAGTAACCTGAAAACGGAGTTCGCCATCGCGAAAATCAAACACCCCACTTGCAGGAATATCAGTTGTTGTTCCATAACTAAGCTCTAGATCGTAAGGAATTGCTGATGCTTTAAGGCCAGGCGATTGTTTGATAAAAACTGTTTGCTGCTCCCAATCGATCAGTTCCAGCGCCAAATCTTCGATCCCAGTGGAAAACACTTTTTTGTTGTTGATAGGAATCCCCATGGGATCAGCACCTCCCAGTAGTGCAATATCAGCCGGTTCCATGGTATAATTCCGAAGCTGAAGGGCATTAACGTATATTTCAGCTGTTTCCGAATCGTTGTCGGCGAAAAACAGCAAACCATGCTTGCCGTGATAAGCCATATTATTAAACAAAGCCCAGCGAGAACTTTCAACCTGCACATCTCCAAGGTGTTTTCCATCCAGGTATATCCGCAACCAACTGCCATCATGCACAAAAGCTACCCGGTGCCACTCATCAAACGTAAACTCACCATGATACTCGCCATAAGTTCCCATGCTTGCATCGGGTGCGATAAAAAAGTCGGCATCATTCAAATTATCAGGACTCGTCTGAATCAAACTAATAAACTCACCACTGTCTTTCCGATCGATATAAATATCCATAAGCACCGTAAAGCTGTAATCGACAGCCCCGGAGTCTTCCATCATAAAATTATCGTATGCAAACAACCCATTTGCCGGATTATAAGCCGGGATTTTAGCCACCACCGTCTCCTTCCCTCCCACCGGAGCAATCCCAAACTCACTGGTCAAAGCAAACTCCACAGGCTGCAACAACGTTTCATCACTGGTCAAATTTTTCAAGCGGGAGCCCACTCCCGTATTCTCAAAATTTCTCTTCTTAAAATCCCAGTTTCCGTTGGTTTCCTGCTTCGGATAGGTTGATGCTGGCTCGAAACCACACACAAAAAGCTGCGCGACATAAGGCCGGTCTGTTTCTACTCCATCCACACCCAGGTCAGCAAGTTCCTTTATCAGGTGTTCGTTGTTGACCGTGTACGCCCAAACCTGAGCACCGCTGGCATGGGCCTGACTAATAAAGGCCGAGGTCCAGTCCAAATCTTCCAGCAAATCATCATCCGACAATTCAAATACCCGGCATCCCAAATCCACACGCTCCTCGAACCAACTTTTATCATTGGGATCTTCAGGATCAGCACCAAACCACACCCAAGGCGAATCCGGACAATCCTGATTGAAGCGAATGGCTGATTCGAGCCGGGTTATAGCAGGCATCATCCGCTCAGCATCTACACCGGCTTCATCCAATGCACGAGCCAGAAGCCCCGAATTAAAGTCTTTGACATCCAAATAAAGGCAGGCATCATATTGCTGGGCAACTTGCAAAGCCTCAACCAGCGATAGTACACGCTCGCCTTTAAAAAAGTCTGTTTTCCAGCCTCCTGCATCCAAGTCAGAAAGCTGCACCCACGAGTTTTCATCAACCACTCCACGTCCACTTGTTGTCCGCCTAATGGTGTAAGGATCGTGATGCAGCACATAAACATCATCGCTGGAAATGGCCACATCAACTTCGCAGTATTTGATGCCCCGCTTAAAGGCTTCCTCAATAGCCAACAACGTATTTTCAGGATAAAACTCAGAATACCCCCGATGAGCCACTGCTGTAAAATTACAGTCCGAAAACTCAACCGGACTCGGCTCTTTTTGAGCAAAACCAAGGCCTGAAAATGAAAAAAGAATTAGGAAGAAAAGCAATCTCATAATTATTCATTTAGTCAAAGCAACGGGCCAATCCACCCTTCGCCTTCTCCATTACAGAACAACCAAACAAGTATCCTTTCAGGATTCTACCTGATTGTGTTGCTTCAAAACATTGCGCATAAACGGCAGGTAAAAGCGGTAAAAAAACTCATTCTCCCCAAAAATTCCTTTCCTTCCTTTGAGTATTGAACCGAAATGATGAACGCCCTTAAAGCGGCTGGTGGACATAGACACGGGCTCACTGCTAAAATCACCACACAAATAATAAAAGGAGAAATCCTGCTCCTGCTGCATCAGAACCGCGGGAAAACGATCAGGAATCCCCGCCTGAGACAATTGCATTTTCCCCTGCTCCGTAAGCTCAAGTTGATAGGCTGATATGGCATGGTTCATCGAATCATCGTACTCCATCACATCGAACCAATAAGGAAACTCCTGCAAACGGGGCAACTCCAATTGATTGATGCCATAAGCAAAGGTTTTAATTTGAGGTTTGGCTGTTTCCAAATCATCTTGCTCCGATAAAACAACAATGCGGCCATCTTCATGAACAAGAATAATTCCGGCTCCACGGAAGTTCCAGTCTTTTTCGTAATTCTGCTTATAGGAAGCAATCGCCCAGCCCGGAAGCAACTCACTGTCCCGATCCAGGGAAGCAAAATATTTTCCGGACCATCCTGTCCATTGAATACCTGCTTCTTCCTGAAATTTTCGCCGATTAACCCTTGAGGTCGGAGCCTGAAGAACATTAAACTCAGCAATAACCGTTTTCCCGGCCTGTTTCATATTCCGAAACAAGGCGACATCATTCGAACTTAAGCCTCCATACAAGCGACCAACTCCTCCCGTTTCCGGCTGATCCGCATAAACCCCATAAGTGTCGGCAAACATCAACACATCCAGCTCGTGGCTTAAAGCATCCAGCTCTTCCGCTGTAAACTGATCAAAATCGTTAAACCGGTGCCCGCCATTCGCATCGGGAAACACCCCATAATAATCCGTCGTTTTATCATACAGTTCGCCATCAGCTTTTTTGATTTGCTGATTGTGAAGCACCCAATAAAAAGCCTGATGGGCCTGACGTTCTTCAGAATCATCGGTTTTATCAACATACGCCACATTAAGCGAAAAACCGGGAGTCATCTTCCACGCCATCTTCATGATCAAAAGCATGACGATGGGCAGCAAAACAACCACACCAATTAAAGCCAAAAAAAAGACTCGTTTTTTTATCTGTTTGATAAACGTAAAGGTCATATTCCTAGAATTTGCGAATGTAAGTAACCGAAGTATTCAGTTGATTTCCTTTCTGATCCTTTTCATATTCCTGACGAATAAAAGAGGCCGAAAGCCCAATAACATTAAACCGCTTGATACTTTTCCGAAGCCCAAGCCCAACATGTGCCGATTTTAAGCGGTAATCACTCAGGTAATTTTGTTCCGAAAACGCCTCATCAGGCGACAAACCATAACCAAAGCTAAACTTAAAGTAATCATCAGCACCACCGAGATAGTAGCGTGTGGTCATGGTATAAGAGTGCGAAATATCCTGGCTTCCCGGCACAAGATAGGTTTTCAGGTTAAACCAAAAACTTTTGTAATACTTCGATGCACTAGCCACATAAATCCAGGTATTGCCACTAAAATGAAGGAACCGGGCTCCGGCTTCAGCCTCAAAACTTTTAGGAAGGCTAAAATACAAAGACAAGCCTGCCCGGAAGCGAGGGAAAACTGCAGAACGATCGGAAAAGCCAACATTCATATAAGCATTAACACCTTTAGCCAGGTACGGATAGGCGTCCATTTCATATTGAAAGGCTGAATTTCCAAACCGGTCACCCCAATTCACCCGACCGATAACCGAACCTATTTTGGTGTAGCGACTGTAGTCCACCCCCACAATATGCCAGGGGCTTTCGTGCAGGTGGTTGGGATACTCCTGATTAAACCAACTAAAGTCGTGTGAAACACTGACCTTATTAACAGCCGAGTCATAGCGGATCGTCCGCAGCAGCGACCGGGCATCCTGGTTATCCGGATGTCGCTCGGTAAGCCCTTCGGCCACCTGATAAGCTTCATCAAAGCGCTTCATATTATTCAGAATTTTGGCCTTTTTCAGCAACAATTCTTCGGATTCGGGATGCTCTGCCAAACCATTATTGCAATACTCCAGCGCCTTCTGATTGTTATCATTCCAATACTCAAGGTCGGTAATGGCCATCGACGCATCCTCATGCCCCGGGTAACGTTCCAGTACATATTGAAAAGCCTCACGAGCTTCTTCCACCCGGTCCGTCCAGGTATAAATTCGTCCTAAAAAAATACGAATATCACTGTAATCCGGGCTCATTTCAAGGGCCTGCTTCGAGAGACTAATGGCCTTGGGATAATCATCGTCATCAAAGGCAGCTTTTCGAGCCATCTGAAACAATTCATCGGAAGTATAATCCTGAGCATAAACTTTTAGACTGGCCCCTTGCAAGACCAATACAAAAAGCGTAATGGTTATCGTAATTATTCTAGTCATTCTATAAACATTTATTACTGTGTCATACAATGGATTCCCATCAGTTAGTACCTGGCGATAATGGAATCCGGGTACAGCTTTTGATCTTTTACAAACTGTGAATTTTTATTTTTAAACCTCAACAAATCCAACCTCAAGCGATCAACCAGTTCCGGATCATCCTCCTCAACTAAAGCCATATCAGCCTCAATCCGGTAAAGCTTCCCGTCATTTAAAAAGTGTTCACCGGACACCAGATCACTGATGGTCATTTTTGTTTGCATCAACGGATAGGTATCCCGATTCGAAAAGCGGCTGGTTGAATCCAGCCCTGCTCCCACCCAACAAGTAAGTTCGGGGATTTGGAAATCAAATTCCTCTTTAAAATAAGCCATCATACTGGGAGTAAAGTCGAAGTGCGACACGACCGATGAAAACTTAGTAGGCCGCTCAATCAAGGGAGAATACACAATCAACGGAACATGATAACGGTCAATTTTTGTGGACATCGGGATATCCGGCATCCGGTGGTCACCCGTGATCACAAACAAGGTATTTTCGAACTCATCGCGCTGACGATAGGCTTCAAAGAAATTCCGTAAAGCATCATCCATATACAAAACCGTTTCCAGCTGTTGCTGGTAGTTCCGACAGACCGCCTCCATTTGCTCATCCAACCCAAGAGTTGGAAGCAACTGGTTGAATTGCTCTTTATAACGCTCCTGATTATTCACCTGAAAGGGACTGTGCGTGGCAACTGTCAGCAAAACATTCACCTCAGGCTTTGAACCGGATGAATTATCCAAGGCATGGAAGAAACGCCGGTACAACTCAAAATCGCCATAGCCCCATGAAAAGCCGGAGGCATTCTCAGGCAACAGTTTGTAGCCGCTGCCAAAGTTGGTTTTATCAATTAGCTCGTCACATCCTTGCTTCTGTATAAATACGTTCATCTGATCAAACTGAGCATCACCGGCATATAGAAACCGTGAGTCATAACCATTATGCCGCAACAAGCTGATCAAACTTTGATGCGGGGGCATAGCCTTTCCCATTTCGGCAAAACCATGCTCGCCAAAAGGCAAGGAAGCCAACAATGAAGGCAGAACCGAAAAAGTACGTCCACTGGTACTCAAACAGTTTTCCCAATACAAACTATGGTTGGACAGGGAGTCGAGAAAAGGCGTAAAGCTCCCCATGTAGGCATTCTCGTTGCTAAACGCACGCCCAAGCCCTTCAATCACAATCACCACAACATTTGGTGGCGTTTCCTCTTTCCGGAGAAACGAAGAAAACAACTCAACACTATTATCTTCGCGCAAAAAGGGATAATTCTCAACATCCGGATAAACAAACGTTGCCATTCCCTTGCTATTCGACTTTCCATCGTATCCCAGATAGAAATCAGCAAACAACGGTAGGTTTTCATTCCGCTCCTGACCGGAGAGGTAATAGTACGCCTCGTTATAAAAGAAGGCCGACTTGTTTTCAACAGCGTTATTCAGGTACTCCGATCCAAAATCAGCCTTAGGAGAAGCTGGCGCTATGCCGATGAAAAGGAAACAAAGCACACTTAAAGTAAGAAGAGCTGTCGCCAGCTTCCTGTGAAGCTTCAAATACTGAGGAATAAAGACAAACAACAGCACCACAACCAGCAATCCGAACACCACACCCAACACCATCGATCCCGTTAGGGCTGCTCCGGCCGTTTGGCTTATTTCCTCTGCGGAATAGTGAAACAAATCAGCGCCAAGCAAATTTAACGCCGTGGAAAAATACTGAACCAGCAGTCCATGCCCCAAAACAACCAAACTGAACAGCACAACAGCGGCTGTTTTGGCAAGCTTCGTAGACCTCCAATAACACAGCAAAAACACGACAAATAAAATGGGGCTTATAAAAAGTACATATACCAGGTCGAAATAAAGGGCACTGAAATAATAACGCCAGGTCTCGCCGCTCGCCAATGCCTGACCAGCCGGGCCGCTGAGAAATTCAAAAACCCGCAGCAGAAACATCAAGCCCAGTAAGACAACAAGGTACCCCCCAAACTGACTTACGGCATCGCTAATAAAGTTGGTTCTTCGTCCTTTTAATTTCATCCTTCTTCTTGCTTAGTTTTCAATCTTGATTCTTAACACTCCCTGCTTACTTTTGCCTTACCAAAAGGGCTAAGGCTTTTTAATGGTCACAAAGCCGGTTCGCGACATTTTCCCCCAGTCACTTCTGTTCTTCTTAAAGAAATATTCAAAGTTCCCTTTTAAGGAAAAGAAGCTATTGATCAGGTTAAAGGTAAACGCCTCAATCCAGGCTATAATCAATAGCCGAACAATATGCTTCGTGCTTTTATATTGGTGGTAGGCAAAGTGGTCACACAAAAGGGCCCAGGTTGAAAAGGCAATTCCGAAGAGGTAAACGAACAATAAAAGCACCAAAAAGAAAGGCCAGTTAACATGGTCAATAATTACCAGGTAGGTGAAATAAAAGATGCCCAATATTTGAATTACCGGAGCGAACCATTCATACAAAATGACCGTAGGCATACTGAAGAGGCCAACAACCTTGTAGCGAGGATTAAACCACATTCGCCGGTGGGTAATCAGGCAATCAATCAAGCCACGGGTCCACCGGGAACGCTGCCGTCCAAAAATCCGCCAATCTTCCGGAACTTCAGTCCAGCTCATCGGGTGTGGCACCAAAATAACCTTGTGCTTTTCGTCCCGGTCATACATGTATCTCCGCATCCGAATAATCAGCTCCATATCTTCACCCACCGTTTCGGTACTGTATCCGCCACATTTCAACACCAAGTCCCGGTCAAACATTCCCAAAGCTCCCGAAATAAGCACCATGCCATTCAGTTTTTTCCACGCAAGGCGCGAAAGCAAAAAGGCCCGGTTATACTCCAACACCTGAAAACGTGCGAGGAAATTCTCGGGAATATTGACGTTCAGCAAATGCCCTTTTCGGAATTCACACGAATTGGCTACCCGAATAGTTCCTCCGGTTGCAATGACCTTCGTATCGGTATATTCGAAAAAGGGTTTGATCAGGTATTGAATCACGTAAGGATCAATAATTGTATCCACATCAATGGTCATAAAATATTGCCCTTTGGCAATGCTGATTCCTGCATTCAGGGCGTCCGACTTCCCGCCATTCTCCTTATCTACAATGATCAGGTTGGCATAGGTTTCCTGGTTGGAACGGTAAATTCCTCGGATGGGTTTATAGTCAAGCACTGAATCCAAGGCAAAATCAACCTTCACCAAATCAAAGGCATCAATCGCTGTTTGCAATGTTTCATCAGTACTACCATCATTGACCACAATGATTTCGTACTTGGAATACCGCAAATGCAACAACCCATTAATGTTCTCTACAATTGTCTTTTCTTCATTGAAAGCAGGAGCTACAATAGACACCAAGGGTACCCGTTCGGATACCATCAAGGATTTATACTGAGCCAGCTTATTCTCGCGCACCACTTTGCGTAACTCGAACAAAGCAATGATGGCTAAAACCAGGTAATGAATGACAATCAAAATGGCGTACGAAAGAAAGATATACTCAAATATGACCAGTATTAATTCGCTCATGCTACATGTTTATTTCGTGGTTCGACGACATGCTTGATAAAAACCTCAATTTTTCCCTGCAACTCCTGATTAAGCACCCACAGTCTTTGTTCGCCATAACCCGAAAATCGGTAAAGAATGCGCACGGCTTCAAACACTTCACCAAAAGAGCCTTTACGCACGCGCTCCTCCAGAAAGGTAATATCATGATCTTCAATAAAATGTTTCATTGATCGAAGAATCTCCATCCGTACCGGCTCTATTTCGTCGGCATACCGTTTTTTCATCAATGCTTTTATGCGGTAATACTCCAGCGAACGGAGCGTAATAACAGCCTCCTGCCGAATTTCAGGGTCATCATCCAGCAAGTATTTAGTCACTTCCTTCACGGCATCCAGCTGGTTATAATTGGAAATCATTCGCAGTAAAAACAACCGCACCTGAGGGTCAGGGTGTTTCAACATGTCGACCATGGGAGGAGGCTCAATGCCATTAAAATACATGGTATAATAAATACTCAGAGAATCCCAACGTACGAAAGAATATTTCAACTCCCTCAGGAAACCAAAGGGATTTTTTTCGTCCAACAGCATGTAGGAAAGAACAGCCTCCGTACGAACATACTGGTGATCATCATTGATGTATTTTTTGATTTCATTTTTAAATCCTTTCCGCCCTAGGAAAGCCAGTTCCCTTAAGCCAATGGAGCGCCGGTACCAGTTTCCCATCCGAACCTTGCGCAACGAAACTTTATGCAAATCCAGAATTTCATAAAGTTCCTTGATCTTGCCTGAGCTTTCGCCAATAAAATTGCGTTTGCCTTCAATCAGCACATCAATCACAATCTGCTTATCCTTCAACCGCTTGTATTTCTCCAGTTTTTCAACCAGCTCAGCTTCTTCCTCCGGGTCCAGCACATCGTAAAAATAGGGCGAAACGATTTCAATAATTTCCTTGCGCTTACTCTTGTAATAAGCTTCTTTCCGGTTGAAAAACCAGTTTGAAACAACCGTAACCATCACAACCGAAGCAATATTAAACAGGAAAAAGCAGGCTAAAAGAGCCAAATAATAAAGCAGTCCATAGCCCAAAGATATCTTATCGATAAAGGCAAGAAAGTAGTCAACCGGAGCCCACAGCAATTCGATCAGGTTATTTTCAGACTCAGCCTCTGCCAATTCAGCTGGTTCCGCTTGCACTACCAGTTTTACGAACTTCTGCCCCACCGCTTCCAACAAACAGATTGCATTCGTCTGTTCCTGTCCCGGGAAAATGTCCCCATAAGCAGTAAGGGCTGTTGCGACAAATTCGGCAGGCATTTGCGCACCCTGTGCCTTTCCGCCAGACAAACCAATAAAAAGAACAAGAATTAAGATTCTCACACTCAAAAAAACACGTTTCAACTGACTCATTGGAATAATTAAAGTTGTTTCCTATTTTTTCATCTTGTCCCTAAAAAAACGAAATCACAATTACCCAACCAGTCGCTTAATGCGTACACTCAACTCACCTGCCCGAAATGGTTTCACAATAAAATCATTGGCTCCAATATTGAAAATATTCGCGATCACATCTTCTTCATGCGTCGCCGAGATAGCCATAATTGGAACTTCTGTGGATATTTTATTCCGAACATGCTGAATCAATTCACTTCCATTCATAAACGGCATATACAAATCCGTAATCAACAAATCAAAGGAATTGGTAGTTAGAAAGTCGATGGCCTCTTCCCCATTAGTGAAAGTTTCGACATGGTAGCCATCTTTTTGCATGCGGTATTCCAGAACTTTACTAAGCAAGTCATTATCTTCTACAATGACGATCGTTTTCTTTGCATTCAGATCTAAGTTTTCTTTAGTCACGGCCAAATCCCTCAATTTTACTTTTTCCTTAATGTTAATTCCACCTTCCAATGATACCAAATAAAATTCTTCTCCCGACATCAAGTAGTTTATTACTTATCAAAAAGTCTGTAGAATTAACATTACCTGTACAAGATCTACTATAAATAAAAATCAACACATTAAAGTTGATACACAACAAAGATGAAGTCCATTTGGATTACAAAAGGTAAAGAATTTTATGTCTGAAAGAGTCCTGACAAGTGTCAAAAGATGCTGCAAGACTTGATTTCATTGGCAATTTACACTGCTCCAGAACTGTCGAAATTTCGTTCATCAGTCTTTCTATTGACCATCAAACCTCTACGCTCAACAAACACAGAACCCACAAACACGACACAAACACCTAACACGTTAATTTTAAGATAAGAACGAAATACAATCCATATAAAACATATGCTCACTAAAATCACACAATCAACTTCCAACAAAATGCGCCACCCGCCTAACTCCCAAACACATCCCTAAAACAGACTCATTTCACCAGGTCCATTTCCACTTCAAAAAGCAAATCATCCCGACAAATGGTATTTTGGGTGACCACCAACGGAACTTGATAATCCGGATTTTCGCACAGAAATGATTGAAGTAATTCGTAGCTACTATGATCCTTCAAATAGGCTGTAGCACGTGTAATATCATTAAAAGAATAACCTTCATTTTTCACCATTTGCCCAATAACCTCGAAGCTATGAGCAATTTGCTTTTGCACATCACCAATATTGGCCGTTTCTCCCGAAGGTAAAATGCTGGCTGTTCCCGAAATAGTCATCAACTGATAAGCTTCTGTTCCAATCCGAATAGCCCGGCTAAAAGAGCTGCCATATTCGCCGGCTTCATTTTGCAAAGGAGACTGTACCTGCTTTAAGTCAACCGTTTCAACTTTCGGCCGGAAGGCCAGCAATTCCATCGTCACGGCCGTAGCTCGTTTGTTTTTCCCACTCACCCCGGTGCTTGCCGGAACCAGTTTTTCAAAAACACCATACTGCTTAAAAAAGCGTGTCCGAACCCGGTTAAACGCATCGTACCAACTCAAAATATCGTCCAGGTAATACCACGTTCGGACAATGTCGGTAAAAGCAAAGCCTTTTTCATTTAGCAAGCTGTTAACCTGCAGCAAAAGCTCAGCATACCCATCTTCCGGATTTTGAGCCGGAGCAGACAACAGATCGCCCATAAACAAATAGCTTCCCTGTTCATCTTCAAAACAACATCCCTTGGCATCGCCATTAGCCTGAAAGTATTCAAGCTGACCTTTGAACGCCCAAACCTGCATGCCATTCATAAACGAATCAGAACAGGTTTCGCCTTCAATCCAGGTAAGTGGAAATTCCGGCCCAAACCTCGAAGTCAACTCCAATTCGAAAGCAAGCTGACTGGCTAAATCTCCAAAACAAGTCACTTTTACAAGCTGTCGGTCATAACTGCTCAACAACTGCGATAAACGTTGACAAAATTCGGACATAGTCTCTCCAGATTCCGGGATCAACTGCATGAAGAGCAAGGCGCCCTTTTCTTTTACAATTTCATTAACCAGCAATACTTTTTCCATCGTTGTTTGATTATTCATACGGTTCAACAAAACTACAAAGCTTTCACGCGCTCCATTTCAGTTTGAAGCTGATACAAGGCCTGTGAATTATTGGGCAAATGCCCGGCTGTATTCTCATACAGCTTTAAAACCTTCCCCTTATTTCCGCTCTGCAAATAGATTGTTCCCAGCAAATAAACAGAGGACAAGTGGTCAGGATGTGCTTTTATTGTTTTTTCAAGCAGCTCAACTGCTTTTTGCTGCTGCTTGTTCTGATTTAGAAAATAAGCATGTGTGTAAGAAAGCTTAGGATCTTCAGGCGATGCATTCATGGCTTGCTCACTCAAGCGACATGCTTCATCAAGATCATGACCGGACACAATAACACTTAAGTTGTAAGCCGCTGTTACATTTCCTTCATTCACCGCCAATACGGTACGCAAAGCCTTTTCAGCATCAGCCATACGATTCATTTCAGCCATCAACAATCCGTAATTCAAATTGGCCGCTTCATTTTCCGGATCAGCAGCCAAAGCTTTTTCCAGGCGGATCGCGGCTTGCTCCGGATTACCGGCAACAGAGTACAGAAAACTGCTATTCACCAACGGAAGAATGGCTTCAGGATAAACTTTTAACGAATTCTCATAAGCCTGCAAAGCTTCATTCAGTTTTCCCATATTCTGATAGTGATTCCCCAGGTTGTAATACGAACTCCAATCATCCGGACGCGTGATCAACGACTCCTCATACTCGGCATTAACCAGACTGAAACGAGCCACCTGCTCTGCCGTAAATTCCTGCGGATTGAAGGCCGCTAAAGACTGAGCTGCCGCCAAACGCACCAAACGGTATTCGTCGGTTGCTGCCTGAAAGAGCGCATCTTTTGCTTTGGGAACCAAGTACCCCATTAAACCATTGGCGGCAGCACTGCGCACCAAAGGAGACTCGAAACGCAACGCAGCCATCAAAACCGGCCACTTCTTTTCATCCGCACAGTTCGAAAGCAAACGAATCAGCGAAGTGGTAAATATCTCTCCATATTGATTGGTTCTAATTCCGTCCAGCATGGCATCCAACTGCTTCCAATTCTCTTGACGGGCATCTGCAATCAGCCCTCCGACAAACAAAGTTTCCTTTTGATAGTCCTGCCCTTTCCATTGCGTTACTTTCCGGTAGGCCCATTCATCGGTTTTGTCGCTGTGGCAAATTGTACAGGCATTGGGTGAGCCAAACTCGATGCTGGCAGCCGGCATTGGCGGGCGAAAAGAATGATCGGACCGAACCATATTGCCGAAACGGGTTTTAGGCATATGACAACCTACACACTTAGGGCTATGCTCATTGAACGGGTGATGCGTATGCTGCTCGTAACCTTCTGCTTTTTCCTGATGACAACTGGTGCAGGCTTGATTCGCTTCAAGCAAATCATCGCTTTCAAACCGATACCGGCCAGAGGACGTATGACACGTCACACAATGCATCTCACTTTGCTGAGCACAGTTATTCATATGCCAGCCAGTCATGGTATAATTTTCCCCCAAGTCGCGACCATCCGGATAAAAATCCGAATTTTCCAGAGTGATCAAATCATAGTTGTCAAAATACCGGTCACCCGGCATATAAGACGAAGTTATCGGACTCATTTTGGCATGACAAGGTGCACAGCTGGCATTGTGTTGCTCGGGTGTAAAGGTTGAAGTAATGATGATTTTCAAATCGTCAGGCACATTTCCTTCGCCTGCCTCCCGACAAACACGAACGTGCTCAGCACTGGGACCATGACATGTTTCGCAGTTAATTCCTGCTTCTTTCCAATGCGTCTGATAAGTGTTGGTTGCCAGGTCATAATTATTCTCCAACTGGCTGACGTGGCAGGCATAGCAAGACGTGTTGAATGTGTATTGACGATCCCTCCAGCTCAGGGCTTCATCGTCCTGTGCAGAACCACTTTGATCCGGAAAATGCCGAATTGCAGACTCCGGATTGTTATACCATTTCCGGGTATTAACATCAAAAGCCAACGGCAAAGTTTGCAGGCGTCCCCCCTCCCAAGGGGTGAGGAAATAGTACACATTTTTTCCGCCCAAAGCCCATAATATTTCAAAATCAGTGGTCAGCCCATCTTTCACCTCTCGAATATACAAACTGGTATCTTTCGCTATGGCTTGGTAAGTTCCTCCCTCCATTGCAATGGGCTCCTGATCGAGTTCTACTTCCACTTGAATAAATACGTCAGTAATGGGCTGCATCGCTTTTCCATGATGCGAAGGGGCCCACAACTTATAAAAGCGCTCATGACATTCGATGCAACTGGCCGAACCAGAGTAATCATCGGAGTTGGTCTGCGCCTCACCACCCGAAGGTTTACTAACGCAGGAAGCAAAAAAAATCAATACTAGGTGGATAAGGCCTATCGGGACAAGTTGTTTCATGTTGGTTTTATAAGTAAATGAGAAGCCGCTAATTTGCAGGATTAATTTATAAGAATGAAAATAAATTAACCATCGCCAGGCAGAGTCTCTGCAAAAGCTGAAACCACAGCACAGGCCAGCGCACTCCCCCAAAACCAATCACTACCAAAGAGTCGGAATTATTGGCAATGAAACAAAATTCAACGTTCGTCTATAGCCATGTTGCCAAAAATTGAAATCAAATCCAGCTCATCATCCATCTCTTTCTGCAATTCCACCAACTGGCGAAACAATCGCTTGACCATATCCTGATTTTCCGGAAGCGCAGCAAGATCATTCATCTCCAAAGGATCATTCTTTACATCGTACAAGCGCATTACTTTAGCCTCAGGATAAACAATTAACTTGTAGCCATCATCCCGAATCATTCGTTGCGTATGGGTATAACAGCCATAAATTTCAGGATATACACTTTCGGTTTCCTGACCATAAGCTAAGCCCATTAAACTATTGAATTCAACATATTCCGGTTTTTCAATTCCGGCCAATTCAATCGCCGAAGCCATAATATCCTGTAAATAAACATCTGCATCAACCTTTCGATTTTCTGGAATCCCGGGTCCCACCACCATCAAAGGAACCCGAACACTATGATCATACATATTTTGTTTTCCGACTAGTCCATGGCTTCCAACAGCCAACCCATGGTCAGCCGAAAAGAAAATATACGTGTTCTCCAATTGTCCGCTTTTCTCTAAGGCCGCCAATATACGTCCCACCTGCGCATCCATGTGAGTAGTAATCGCATTGTATTCCTGACGGTTTACTTTAATGGAATATTCCGTTCTGGGAAATGGAGCCAGTCGCTCATCCCGCAAATCTTTACCAGCCCCCATCTCCTCTTTGTAAGGATATTCCTGAAGGAAGTTTTGAGGCACAGCAACATTTTCCAAAGGATACATATCGACATACTCTTTGGGCGATTGGCGCGGATCGTGCGGCGCATTAAAAGCCAGATACATAAAAAACGGTTGGGCGCTTTGACTGCTTTGTGCAATAAACTGTTCGGCATCGTCAGCTACAATCTCACTCCAATGCTTTCCGCCTTTCCAGTACCCTCCGAATTTCGTATCCCATGGCTTCCATATCGTATCATTCTCACTTAAAGGCCGGTTGTAGCCTTCGGGAGTTTGATTGGGCATGCCCGGACGAATATGGTTGGTCACCTGAAAAATGCTGTCAGCAGGAACTGACACATGCCACTTCCCAGTCATATAGGTTTCATAGCCGGCACGCGCCATCAATTGCGCCCAAGTACTACCTTCGCTTTGCAGCCCTTGAGGATCGCCAACCGCTTTGTGCGCCCGCCAAACAAAACGCCCCGTATTCAACATGGCACGGCTGGCCAAACACACAGCCCCATTCCAAGCCCCCATATTGTAGGCATGCGTAAAAGTCACCCCTTCATCAACCAAGCGGTCAAGATTGGGTGTTATGAGCTCGTGGTTACCCAAGGCATGAATCATGTTAAAACTCTGGTCGTCGGCAAAAATGAAAACAATATTGGGTTGCTTTGGCTCTGATTCTCGCGGCTCACCGGAAGTACATGCTACTAAAGTGCCCGAAAGAATCAGCAATAAGAGGATTTTTCCAATCGTTTTATTCATCAGGTTAAAGTTTAGTTTTTATATAGGCAAACAGTAAAGTTATAATAAGATTTTGGGAATGACCTTGAAAAAGACTATTTCTAGAAACTTCAGCAAACAAAAAAAGGGTTAAGCTGTAAAAACAACTTAACCCTTTTAAATGTCGGGATACCAGGATTCGAACCTGGGACCCCCTGCTCCCAAAGCAGGTGCGCTAACCGGACTGCGCTACATCCCGAAAAATATTTTGTGCGGAGAGAGGGGGATTCGAACCCCCGGTACGGTTTGACCCGTACGCCGGTTTAGCAAACCGGTGGTTTCAGCCACTCACCCATCTCTCCTGAAATATCGTGACTAAATTTTTAATCTCCTTGAATTCTCTCTTAGAACGTACACTCTGCTTGGGTTATTCCCTGTTCGAATGTGCGTGCAAATATAGAACTACTTTTTGCATTCGCAAAACAATTCTCAAAAAAAAATCATTGATTTTTACTCCTAAAAACGGAACTGGCTCATTGCTAACAGGAACAGCAATCACAGGGGATTTCATTAATATTTGTACGCATAAAAAACAGGAAAGTTAAGGGGCAGAAAAATCGATCATTCAATCTTATTATGAATCAAAGAGATATTCCCCAGATGTTATTAAATCATCTATTTTCCTTGGAAAGTCAGCAATCGCAGACTATATTTGAGCCAAGAAAACGTTCTATAACAAAGATATTGTCCGCATTAGTTCAAATTTGGTAAATTCAACAGTTTATAGTGAACCGAGAAAGCTTTTGGACGTAAAGACAGGCCTTGTAGCCTCGTGTATTCGGGGTGAGTAGTTTACTACCGGTGGAAGTCTGATCGACCAGGCACTCAAATCCTTTTGATTAGGGATTTTACGCAATCGAATTAATGCGGATTTTTTTTGTCTTTTTAATAGCTGTTTTTCGTTTGTTTCCTCACGAATAGAGCAAGTAAGAACAAAACAGTAACAAACGCACTTATCCGTCCTATAAAATCACCATACCTGACATAGCTGGTAATTTCCCGATTTGCTTTCAGTTCCCCTTCAATAGCTGTTTTAGTCCACCAGTCAGTAGAGGATACAATATCTCCACGCTGATTAATCAGTGCTGAAATGCCGGTATTGGCCGAACGAGCAATGCTCCGCCTGGCTTCAATCGCTCTCAACCGGGCATAAGACAAGTGTTGCCGATAACCTGCTGCTCCTTTCCACCACCCGTCATTGGTCAAAATAAAAACAAGCTCTGCGCCTGCCTGAACCGACTGCCCCAGGTATTCTCCAAAAACAGATTCAAAACAAATGAGCGGAGCAACACTTACATCCGCTGTACTATTCAGGTTCAGCTGATCCTGCTGCCGCCCAAGGCTCCCCGTTGTGCCGCCCAGATCAACCAGGTATTTTTCCACAAACGTAAAGTACTTACTGAAAGGCATTTTTTCGGTTCCACTAACCAATTTGCTTTTATGGTAGATTTGCACCTCTGGTTCGCCATTGATGAGCAAGGCTGAGTTATAAAGATCATAAAAATGAGACTCCCCCGGATCCTTGCGAGCTGTCTCTGAAGGTGTCTCACCTTTTGCAAAGTACTTGCGTGTAGTAGCCCCAAAAACAAAATTTAATCGTGGATTCGCCGTCACCCGCTCATAAAAAGGAGCCAATTGCGAGTCACTGCCAAGCAAATCATTTTCAACCAGTGGCTGAAGCGCCGTTTCCGGTCCAAGCACAAAGTCGGTGGCCGGGGTAAGCAACGAATCCGTTAATTGCACCAAGGTCTCCAGCTGATGAGTTTCTGTTCCGGCAACAAATTTCTCATGATACGGATCAATATTGGGTTGCAGCACAATCACCTGATAAGCTTCTCCCTTCTCATTATAATTCTCGTATTGCCGGCTCGACAACAACATCGGAACCAGAGCCACCAAAAGCAACAAACAAGCATAAGAAACAACTGGCAGCCAACGCCGCTGAAAGACTTTGTTTAAAAGCTGAAATAAAATCAAGTTACTCACCAAAATCCAAAGCGAACCGCCCAGCACTCCTGTAAACTCGTACCATTGAATCAGCTTTACCTCATTGGCCAGTCCATTTCCCAAGGTAAGCCAGGGCCATTCCATATCCCAGTTGAAGTGCAGGTACTCAAAAGCCAACCAGATCACCACCAAGGAAAGATACCCCAAATTGGTATTGAAGGTTTGTTTCATCTGGTGAAAAAGCCACCAAACCGTTGCCATCAACAGGGCATTAAGGGTAACAATAAGCAACATCCCAACCGGAGCAGCGTAAGCAATCCACCAGCAAGTAATCAGATTCCACACCAGAAAACCAAGAAACGCATAAGTCAGAAAATCGAAAGAGGTATTGGGCCATTCCTTTTTTGCTAATCTATTCTCCACAAACAGCAAGGGGACCAAGGCGCCCAACAAAATCCAGCCAGGAAATAGTTCCAGCCAGGGCAAGCTTAATAAAACACCGCTTAACAAGGCCAGAAAGGCTGCTTGATATTTTTTCATAAATGACCCGCAATATTCTGTGAAAGAATCTGAGGCTCTTCTTTTCGATGCTGGTCAAAAATAAAATCGACTCGTCCCAGCACCATGCCACCCCAACCAGCCTGATTGACAAGAATGCGCTTTCCGTCGGCATTTTTCAATTCCAATGCTGCATCCAGAAAACTGTGGGTATGCCCTCCAATAATCAAATCAGTGTGATGGGTTTGAGCAGCCAGCAAGGTATCGGAAATCGTTGTTCCCTTGAATTTCAATCCCAGGTGAGACAAACAAATCACCAAGTCACATTTTTTATCATTCTTCAGAAATGATTCTTTTTCCAAAGCTACGGCCACCGGATCCAGGTATTCAGTCTCCTCGTAGTTCTGTTCACTTACAAGACCTTCCAATTCAACTCCAAGGCCATACACCCCCACTTTAATTCCACTTTTGCGGTAGATGGTGTAGTCGGGAAATGTATCCAGCAGACGCGTATTCGAGAAATTATAATTACTGCAAACCAGTGGAAAATTGGCAAAATCAATCACCTTTTGAATTCCTTCCAGTCCATTATCAAACTCATGATTTCCGAGAGTTCCGGCATCATAGCCCATCTCTGACATCACTTTCAGAATCAGTTCGCCCTTATAATAGTTAAAATAAGGGGTTCCCTGAAACATATCGCCCGCATCGAACAAAAGCACATTCTTCTCCGTTTGCCGGATATTCTGAATCAAGCCTGACAGACGTGCCAAACCTCCACGTCCCTCATAGATTGAATGATCTTCCGGAAATGAATCAATATGACCGTGAATGTCATTGGTGTGTAAAATACTCAAGCTCACCAAATCCTGCTGAGCCAATAAATCGGTTGGAAGACTAAGCATTCCCAATCCTGCTGAAGCGCCAACCAAATCCCGTATAAATTTCCTGCGACTACTCATAATAAATCCTCCCATCTAAAACGACCTTAATTCTTCTTCCTGCATCATGCTCTGCTTTAAAACGCTCAATAATCAAATCTCGAAGCTTGATACCTGTCGCAATCGACTCTTTATGATTAAGTAGCATCGACATTGAGTCCCCACCTTCTGCAATGTAATCATTCGTCACAACCCAATAATCCCTTTTCGGATCAAACGGAGCCCCGTCAATTTCCAGTTGACCAATATGCCCATCTTTAATCCCCAATCGGATTCCTGCCACCCCGTCGCCACCTCGAGCAGCAACCTTTTGCATAAACTGTTGCATCACCGGTCCGGATAACTTTAACAAGACCATTTCGTTCTCAAAAGGCATCAATTCAAAAACATTGCCGACGGTTATTTCACCCCTGGGCAGAGCTACACGCAAACCACCGTAGTTCATGAAAGCCATATCCAGCACAATATTCAACCTGGCCAATCGGCAATAGTCCACCCCCGATTGCAATAAATAATCAGCCATCAGATTGGTCAGTTTACTTTCGGGTTTGGCTTTGGCTAATTCTTCATTCGAAATAACAAGTACCTTTTTCATATCTACCTCTAGCGCTTCCCGGTAAGGCAGCACCAAGGCAACGATGGAGGAATCAACCCAGGAGAGCGAAGAATCGTTCGAAATATTCTCATTCGATATATCTCTGAGTTCCAGAGATGTTTTACACGAAAAGGAGATTATTAACAAAAGGATGAGGATAAATGTGTAACGCATTCGTTTTATATTTCAGAAATAAGAAATAGATTTATTCAAATTTAAGTTTTCATCGTCTATTTTAAACATTAAACTTAACATTTCGTTCTTATAAAAACAGATTTAAATTCAATGAAGAACATAAACACAGACTTTTTTCTGAGTCTTCCTCATAAATTTTATTTTACTTTTTTCCTGGTCTTTTTCGTAACAAGTATTTCTCTCGCTCAAGATTATCCAACCAGCGTTGCCAAAAATGGCGATGGGATTTACAGCTTGTTAAAAAGGCATGGCCTTTCACCTTCGGAGCATTTCAATGCTTTTATCGAACTCAACAAAACAAAACTCGGTAAAAATAACAGTTTATTTGTGGGCCAAAAATACACGCTTCCCTTGAAAGACGCAGCCACCAGTTCAACAGCCAGCGGAGGTGCCATTTACCCCATTTTTGGAAAAACTTACGAACAGGTTTCCCCTGTTGACAATTCGCTTAAAGGAGCCATTTACTATTTGGTGAGTGGACATGGCGGTCCCGATCCGGGTGCTGTTGGGCGCTACGGCAACCACACCCTTTGTGAAGACGAATATGCCTACGATGTAACCCTGCGCTTGGCTCGAACGCTCATTGAGCGGGGGGCCTTGGTTTATATGATCATCCGCGACGAAAATGATGGGATCCGGGATGATAGCTATCTTAAACCCGATAAGGATGAAACCTGCTACCCCAGCCTGACCATTCCACGCAACCACACCAAACGCTTACGCCAGCGCAAAGATGCTGTGAACAAGCTCTACTTAAGACACAAAGGCAGTTTTCAGCGAATGATTATTGTGCATGTTGACTCCCGAAGTAAAGGTGAAAACATTGATGTATTCTTTTACCACGATCACCGAAGCAAGACGGGTAAAAAACTGGCCAACAACCTGCAACAAACCTTTAAAAAGAAATACGACACCCACCAACCCAATCGCGGCTATCATGGTACGGTGTCGGACCGCAACTTGTATGTTTTAAAATACAGCTACCCGCCTGCGGTATTTATCGAGCTTGGGAATATTAACCACCACCGCGACCAGCAACGCTTTATCCACAACAACAACCGGCAAGCCTTGGCCAACTGGATGTGTGAAGCATTAATAAAAGACTTTGGGAATAACAAATAATGGACAAGCTACCAGCCGATAAAAGTCTGATTCTTTTTGACGGCTATTGCGCACTCTGTAGCCGGCTAGTTCAGCTTATTTTGAAATACGACCGACGCAAACACTTTCTTTTCTGCGCCTTAACCAGCGATACCGGACAAAAAATCAGGCAACATCTGGCCATTCCGGAAGATATTGATTCTATTTTACTGGTAGAGAACGGTCAGTATTACACGCATTCGGAAGCCGTTCTGAAGATAGCCAAACAATTGGGAGGCTTCTTTCGAATTGGTTTGATTGGCCGGATTATTCCTAAAAGCTGGCGTGACCAACTCTATTGCTGGATAGCCAAAAATCGCTTCCATTGGTTTGGGCGGCGAAACAGCTGCAGAATGCCCTTACCGGAAGAAGCGGACCGCTTCCTTTAAAATTCGAATTTACCCTTTTCGTGTTGTAAATACCGGGCAGATAAATGCCCCATCATCCGGCTGATGTGATCAATTGCCGATTGGGTTGAAGTACTAATCTCTTTCTTTTGAAGACGCAACAGCATAATGCTGTATAGCGCCTGAAATCCCAAGCGGATATCATTCTGCCCCTTTTCCACACTTTTGGATTCAAACTCATCAATAACGGGTTTGGCCAATTGAAACAAGCTCACATACCTGGGGTCTTTGCCCGACTGCAGCAATTGCATGTGAAACTGATTTAAATCATCAATCAAATTCAAAACAAACTGCAAATGACCAGCTTGAGTTACCCGTTCTTTCTCCATCATGCTGGACAGGTTGCGGTACCAGTCAAAAATCTCCAGGCGGGTATCGTCCTCCACCTCAAAACGGGCTACCAGGGTTTTCCCAATTTGATCGGGATCAAACTTAAGGGCACGCAACAAATCCTCCACTTGCCAGAGATAAAGAATGTATTCGGCAATATTGGTTCTTCGTTTTTCTTTAGCGATCAACATAATCAGTCTATTTCAAAAAAATCATCTAAATCCCGGCGCTCTTTCTTGGTCGGGCGCCCGGTACCACGCTCACGCTGAAACCAGCCCATGTTCCGCTGCACCTCCAGAATTTCCAGCTCGGACAGGGGCGTGACATCTTCCATAAAATCAGACACCAGTTTGGCCCCCATTCGTTTGCCGGCCAACTGCAATACTTTATACTTGTATGTAATTGGCGACTTCCGCACCGCAATTACATCACCCACTTTAACAACTCGCGATGGTTTTACAGGTAAATCATCAATCGACACACGTCCTTTTTTCACAGCCTCAGTAGCCATGCTGCGCGTTTTAAATACGCGCACAGCCCAAAGCCATTTATCAACGCGAACCTGTTCACTCATGTTACTTGCGTTTATTAAATTGATTCATAGTGCGGGCAACACCAATGGTTCCAAAACTTTTGATTATCTCAATGCAGGTATCAATCTTTTCTGGCAGTTCTGCACCTTCCTGTTTCGTCCACTCGGCCAACACATAGTCCACCTGCTGTCCGGGGCGAAATTCATCGCCAATCCCAAAACGGAGTCGTGCATAGTCACTTCGTCCGGTTACCTGCTGAATGCTTTTCAATCCGTTGTGTCCTGCATCCCCTCCTTTACCGCGTAGGCGAAGGGTACCAAAAGGCAAGGCCAGATCATCGGTCAATACCAACAGGTTTTCAAACGGAATTTTCTCTTTCTGCAACCAGTAATTAACCGCTTTTCCACTCAAATTCATGTAAGTGGTTGGCTTCAACAGAATAAATGTCCGGGCTTTAAATTTATACTCGGCAACATAGCCATAACGGCTATCGCTAAAAACAATATTGGACGCATCTGCAAGAGCGTCCAATATTTTAAATCCTATGTTATGCCGGGTATGTGCGTATTCACTTCCCGGATTTCCTAGTCCTACTATTAAATATTTCATCCGTAAGATAACTTAATCCTTGATTTATTGAAGATACGGATGAAACGACTTTGTTTGCATCAACAAACAAAGTCGTTCCGAGTATTTACTCTTCAGTTGCTTCTTCAGTTTCGTCCTCATCAGCTCCAGCAGCTGCAGCCGCTCCCATAGCTGCACGGGCAGCACGAGTGATGATAATAGAAACAACAGGAACTGACTTGCTGTTCAGGAATTCGATGTTTTCCACATCCAACTGACCAACTTTGAAACTATCACCCAAACCTAAGTTTGTGATATCAATCGTGATTGTATCAGGAAGATCTTTAGGCAATGCTTTTACACGCAGACGGCGTAAGTTCGTTTTCAGTTTACCACCGGAACGCATCCCTTTGGCATAACCTTCCACCTTGATTGGCACTTCAATCTTAACTGGCTTGTCTTCAGAAGTTCTCAAGAAGTCAACGTGTAGAATTTGATCGTTTACTGGGTGGAACTGAACATCCTGCATGATTGCTTTATAAACAGTTCCGTCAATTTCCACATCAATCAAATAAACATTAGGCGTATAAATCAATGGACGGAAATCTCCTGCATCTGCTACAAAGTGGATCGGAGCTTCACCACCGTACAAAACGCAAGGAACTTTTCCTTCATTTCTTAACTTCTTTGATTCTTTTTTTCCAAGACCTTCTCTGACTTGGCCTTTAATTTCAATTGATTTCATTTTTAAAAATTTTAGTTAATTATGATACTCAGTCCTCCCTTTTGTTAAAAGGGCAAACAGCATACATAACACTTATGCCGTTGGAAAAAGCGGTGCAAAAGTATTAATTATTTATAGAATAATGAACTAATCGACTCATTTTTATACACTCGCTGAATAGTTTCAGCAAAGGCATCAGCAGCCGATAAGTACTTAATTTTAGATGATTCCTTCTTCGGTGGAATAGAGTTGGTGAAATACACTTCCTCTAAAGCCGAATTTTCAATGTTTTCGTAAGCAGCTCCGGACAACAATCCGTGTGCGGCAAAAGCACGAACAGAATTGGCTCCTTCCTTGATCATCAAACCAGCAGCTTTAGAAATTGTTCCGGCCGTGTCAATCATGTCATCAACAATAATCACATCTTTATCACGTACATCACCAATCAGGGTCATGCTACCAACAACATTGGCTTTTTCGCGAGACTTATGACAGATTACCATATCTGTTCCCAGCATGCGGGCATAGTTATTCGCGCGTTTTGATCCGCCCACATCAGGCGAGGCAATAACGATATCGCGCAATCCCATTTTTTGAATATAGGGAATAAACAATGCTGATGCAAAAAGGTGGTCAACAGGAACATTAAAAAATCCCTGAATTTGATCAGCGTGTAAGTCCATCGTAATCACACGGTCAACACCTGAAGCTGATAATAAATCAGCCATCAGTTTTGCACCAATGGATACTCTTGGTTTATCCTTACGATCTTGGCGAGCATAACCGAAATACGGAATACAAGCAATAATCTTATAAGCAGATGCGCGTTTTGCAGCATCGATCATCAACAACAATTCAAGTAAATTGTCGGCAGAAGGGAACGTGGATTGAACGATAAAAACGTGCGCACCACGAATCGTTTCCTCGTAACAGGGTTCAAACTCGCCATCGGCAAAAACCGGGCAGGAAGATTTCCCCAGGTCAACATTAACACTCTTACAAATCTCTGTCGTTAGATACCTTGTTGCTGTACCTGTAAAAATCTTTAAAGGAGCCTTTTTAGACATTTTTTCACTTTTAATTTACGTAGCTTTGGGAATGCGCGCAAAGGTAAAAAAATCTTTAAAATATCCTTTACACTCAACTCGTAAGTTATTTAAAATTGACAAAAAACACAAGCAAGAGGCAAGCTAGCACACAGCTAAACAAGCATTCCCAACCTTTTTAGATGAATTGGTCAACATACTCCAGTATGTCTTCCTTGCCTAAGCCACTTTCAGACGAGCTGACAAACAGCGGAGGCAGTTCCTCCCAATGTGTCAGCAATTCGGCTTTATAGCTGGCAATATTCTTAGCCAGATTGGTATTGCTCAACTTATCTGCTTTTGTAAAAACCAGTGCAAACGGAACTTCCTTTTCTCCCAGCCAGTTAATAAACTCAAGGTCTATTTTTTGCACTTCGTGCCTGCAATCCACCAAAACAAAAAGGCAATAAAGGTTTTCACGCTTCAACACATAGTCAACAATGTAGGCTTGAAATTTCTCTTTGCTCTTTTTGGACACCTTGGCATAACCATAGCCCGGAAGATCAACCAAATACCAGGAATCATTGATCACAAAATGGTTGATCAACTGGGTTTTTCCTGGACGCGACGAAGTTTTGGCCAGTTTTTTTTGCCCGGTCAACATATTAATTAGGGATGATTTTCCCACATTCGACCGCCCGATAAAGGCAAATTCGGGTTTATTGGGATCCGGACATTTTGTTACATCCGAGTTACTCATCAGAAAGCGGGCATTTTTTACCTCCATATAATCTTTGTTTATTTTTTACTGAAACTGCTCAGCACTTCGTTGTTTTTCGAAAAATCGTTAAACATGAACTTCCAACAGTTTCACGCCAGCCCCTTGAGGTGCCAGAAAATACTGCTCCAAAGCGGCCGGAACTAAAATGGTCTCACCTTGTTTCAAGGTTTCTTTTCCTCCCGGATATTCAATATCACAAACGCCTTCAACACCAATATACAATACAAAGGAGTCGAGTTTATGCATATCGCATTCCAGTTTTTTGTCCAGCTCCAGGATGTTGGTGGTAAAATAATCACACTTCACCACTTCAACCGACTCGTTCTTTTTAGCTTCGTAAGTGGTTTTATATGAATCAGGCACCGTAAAGTCGATGGCATCCAAAGCCAGCTCGGTGTGCAATTCGCGCGAGTTACCTTCCGAATCTTTCCGGTCGTAATCGTAGATACGATAAGTAACATCCGATGTTTGCTGAATTTCGGCCACCAAAACACCACGCCCGATGGCATGCACCCGTCCCGCTGGCATAAATAATACATCGCCTGCATTTACTTCTTCAAAATTCAGGATGTCCATCAACTGGCCGGCTTCAAATTTTTCCAGGTATTGCTCCCGAGTCATTTCTTCTTTAAAGCCCAGGTTAAGCTTAGCTCCCGGATCGGCCTGCAACACATACCACATCTCGGTTTTCCCGAACGCCTGGTGACGTTTTTTAGAAAGTTTATCATCTGGATGAACCTGAACCGACAGATCATCGTTGGCATCAATAAATTTAATGAGCAGAGGAAATTCGACACCAAACTTATCATACACGCGATCGCCAACCAGCTCGCCCATGTAGATTTCAATCAGTTCTTCCAGCGTGTTTCCTGCCAAAAAACCATTAGCAACAACCGACACATGATCCTGAACACCCGAAACCTCCCAGCTCTCGCCACAGTTCGGTAAATTTCCAAAGTCTTTTCCCAGCTGTGTTTTTATTTTCTGACCGCCCCAGATTTTATCCAAATACTGAGGGGTAAATTTCAAGGGATATAAATTTTTCATTTGCTTTAATTTTGTCGATGGGTTAAAATTCATAATCAACAGCAGCACGCTCAACAGTTGTTTCCTGAATCAGCGACACAACTTTCAGGTGCTCGGGATGTACACGGTACACGTCCAGATCAGCAACCGAGTCAAAATGTGAGATCAAACACAGGTCATACGATTTGGCTTCCAGCTCGTAGTTTAATCCAACTTCAATATGCCGAACCTGCTCAATTTTATCTTTAAGTGCTTCCAGTGCTGTTTTAATCTTTAACAGTACCGCCTCTTTCTCTGTTTTCGGATATTCTTTCAATTTAAAAAGAACCACATGATTAATCATAGCCATCAACTTTTATTAAGGAGTTATCAATTTGTCTGCGAAGTTACTATTTTCCCTTCGCTGTACCATAAATCAAAAGAGGAATATCGGAAATCTGCCTCGCTTGTTTATCTTTACGTAAAATTAAAGTCGAATGATTATCATTGGTATCGCCGGAGGAACAGGCTCAGGAAAAACCACAGTTGTCCGAAAAATCATCGAACAACTCCCCAAAAACGAAGTCGCTGTCATTTCGCAAGACTCCTATTACAGAGACAACAGCCATCTGCCCATGGAGCAGCGTAAAGAAATTAATTTTGACCATCCCGATTCCATTGAGTTCAGTCTGTTAACCCAGCACCTGTCCGAACTGAAAGCTGGAAAAAGCATTGAAGAGCCGCAGTATTCGTACCTCACCTGCAGCCGGTTGAAGGATACACAAACGATCAAGCCCAAGGCTGTTTTGATTGTCGAGGGGATTTTGGTACTCTCCAATGCCTCGCTGCGTAAGATGCTCGACATAAAGGCCTTTGTTGACTGCGACTCCGACCTGCGGCTTTCGCGGGTTATTCAGCGTGATATTATTGAGCGTGGACGCGATGTTCAGGAGGTACTTGCCCGCTATGAAGAAACAGTCCGCCCCAGCCACTTGCAATTTATTGAACCCACCAAGCGCTTTGCCGACATTATCATTCCTCAGGGAGGAGACAACGCCGTTGCCATTAACATCTTCACCAATTTCATTCTCCAAAACCTCTAGCCATGCTTAGTAATTTAAACCTCGAAGACATTCTTTTTATCGATATTGAAACAGTGCCGCAACAAGCCCATTTCAACGAGTTAAATGAAGATTTCCAGAAACATTGGGAGAAGAAATCAACCTACTTCCGCAGCGAGGAACAAGGACCAGCCGATGTGTATGAACGAGCCGGAATTTATGCGGAGTTTGGAAAGATCATCTGCATATCAGCCGGAGTGATTACACAGCGCATGGGCGAACGTTTTTACCGGGTCAAATCATTTTATGATGACAACGAAAAAAAATTGCTTTCTCAATTCAACGACATGCTCAACAAGTTCATGTCGCATCCGGGAAAAAGGCTTTGCGCCCACAACGGGCAGGAATTTGACTATCCCTACATTGCCCGACGAACCTTAATCAATGGGCTTCCTCTGCCCCAAACCTTGAATATTGCCGGCATGAAACCATGGGATGTCAAGGATAAGCTGATGGACACCCTGCAGCTATGGAAGTTTGGCGATTACAAAAATTACACCTCACTCAGCCTGCTTTGCACGGTTTTCAACATACCAACCCCCAAAGACGATATTGATGGCAGTCAGGTAGCTGAAGTTTATTATGAAGGAAACATCGACCGGATTATTCGCTATTGCGAAAAAGATACGCTGGCCGTCGCCAACCTGCTGCTTCGCTACCGGGGTGAAGAGATCATTCCGATGGAGAACATGCAGGTGGTGTAAAACCTGGTTCTTTGAGCCGTAAAAAGCAAGCCTGACTATGGATAAAATTGCTTACACCCCACCATATCAAAACTCATAACCATTCTCTTAGGATCCAACACCGGATAAAACGAAGAGGCTCGTTCCAATTGAACGAGCCTTTTCGTTTTGCTATTTATTTTTGCTTACTCACTCTCCATGACTGGCATCTTCATTGATCCCAGGTTGGTAATTTTATAGCCCGACATGCTGAATTGCTTGTTGGCATTGGTGTCAATATCCGTAACACGCATAATTGAGCGTTCGCCGGTCTGGGTATTCTCCGACTCCGACTCCATCACACAACCACCAGGCATGCCATAGGAATACGTTGCGGCCTGCAACATGGCACTCATGAAATCGCGGGTAACAATCTCTACATCATCACTAACCCAAAAGCTGGCTTTGGTATGATCCTCCGGATTGTCGTAAAGATATTCTTCGCACCGGTAACCTTGAATGGTCTTTGTCTTGCCTGTCTTTTTCACATAGGGATTCATAGCCCAATCAGTCGTTTCTACATCCTCCAAGTCGGGGTACTCTCCGCCTTCCGGTAAGGTGCCGGCCTGGTTTTGATCATTAATGCCATACACGATGCCATTCTTTTCACCATCTCCTTCAGCAAGAATAATCATGGCTTTATTCTCAAAGTCCATGATAAAAGTACCTTGGCCGCGTTCGTCCATGTCTCCACCAATAAATTCGTAAGCAAAGTTTTTCGATTTCGGATCAACGTAGGTGATAAACTCTCCCTCACTATCTTTCTTCCCATTTTTTTTGTAGGATTCGAAGTGCATTTGAATTTTAGAATCAAACGCATAGGTGTCTGCAATGGGCACCGGATCGCCCGACATCCCCATGCCTTTCATCAACTGCTCCAACCTTGCATTTTGTTTATCAACAGAATTTTGAGCGTCCGAATCATTTGCTGCTTCCTCAAACACTTCATCCAGACTTTCATCTACTTTTTGGTCGACTTTATCATCAACCTTCTTTTCGATTTTGTCTTGAACTTTCTTACTTAATTTATTCAAAAATCCTTGAGCTGAACTTGCTGTTGTTAGTGCAACAACAAAAAACAGGGTCATCAGCAAGGGAACTAACTTTCTCATAGCAATCTTCATTTTTGTGTTAAAAAACTAATAAGCTACAAGTTACAACATTCCCGTTGCGCTTTGCAAATAAAAGGGGGAGTTTATTTAGAATAAGACTAAATTAAGACTTCATTGCCCGATCCATGTCTCGTCTGGCATCTTTTTCCTTCAAGGTGTTCCGTTTATCGTGTGTTTTTTTCCCTTTGGCCAGGCCAATTTCTATTTTAGCCAGTCCCCGGTCGTTTAAAAACATCCGTAGTGGAATGATGGTCAAGCCACTTTCCTTGATTTTCTTTTGAAGTTTATCAAGCTCTTTTTTGTTCAACAGCAGTTTTCGGTCACGCCGGGCTTCATGATTATTGATGTTTCCAAAATCATATTCTGAAATATTCATATTCACCACATAAAGTTCCTGCCGGGTAAAGCGACAATACGCTTCCCCGATTGAGGCTTTTCCATTCCGGATAGATTTAATTTCGGTGCCAACCAGTTGAATGCCGGCCACAAATTTCTCCAGTATTTCATAGTCGAAATAAGCCCGCTTGTTTTTAATATTGATCGTTTGTTTTTTATGCACCATAACCGTAGAATGCTTGTAATAATTTCCAACTAAACACATTCAGAAGGATGAAGATAAGAAAAATCAACAGCAAGCCCAGCATCGTATAACGATTCTGATTTTCAGGCAACAGATTCAGACTTCCCTTTACCCCTTGAACAAATAAAAATATACCATACAATCCCAGTACACTTAAAACATACAGCCCGGGAAAAAGTCCGGTAATAAAAGAAACAATCAGAAAAGGCAAAAAGGAATAGCCGACCAAACGACTTACCACCAGCTTATTCTTTACAGCACCAACACTGGTCAACAACTCATTGAGCAAATAGACCGACAAAAAGTATTGCAGAATATAACTGACTACTTCCCGAACCGATTTGGCTACCGCGTAACTAAACAAAATCTCGCTTCCCTTAATGAGTTCTCCTATAAATACCGCTAAGCCAACCAGCAGTACCAGTGGTAAAAAGTAATCCTTAAAAATGGCTTCCGCTTTAATTTCCTCTTTTTCCTCCTGCCAAAACTTCGTTGGTTCAACCAATACGCTAAGGCATGTTTGAAAAAGCTGGCGATATCGTTCTTTAAAATCCATAATTTCTGGTTTTGCGTCACAAAAATACATTATTTTGTAAACCTTAATGACAAATATCGATGAAACAGCGAAAATATCAAATGTTAACCATCCTCGGACCGACAGCTTCGGGAAAAACCACGGTAGCTGCCCATGCAGCAAAACAACTTGACGGAGAGATCATTTCAGCCGATTCACGTCAAATTTACCGGGGCATGGATCTTGGTACCGGGAAGGATTACGAAGACTACGAAATTGACGGTCAGCAAATTCCTTACCACTTGATTGACATTGTTGATGCGGGATTTGAATACAACGTTTACCTGTTTCACAACGCTTTTTTAGCGGCCTACAACGATATTACCCAACGCGGAAAATTTCCGGTTTTATGTGGCGGTAGTGGTCTGTACATTGAGGCGGTCTTAAATAATTATCAATTAATCCAGGTGCCCAAAAACCACGAACTTCGGAAAACGCTAGACCCAAAGAGCCTGGAAGAACTGGAACACGTGCTGAAAGCGCTAAAGCCGGAATTGCACAACACCACCGACCTGGAAAACCGACGTCGGGTCATTCGGGCCATTGAAATTGAGACTTACCTGCAGGAAAATCCGGAGCTTAGCAACGACATGCCTGAAATAAACAGCTTGGTTGTTGGGGTAAAGTACGACCGGGAACACCGTAGGAACCGGATTACCGAACGGCTGAAGCAACGCCTGGAAGATGGCATGCTTGACGAAGTTCAGCGCTTGCTGGACAAAGGGCTCACGCCTGAACAACTCACCTACTACGGGTTGGAATACAAATACCTGACCCTGCACCTGATTGGCGAGCTAAGCTATAACGAAATGTTTACCAAGCTTGAAATCGCCATTCACCAGTTTGCCAAGCGGCAAATGACCTGGTTCAGACGCATGGAAAAACACGGCACGCCCATTCATTGGCTGGATGGCTTTATGCCCCTGGACGAAAAGGTTGCCCGGATTCAGGAGTTGCTCGAAAGCTAAGCAGCCCTATTGCTGACGCTGGCGCCAATGCGTCAGCAGGCTGCACAGCTCAAGGCCGTCCGACTCACGAACGATGGTGGAGCTATAAGATGAATCGCTTACCGGCACGGTATCAACAGCCAGCTTGTCGCCTGCCAGCCCCTCTTTGAGGTAGTTAACCTCCAGCTGAGCTAATTCAAAGGTATTCAGGAAATCAATCCCAAAGCCATCCAAGACCCGCTCCAGGTATTTGACGCTGTTAAAATGCTTATTCACATCCAGGTCGCTGAATAAAACCGGTTGAAAGCTTAATTCGCCGGAACGGGCATGCGGCTTAACCCGCTTCGGATTCCGGCAAACATTCGGCACTTCCAGCCGAGGAAACGAATTCCGCAAATCACGCAAGCGGAAGATACGTCGGTTCTCCAAATTCAGAATGAGCCAGGCAGTACTTGCCCGCAACAACACCTCTTGTTGCTCATTTTCAAGAATAAATTCGCGGTAAGCATACATTCCGTCGGTACCCGATGACCAGGTATTCAGCGTAATCTGATCTTGCCATTCCGGGTATTTTTCAATCTCAAAATAAACCCGCGACAACACCCAAAACATATTGTTGCTCTTCAAATCTTCGTAGCCCCACTCCATGACCTGCGCATGTGCCCAGGCTGCTTCCAGCATCACATTAAAAAGTGAGGTAACTGATGCTTGCGCATGTTGATTGGTGTGATAGGCTCCAATGGCTATTTGCTGCGTGTATTTATTCATGAATTGGCTTTTTTTAAACTTTTGGACAAATCTATTGTTCAATTTTTGAAAATAAAGAAGCTTTTGCGACTTTTGCGAAAATTTTCCCCAACAATATGAGTGATATTATAATTAAAACACCTGAACAGATCGACGGAATTAGAAAAAGCAGTCAACTGGCTGGTCAATCATTGATCATGATTGAAGAGTTTGTAAAACCAGGGGTAAGCACCGAGTTTTTGAATAACAAAATTCAGGAATTCATCCATGACCATGGAGCCATTTCGGCTACTGTAGGCTACAATGGCTATCCTAAAGCCACCTGCATATCACTCAATGAGGTTGTTTGCCACGGAATTCCAAGTGCGGACCAGATTTTAAAAGAAGGCGACATTTTAAACATCGATGTTACCACCATTCTGAATGGGTACTATGGTGACACCAGTAAAATGTATGCGGTAGGCGAAATTTCAGCCAAAGCCCAACGACTGATTGATGTCAGCAAACATTGTCTTGACCTGGGCATCCAGCAGGTTAAACCCGGCAATTACGTTGGAAACATCGGCTTCGTGATTGGCCGCTATGCCAAAGCGCAAAAATTCAGCGTGGTGTATGAATTCTGCGGTCATGGTGTTGGCATTGATTTTCATGAAGCCCCACAAGTTGACCACATTGCCCGCAAAAACACCGGCGATATTATGCGTCCGGGCATGACTTTCACCATTGAACCCATGATTAACGAAGGACGGGCTACCACTCGCGTAGACAAAAATGATGGCTGGACAGCCCGCACCAGCGATGGCAAATTGTCGGCTCAGTTCGAACATACCATTCTGGTGACCGATGATGGTTACGAGGTATTATCAGACGTACTGGGCGATTACAAGTAAAGCACCCAATTAAAAAATAGTTTCCCGTAGTGCATTAGTTTGCTGAATTGGCTATTTTAGTGTGACAAAAACACACGCAACGTGAGCAAACTCTTGAATTACTACTTAAAACTATTTATTTTCAACATTGACGACAGTTCCTACGAACGGCTGGAGGAAAAGAAAAGAAGCATTCTGCTCCATTTTTTCTTCTACCTGTTCTTCCTGTCCATGGGCGCATTCCTGTTTAGCAATTTCTATAAAAAGACCTATACCACAGCGCTTTTCAATGGCACGGCTTTACTTGCAGGGGGATTAACCTTCTGGCTTTTGAAAAAGAAAAAAAGCAGTGTTGTGCCATCCGTCATCTTTGTGTTTATCATCTCGGTCATCAGTACTTATTTCTTTCTGACCGGTGGACACAACAAATCCGGAGTGGCCTTTGCCCTGATGCTTCCTCTGCCGGTTATCCTCATTTTGGGGAAAGAACGTGGCATTATCGCCCTCGCCTTGTTTTTCCTGAGCAATACCCTGGCCTATTATTTTTTCCAGAGCGAGCCGTGGTGCCCCAATTACAACTTCAGCCTGATTTGTCGCTTATCAATTGTTTTCCTGTTCATCTCGGTCATCGCCTTTGCCAACGAGTTTATCTTTGAGGTGCTCTACACCCGGCTCGAGAAGTTGTCGACCTCACTGAGAGTCAGCCAGCAGAAGTTCAAGGATCTGGCCATCAATAAGGAAAAGTTCCTGTCCATCATTTCGCACGACCTGAGCGACCACGTGGGTAGTTTTATGGCTATTTCATCGCTGCTGAATGAACAGTACGATGAACTGCCCAAAGAAGAGCGCATAAAGTTAATCAAGAACATGGCGATTGTTTCGAAAAACAATTACAAGTTGCTGCACGACCTATTGACCTGGTCAACCGTGCAGAGGGATCATATTCCCTACTCGCCCAAACCGTTCAAGCTCGAAAAGATCTACCGCGAAGTTATTGAGTTGTTCAACCCTTTGCTGGAAGAAAAACAATTGTCAATCTTTCTAAAAATGAAGAGTAACTCCGAGCTGTTTGCCGACTACCACATGACCAGCGCCATTCTGCGCAACCTGGTTTCCAATGCCATTAAGTTTTCCCAACCAGGTGGTGAAATCCGGATCTCGGCCAAAGAACGAGACGATATGATGGTCATCACCGTCAGCGACCAGGGAATAGGCATGAGCAAGGAAGCACTGATGCGCTTCAACTCCTCGCTCTCCTTTTCGGAACCCGGAACCATGCAGGAACCCGGAACCGGCATAGGCCTGATACTGACGAAGGAATTTGTACAGAAAAACGAAGGCCGCATTTATATTGACAGTACGCCTGGCAAAGGAACGAAAGTGAGTTTCACCCTGCCCTTGGTTGACTAACAGTTGTTTGTTTTCAGTTGTCAGTGCATCAACCGCAAGAGCTCCGAGTCTGTTGCTGAACAAAGCTCCAAAGTACATGTGCCAATCAGGCCCAAAAGATGGTCAACCGTCAATGGCTAAATGGTCAATTCCCTTTTCCGGTTGTCAAGGCCTCAATCAGGCTGAAGGGCAAAAGGCCCATTGAATGTCGACCAATGACAAGTAATGACCATTAACTTCCTTCTGCCTGCAAACTACTGCCTGTCTCCTTTTATCCGCTTTCCATTCCGCACAAGAGCGATAAATTTTATCTTTGCTGCAAAAAGCATTGAACCATGCCACTAATAATTGAAGAAAAAGATCTGAACAAATTCATCATGGTGGGCGACCGTGTTTTAGTTAAACCCAAAAGCCCGCAAAACAAAACCAAAACAGGTTTATACCTTCCCCCCACAGTTCAGGAGAACGAGAAAGTCCAAAGCGGCTACATTGTGAAAGTTGGGCCAGGCTATCCCATTCCGGCCATGACCGATAATGACGAGCCCTGGAAAGAACAAAAAGAAGAGGTTAAGTACGTTCCCTTGCAAGCCAGTGTAGGCGATTTGGCCATTTACTTAGCCAAAAGCGGCTTCGAAATTGAATTCAACAAAGAAAAATACATCATTCTGCCACACGCATCTATTCTGATGATTATTCGGGACGAAGATCTACTGAAATAACTTCGAATTGAAATTTGAAGTTTGCTAAGTCTTTCAAAAAATGACGATTTGTAAATATATCTTTAACTTGAATTTCAAATTGAAAGAAGACCTCTCGCAAACCAAGTTTTTTTAATAAATTGCATGCGTTTTTGTCACAAACAAAACGATTGAACAATTTTTAAAACAGTTAAATCATTTAATATGAATCCACAAGCTGAGGAATTAAACAAAATTATTCAAGCGAAAAATCCAGTTATTTACGACCTTTTGTCGGAAAAAGGAAAAAATATTTTCTTCCCAAAAAAAGGAATCCTTGGGCAGACTGCCGATGCTAAAGGAACCAAAATCAATGCAACCATTGGAGCGGCTGTCGAAGACAATGGCACTCCTATGCGATTGAACAGCATTGAATCGAACGTAAAGCTCGATCCATCATTGGTTTTCCCTTATGCGCCAAGTTTTGGACGTCCGGACATCCGCGCCAAATGGCAAAGCATGATTTTTGAGAAGAACCCTTCACTACAAAATAAAACAATAAGCTTACCGGTTGTTACCAATGCTTTAACACACGGTGTAAGCATGGCTGGATACTTGTTTGTTGACGAAGGTGAAAAAGTACTGGTTCCCGATTTGTTTTGGGGAAACTACAACCTGATTCTGAATCATGCCTATGGCGCTGAGCTGAGCAAATTCAACCTGTTTAAAGATGGTGGATTCGACCTCGACGCCTTCAAAGCCAAGTTGGCTGAAGACGGCATTGGTAAGAAAGTGCTGATTTTGAACTTCCCCAACAACCCAACCGGGTACACCCCAACCATTGAAGAGCAAAAAGGCATTGTTGCCATCATTAAAGAATCAGCCGAGCAAGGCAACAAAATCGTGGTTTTCTCCGACGATGCTTACTTCGGTTTGGTTTACGAAGAAGGTATTGAGCAGGAAAGCATCTTCGCCCAGCTGAGCGATTTGCACGAAAATGTGTTGGCTCTGAAAATTGACGGACCAACCAAAGAAGACTACGTTTGGGGATTCCGTGTTGGTTTTATGACTTACGGCGTAAAAGGTGGCGATGCCGAATTGTACACCGCCCTGGAAGCCAAAACAGCAGGAGCTGTGCGTGGAAACATTTCCAACGCCGCCAACATTTCACAATCGTTGTTGCTGAGCGCCTTTGAAAATGAAGCCTACCAGGCTCAGAAAGCGGAGAAGTTCGAGATTATGAACAAACGTTACCACGCCGTAAAAGAAGCGTTGAACGACGATAAATACAGCGAATACTTTACGGCACTGCCTTACAACTCGGGCTATTTCATGTGCGTTCAGCTGGCCGAAGGGCTGGATGGCGAACAGGTTCGTAAAATCCTGATTGAGAAATACAGCATCGGAATCATTAACCTGAACAATGTGATTCGTGTCGCTTTCTCGGCCATGGCTGCTTCGGATGCGAAAGAATTGTTCGAGGGCATTTACAATGCATGTAAAGACTCAAAACAATAAGTTGAAAGATTATTCCATTGAAGATAACTCCAAAGGCTGTTCAGCAATGAACGGCCTTTTGTTTTTTTTAAGATGAGCCGAATGAATGCCGGCTAATAACCGATCTTCCCGTGAATCTCATCAATAGCAATCCGCAGTACTTCCATTTTTGCCGAAGCCGCATGGGCTTTCAGTAATTTGGATTGAATGACCGATTTCTTTTCCTCCAGATGATTTAAAAGCACCTGCATGCCTGCCTGCTTTTCTTCCGGGTCGTCCACCACCTGAATCGTTCCCCAAAACACCACCGACCGGTACGCATGGCTGCACTCATCCGGCACATAGCCCCCATCTTCAATCACCGTAGCACACACGGCAGGGTTACTCTTTATAAAATCCAGTTTCAGTCCTTTTTTGGCGGTATGGACATAAAGCGTTTGCCGCCCGGGGTCGTAGCCGTAGCTCAGGGTAACGATGTACGGCTCATTCCCGCGACACAAAGCCAGGGTCACAAACTTGCCCTGTTGCAGAATTTCATCCAGATCACCGCGCGAAGTCAGCTCCTGACTTGGGCGGTTTTTCAAATGATATTTTGCTCCCTCGCTCATCCGATTCGTTGTAACTCATACACCATAAAAAACAAGCCCAAGCCCAGGGCTACCAAAAGTATACTCACCCGCTTGCCCCATACCGACTGCATGCGCCCCAGCACAAAGGCTACCACCGACACCGCCCCGGAAACCACCAAGCCCGCGAAAAAAGCCCGTGCTTTCACTTCTGCCGGAACAGCATCGCCCGGAGCCAGTTCAGGCACCACCAACTGACCACTGCTTAATACCCACAGGGCAAACAGAGCCAGCACCAAAAAAGTACCTTGCCCCAATTGCAGGAACAGCTGCCGTTTTTCAATCCACGAATAAATAATCAATCCAATTGCTAAAAACAGCACCCATTGCGAGCTGGTTGTCAGCGTTAAAAAAGCTTGTCGGTCCATGTCGTCTAAAATTTGGTCAAAAGTGTTTATTTTTTCGGTAAAGAAAAAAGGTTCCTCCTAAAAATGCGGTTTACCTGACGGAAAAGGGAAAACGGAGAAAGGAGAAAGGAAAATGGAGGAAGGTTGTCGGTTGTCGGTTTTCAGTTATTCAGATTGTGCGTGACTTCAAACGTTCGTAGGTCGTCCTTTTACCTGGCGGTGAAGTTGGGGAAGTCGTCAAGCTTCTTATTTGTGTAAAGTGTTCTCCTTTCAATCGAAGTCAGCCATTAATCCCCAACGTTTCCTCTGCTTTCCGTCTGCTTTTCTGTCTTAGGAAAGCCAAAAACGGCTCTTTCTACCAACTTTAATTGGTAAATGTGTTTACCAGAGAGGTAAATGACCTTACCAGACAGGTAAATGTGTTTACCAGAGAGGTAAATGAGGCTACCAGACAGGTAAACGTGTCTACCAGAGAGGTAGATGAGGCTACCAGAGAAGTAAATGACCTTACCAGAGGGGTTGACAAGCCTACCAACAAGGTTTTTGACCAAACCAAGCCATTTTGGGCCCTTTTTATAAAAAATAGGGCGGAACTGTTCAAAAAACGGTGTCAGTTGTACTTTTTTTGCTGAAAATGATCCAAAAAATGGTGTCAGCTTGAAGCCAAGCTGTCCTTTTGGCTTAATCCAAAAGAACCAAAAGATCAAGGCGGACGATTCTTTTGAACGAAAACGACGGCTCAGTCACTCCCCGAAAACCAACTCCTCCCGTTGGTCGTCAAACAGGGTTTTCTTAGCTAGTCCCGGCGCGAATTCCTTTCCTTGTTTTCTGTTTCAAAACCCTCGTAGGCCGTCCTTTCCACCTGGCGGTGAAGTTGGGGAGTTAGGTTTTGCTAGCTTCGGTCTTCGTTTGTTCGTACGTCCGTGTGTTTATCGGTTTGTGATGTTGGCCTTGCTATTGAGATAAGCAACACAGTTTAATGAACGCAACCCTTTTTTCCCTGAAAGTACCCTTTTCTGAGGGCAAAGTACCTCTTCCTGACACCAAAGGACCCTTTCTTATAGCAAATGGACCTCTTTTTATGACAAAACGCCCTATTTATAAAGCATTTGTTATCTAATAAATGTTTCCTATTTTTAGATAAATAAAAACCGAAGCCCTTGAATAAGCGCCCGCAAATAATGCTCGAATACGGAGAACACCGCCAACAGCAGGTTGTTTTTGTACGATTTGCGTTTAACCGGGAAATAAGCGAGCTGGTAAAAAATATACTACCGGTGCGCTGGAGCCGAACTCATGGATGCTGGTATGTTGCCAGGGAAAATTTTGATTTAAACCAACTCTTTCAACAACTCAGAGGAAAAATCTGGCTCGATTATTCGGCTTTAAAGCCAAACAAAAATAAATCGCCACAACAAGAAGCAGCGCCTGCAAAATCCAGCTATAACCTTAATGCCGTTAAGGTTCGGCTATCGGCGAATGTTAAAGCCCAAATTCAGCATTTTAAGATATGGATGGAACAACGCCGGTATGCAACAAACACCATAAAAACTTACGTTCACCAGTTAGAGATATTTTTTGGATATTATTCCAATTGTACACCAGAAGATATTACAAAAGAAGATGTAATCCGGTTTAATTCGGATTTTATAATCAAAAACGGTTTAAGCAATACCTTTCAAAACCAAACGGTAAGCGCCCTGAAACAATTTTTCAAGTTTTTAACCACCAAATCATTAAATGTTGATGCGCT
>NZ_JBNGOT010000010.1:0-167238 GCF_050589705.1 Sunxiuqinia rutila
ACTTCTCGTAATCAAACTTTTCTTTTACCATATCATGTAAATTTTAAAACATTCATTTTTGTTTACATGACACAGTTAGTTGAACACTCTCCCTGCCGGAATTCAAAACGACCAGACAGAATCGGGAGCTTACCATTCCGAATGGTAACAAGACTGCCTGGAATTGCAATAAGACCACTCGGAATTGGAACAAGACCGCCCAGAATTGGAACAAGACCAGCCGGAATTGAGACAAGACCGCCCGGAATTGCAGGAAGACCGTACTTCTGCTATTTCCTGCTGTTTTTCTGTCAAATCCCGGGCAAACGGGCAGTACTGGACCATGGATGGTGCGGTGCTTTCAGCCTTTTACGAACTCTCCCGTCCTATTATCTGTAATTGGGGCCAGCAAGCGATCGTTTTTCCCGGCCAACGACGCCACTCAACCGGGTGTTTATCAATACGATTACACAAGTTAAAACAAATTGAACTTAATAGCAACTTTAATTAAATTACGAAGAAGCCTGGGACCCCTCTTACTGGCGGGTTTTAATTGATTCGAAGGTGCGGCTAATTCTGATTCTACCGAGCTTGGTTTTGAATATGCATTTGGGGGCTAGGCAAATCAATCGCAAACCGGAGCCTGCAACACCCCAAAGGAAGTTTTTCTATTGACTTACTGATCGGATGACTTTGAGCCGTCCGATCAGTAAAATCCCGGGCTCACTGGAGATGCCACACGATGCAATCATGCGGCAGCGAAGGGCATATATTATCTATTTTGGCAACCCTTCTGTTAAGTTTAACCGTTGATATTCGGCGATTACTAATCCAACTTTTCCGTTTCAATATCAGTGGCATTGATCCAGCCTGCGCGAACCTTTTCACCAGCCATAAACCGGTTGTAAAAGTTTCGGGTAGCTGCCTCTGCATAAGGGTAATCCTCAAAACGATCGCCTTGTCCAAACATCCGTGGATCGCCTTCTGCCTTGAGTTCTGCTTCCATTTGCTCTGCCAGTTGGGCTTTAATTTCCTGGTAATCCGGCTTTGCGGCAAGGTTGCGCAGGCATTCCGGGTCATTGGATAGTTGATACAACTCTTCAGCCGGTCGTTTCCCAAAGTTCATCTCCCAAAACCAGCTTTCACCATTGGCTCTCCGGTTGTTCAGCACCCAGCTTTTAGTAGGCGATCCATCACAATTCATATATCCGGTTTCCGGGTTTCCCGAAGGCCAGCGTTCCGGATGATAATTCCTCAGATAAAGAAACTCTTTGGTCACAAGCCCGCGAATGGGGTACCCCTGATCATCAGGTCGCCCCATGTCATGACGCTCTTTTCCAATCACCATAAATTCCCGGCCGCATGCATCGGACAAATTCTCAAAAACAGGCAACAAACTCTCTCCTTCCATCGGTTGCATGGTAGGCTCCTTCACGCCGGCAACGTCCAAAAAAGTAGGGGCAAAATCGGTAAAACTCACAAAGTCATCCACCACCCGTCCCGGTTTTTCGATTCCTTGGGGCCACATAATCGCCAGCGGCAGGTGGTTCGAAAGCTCATACTCCATCCCTTTAATACGGGGAAAGGGCATTCCGTTGTCGGCGGTAACAACCACCAATGTATTTTCAAGAAGTCCCTGATCTTCCAGCATCTTCAGCATACGTTCCAGGTGCTGATCAAAATATTCAATCTCAAAAGCATAATCCAGCATATCGTAACGAACTGAATCATTGTCGGGCCAAAAGCCAAATACCTGGTCAATATCTGTTAGGCTTTTGCCCCCCTTCTCTACGCCTGCCCGAAACTCATACGCCCGATGGGGTTCAGTTGAACCATACCAAAAACAGAAGGGCTGCCCCTCTGCCCGCGCCTCCAGGAAAGTTTCAAAATTAGCTGCATAATCAATGTTCGAAATGAACCTGGCCGGCGGTGTTGTTTTCAATTGATTGAACGCAGGGCCAAGCAACTCGCGCCTTTTCCCATCAATTTCGCCCGGATTGCCCGGTGCCCAGCCTTTGGCCGTATGACCAACAAAATACCCCTGCTTTTGCAAGGCCTCGGCATAGGTCTCAAATTTCTCAGGGAAATAAGGCACATGATTCGCAGCGGCTTCCAGTTGCCAGCTGTTTCTCCCGGTAAGAATGCAGGAGCGCGAAGGAGCGCATTTGGCATTAGGCGTATAGGCGCGCGTAAACAGAAGTCCTTCGCGGGCCACGCGGTCAAAGGCCGGAGTTTTAACCCAATCACAACCGTAAGCTCCGGCATGTGGGAAAGACTGGTCATCGGCTATACAAAATAGAATATTGGGAGGCTGCTCTGTGGATTGCTCCGCCTCCTGACAAGACGAAAAACAGGTTCCCAACAGCAGGGTGCAAGAAACCAAAATCAAAGGTAAGTTTCGTTTCATAAGTTCGTTAGTATGAGTAATTGCTCCTTAAAACTAGGAACATTATTCAGAAGAAAAAACCCCTTGAAGCATGAAAACGAACAAATTCCATCTCTTTTGTGAGTGGATCGAAAAAGCATCGTTTTTCCTTTCGCGAAATCCTGACGCCACTCTTTTCCGGCAGGCAATAATCAAGAGGGATTATTCAGCTTTTACCATGGCTTTTTTTACCTTTGAATGCATTTTATAAAGCAATAATTTATGACACCCTTATTCTGGATCATTATTGGCATCCTGATTTTTGATTTCATTCTGGAACGTTGGTTGGATTACCTCAATACCACCCGTTGGAGTACTCAATTGCCCGACGAAGTAAAAGGAATTTACGATGAAGAAAAATACCGGAAGCAACAGGCTTATTCAAGAACCAATCATCGGTTTGGCATGCTAACCAGCTCTTTCAGCTTTGTGTTGCTGATGTTGATGTTCTTTTTCGAAGGGTTTGCCATTGTCAACAACTGGGCGCTATCGGTTTCCTCCAACCCCATTTGGGCAGCCCTCTTGTTCTTCGGAATCCTGATGCTAGGCTCCGACCTGCTTACCACTCCTTTCGACTGGTACAGCACGTTTGTGATTGAAGAAAAATACGGGTTCAACAAAACAACCGTGAAAACCTACCTGCTCGACAAACTAAAAGGCTGGCTGCTAGGCGCGCTCATTGGAGGCGGCTTGCTGGCGCTTATTATTTTCATTTACCTGAAAACCGGCGAGTGGTTCTGGGTGTATGTGTGGCTGGTAGTGAGTGGTTTTTCGGTTTTTATGGCCATGTTCTACTCTTCGCTTATTGTGCCGCTTTTCAACAAGCAAACGCCCCTGGAAGATGGGGAACTAAAACAAGCTATTCAGGATTTTGCCAGCAAAGTGGGCTTCAAGCTGGATAATATTTACGTGATTGATGGCAGCAAACGGTCGACCAAGGCCAATGCCTATTTTTCCGGATTAGGACCCAAAAAGCGGATTGTTCTTTACGACACCCTGATCAAAGACATGGAAATACCAGAGTTGGTAGCCGTTCTGGCTCATGAAATTGGGCATTACAAAAAGAAACATATTATCTGGAGCTTGCTGATTGGTCTGCTTCAAACCGGCTTGATGCTGTTCATCTTTTCATTGCTGATTGACAGCCCGGCACTATCGGCGGCTTTAGGGGTGGCCAAACCCAGTTTCCACATCGGGCTCATTGCTTTTGGCATTTTATACTCCCCTTTGTCGTCAATCATGGGCATTGGGATGAATCATTTATCGCGTAAGAATGAGTACGAAGCCGACGACTTTGCCGCTCAAAACTACAGCGGTGAACCACTGGCTTCAGCCTTGAAAAAACTATCGGTCAAAAACCTGAGCAACCTGCGTCCCCACCCGGCTTATGTTTTTGTCCATTATTCGCACCCGCCACTCTTGCAACGCTTGAAGGCCCTACGTGGAAAGTGATAAGAGAGGGTGAGCAAGGAAGGAAGAGAGAGAGAGAGAGAGAGTGTGTGTGTGTGTGTGATACGAAATATAAAAGACTGCAACCATTGAATGATAAAACTATGGAACCAATAAAAACACATCGAGACTTGAAAGTTTATACAAAATCTTTCGAAGCAGCCATGAGAATTTTTGTTTTATCCAAGTCTTTTCCAAAAGAGGAAGCCTATTCACTTACTGATCAAATTCGCAGATCATCGCGTTCGGTGTCCAGCAATATTTCGGAAGCTTTTCGCAGAAGAAAATACCCAAAGTCATTTACCAACAAATTAAATGAAAGTGAAGCGGAAGCAGCAAAAACTCAAAATTGGCTTGATTTTGCAGTAGCATGCAGCTATATTTCTCAGGATGACCATGAAACCTTAAATCAAGAATACGAAAACATTATTGGAATGCTAGTCAACATGCAGCGTCACCCCGACAAATGGAGCATCTGAGACTAATCTCATATTCTCAAAAGCTCACAGTCGCAGTCGCACTCACACTCGCACTTTCTCAAAATGAAAACAGGAACTAAAAGGAAATGAAAGCAGAAATTATTACCATAGGAGATGAAATCTTAATTGGTCAGGTGGTTGACACCAACTCAGCCTGGATGGGCGAACAGCTCAACCTGCACGGCATTGAGGTTTTTCAAATTACGTCGGTGCACGACAAGCACGACCACATTATGGAAGCGCTGGCCAATGCCGAAAAGCATGCCGATCTGGTGCTGATTACCGGGGGGCTTGGCCCCACCAAAGACGACATTACCAAAAAAGTGCTGTGCGATTATTTCGATTCTCAGCTGGTGCTGGATGAGTCGGTGCTGCAGCGCGTAACCGAACGCCTGACCAAACGCAATGTGGCTATGAACCAGTTGAACAAGGACCAGGCGCTGGTACCTGACAAATGCACGGTGCTCACCAATTCCACAGGAACAGCTCCGGGAATGTGGTTCGAGAAAAACGACACCATTTTTGTTTCCATGCCCGGCGTACCTTTCGAAATGAAAAGCATCATGAGTGAAGAGGTGCTTCCACGATTGGCATCCAACGGCAAAGCAAAATCAATTTATCATCAAACGGTGTTGGTTTACGGCATCCCCGAGTCCATGCTGGCCGAAAAAATTGAACACTGGGAAGAAGCTCTTCCGGATTTTATCAAACTGGCCTACCTGCCCAGCCAGCTTATGATTCGCCTTCGCCTCAGCGCCTATGGCAATCAAATGGAGCAAATGCAAACAGAAGTTCATCGGCAAATCGACCTGCTGAAACTGCTCATTCCAGAGAACATATTTGGGTACAATGGCGATACCCTGGCAGGCGTAACCGGCCAGCTGCTTGCCCGTTTGGGAGCAACCCTGAGCATTGCCGAAAGCTGCACCGGAGGTAATATTGCCCATTTGTTTACCTCCAACCCAGGCAGTTCAGCCTACCTGAAAGGTGGAATTGTCGCTTATTCCAACGAGGTGAAAACCGCCGTTTTGGGGGTGAAACCACAAACGCTGGAAGCGCATGGAGCCGTGAGCCAGGAAGTGGCCCTTGAAATGGCTCAAGGGGCACAGCAAGCGCTCCAAACCGACTATGCCATCGCCACCACAGGCATTGCCGGCCCCGATGGTGGTACGCCCGATAAGCCGGTGGGCACCGTATGGATTGCAGTTATCAGCAAACATAACATCAAACTGGAACGTTATACTTTTGCACACAACCGCGAACGAAATATTTTGCGATCGTCGCAGGCAGCCATTAACTTGTTGCGCCAACTTATTTTGACGGAGCAACCAAGTTTGGCATGATTATTTCTTGAAAAATCAGCTTTGCGCTAAAATAATTACGAGCGCTATTAAGAATATGTAACAGGTGAATAATTCATTCAACTGAAACGTTCTTAAATCGATCAGCGAACCAATACGCCAAATTAACCCAAGCGTATAGGAAGCTAAACGTTAGTACAATTAAAAAAAACAATAAAAATGAAAAAAGTAATTCTGACCGTATCGGTGATTATAATTCTGCTTCTGGCAGCAATTATCATTGTTCCAATCGCTTTTAAAGGTCCTTTGCTGCAAAAAGTAAAAACTACCATCAACAACCAGGTGAATGCCAAGGTGGAGTTCGAAGACTTCAACCTGAGTCTGTGGCGAAGTTTTCCCAGTGTCTTGATTGAGCTGGAAGGCCTGACGGTTGTTGGAACCGGCGATTTTGCCCAGGACACATTGGTAAGCATGCAATCACTGGCAACAGATATTTCCTTAAGTGATTTGTTCAAAGGCGAAGATTTCACCATTCAAAGTCTGCGTTTAAAAGAAGCGCAGGTCAACCTGCTGGCCAGCCAAACCGGCCAGGTGAACTGGGACATTGTTAAGGCCAGCGACCAGGTAGAAACGGTTGAAGAATCGGGCGAAGGCATGGCCATTTCGCTGCAGGACATCGAAGTGCGCGACTTAAGCCTGATTTACAAAGACGAAGCCTCAGCCATGGTGGTGGCCCTGATGCATGCCAACCTGGATGCCAGCGGACGCATGGAAGGAACAATTACCCACTTTGACCTGGATGCAGAAGTTGGCGAGTTTAAATTTGAATACGACTCCACCGAGTACCTGAGCAACACCGTTTTGAAAGTTAAAAGTCAGCTGATGGCCGACTACGATAAAATGAACTTTGAATTCGGAGAATCCACCCTTCATCTGAATGAGTTGCCCCTTGACCTGAGCGGACGCTTTGAAATGCCTTCGGACAGCATGTACTTCGACCTGAAGTTTAAGCAACCCCAAAGTGATTTTACGACCTTGCTGGCCATGGTACCACAGAGCTACCAAAGTTATCTGGAAGATATTAAAACCACTGGAGAAGCTGGTTTTGAAGGAATGGTAAAAGGCTGGTACTACGAAGATGACATGCCCGAAATTGACCTGCGCTTATTGGTTAAAAACGCTAGCCTGAACTACGCCGGTTCACCTGAAAAGATTGAGCAAATCTCGATGGATGGACATATCAGCAAGCCTCAGGGTGACTTTGATCTGCTGACGGTGAACGTTTCCAAAGCTCATGCGCAAATTCGCGAAAATCCGATTGACGCCCGCCTTACCATTACCACGCCCATGAGCGACCCTCAGTTTGATGCTTACTTCAACGGAAAAATCGATTTCACCCGCTTGGCTGAGATTATTCCGATGGACAGCATGGAATTGAAAGGAGTTATGGATGGTAACCTTGCCGTCAAAGGACGGATGTCAGCCATTGAAAAAGAAGATTATCAGAAAATATCATCTTCAGGTGCTGTCAACTTTAAAGATTTTAGCATTAAAACCCCACAAATTAATCAAACCGTTGAAATTAGTTCGGGCTCTTTAAAAGTGGACAACACGGCAATTACCCTTAGTTCGCTGAACGCCAAAACCGGGCAAAGTGACTTTCAGCTCAAAGGAAAACTATCGAACTACCTGCAATACTTCCTGATGGACAAAACCTTGAAAGGTGATTTCACGCTGAGTTCAAATTACCTGAACTTCAACGAGCTGGCAAACCTGATGGCAGAGGATACGGTAACAACAACAGCTGTAACAGACAGCGTTATTGCTTTCCAGGTTCCGGCTAACCTCGATTTGGCCTTCAACTCCAACATCAAGCGGGCTACTTTTGATAAAATGGACATTCAGAACATCGTTGGGTCGATTGTGGTGAAAGACCGGATGCTGGTTTTGAAACAGCTGAATATGGACATGTTGCAAGGTAAAATGACCGTAGATGGCTCCTACAAAAGTAACGATGCCAACCAACCTTTCTTCGACTTTAACATGAATATCAGCGCCATTAAAATTCCGGCGGCTTATCAGTCGTTTGGCCTGATGCAGCAGTATATCCCCATTGCGGCACGCAGCCAGGGAGACATTTCAACCCAAATAAAATTCAACGGACAGCTCAATGAAAAGCTTGAAATTATTACGTCAAGTCTGGACGGAGATGGACTTTTCAACACGCAAAACCTGCAAATCGTTGATTCCCCCACGTTCGATCAAATCAAGAATTTCATTAAAAAGGAAAAGCTGAAAAATGTTAAGGTTGATGATTTCACCGCCCACTTTAGCCTGAATAAGGGCAATGTGGAAATGAAGCCATTCAAAACAAAGATTGCCGACCAGGATGTAGACATTCACGGTAACCTTTCTGTAACAAAGGTGCTCGACCTGAAGATGGACTTTAAGGTAAACCGCGATGATTTGAGCGGGGATATTGACAATGCTCTGGGCTTTTTGCCAGGCTCGAAAAACATCACCCTCATTCCGATTACGGTAAACATTGCCGGCGATTTAACCCAACCCAAAGTATCGCTGGATTTAAGCCAGGCCAAAAAGGAAATTCAGGAAGAAGTAAAAAAGTCAACCAAAAAAGAACTGGATAAATCGGTTGAAAAAATAGGAAACCAATTAAAGAAGTTATTTAACTAACTCAGGCTGTTGCCAAGTCTCTTAAAGCCTATTCGAAGATAGGCTTTAAGAGACTTTTTTAAATCAATAAACCAAACTAACCATGAAAAAAACAATTCTCCTGCTGCCACTGGCAGCAATGCTGGCCTGCGGGCAAGTGCCGAAAGATTCCAGCGCCCCCTTAAGCTCAGGCAATCCGATAGCCGAAGGCTGGTATGCCGACCCCGAAGTCGCGATTTTAAACAATCAGTACTGGATTTTTCCAACTTATTCGGCCAAATATGAAGAACAGGTTTTTCTCGACGCTTTTTCTTCAGATGATCTGGTTAACTGGACCAAGCACGAACACGTGATTGACACCGGGATTGTAAGCTGGGTGCACAAAGCCATGTGGGCCCCATCCATTATTGAAAAGGACAACAAGTATTACTTGTTTTTTGCCGGGAATGACATTCAAAATGAATCCGGCCCCTTGTACGATGCCAAGCTGGGTGACAAAAACAAGCAGGGCGGAATTGGTGTTTGCGTGGCTGATAAGCCCGAGGGCCCCTACTCCGATTTGCTGGGAAAACCACTGATTCAGGAGTTTTACAACGGCGCCCAACCCATCGATCAATTTGTATTTAAAGCCTTGGATGGCAAGTACTACCTGGTTTATGGCGGCTGGGGCCATTGCAACATCGCACAAGTCAGCGATGACTTCACCCAACTCATTCCTTTTGAAAATGGTGAAATGGTTCGGGAAATTACGCCGGAAGGCTATGTGGAAGGCCCAACCTTCTTTATTCGCAACGGTCAGTATTATTTCATGTGGTCCGAAGGTGGCTGGGGCAATTCCACCTATAAAGTGGCTTATGCCATTGCCGACAGTCCGTTTGGCCCTTTCGAGCGCATGGCCACGGTCTTGGAGCAAGATCCGGATATTGCCACCGGAGCCGGTCACCATTCGGTTCTTAATATTCCCGGAACTGATGACTGGTACATCATTTATCATCGTCGGCCAATTCCGAACCAGGACCGCGACCATCGGGTGATTTGTATCGACCGCATGTACTTCAACGAAGATGGAACCATTCAACCCGTGAAAATGACTTTTGAAGGAGTCAAACAACGTACACTCCCTTCGAGCTAACAAATAGGTAACACTGCATTTCAACAGGAACTGGCAAAAGAACAGCCTGTTGAAATGCGTTTTCGCTCTCCTCCCCCGTTCTTCCGTACAAAACTTTTGGAGTTTGTTCTTCTTTAAACTTGTTTTCGTAGCTTTGCAACGCAATAAAAAAACAATCTCATGGACGAAGACCCTGGTCATCAGAAAAACGAATTATTAACCTCGTTGTAGGAGGGCCGGCTGCCTCCTGCGCAAGAATTAAAAGGAGGCAAAATCATGCTTAAAATCTTCAAAAGCTTTGGTGGTTACGTGCAAATCCCAAAAGCTGAAAATGGCTGCTGGATCAATGTTGTTCAGCCATCTCAAGACGAAATCAATCGCATTCAGACCGAATTTAATGTTCCTGCTGACATCATTCAGGATATTCTTGACGTGGACGAACGACCGCGCTATGAGGTTGATGAAGATTGGTCGCTGATCATTCTGCGCATTCCGGTGGAAAGCCCGTCCAATGGCGTGCCGTATTATACCGTTCCGCTGGGCATTTTCCGAACAGAAAACTTAACCATTACCTTGTGTTCAGCCCCCAATGAGGTGCTTCCTGTTGATAAGCCCGCGCTGTACCGGGGACAAGGCCTGTTGGTTCATGATGATTTGAATTTTGTAATCAAGCTGTTTCTGCGCTCCGGAAGCACTTACCTGCGCTACTTGAAACAAATAAACCAGCAGACCGCACTTATTGAAAATGAACTGGAAAAATCCATTCGAAATAAAGAGCTGAATAAGCTGCTGAAGATGGAAAAATGCCTGGTCTTTTTCATTACTTCACTAAAAGCCAATGAAATAGTACTCGCTAAACTTCGCAATGCACTGAAAAAAGACATTACGGAGTTGAACGAAGATTTGCTGGAAGATGCCATCATTGAGAACAAGCAGGCTCTGGAAATGTCGCAGATTTATTCTGATATTCAGAGCGGAATGATGGACGCATTTGCTTCGGTTATTTCCAACAACCTGAACGTGGTGATGAAACAGCTGGCTTCCATTTCCATCATCCTGATGATTCCAACCTTGATTGCCAGTTTATACGGAATGAATGTTCCCAATCATCTGGAGGACAATCCCTGGGCCTTTTTCTTTGTCATCTTAATTTCGGCCTTCCTGGCACTGGTGGGGATTATTATCTTCCGAAAGAAAGATTTATTCTGAACTCAATTGATTATCTTTCTTGGTAACGGACAAGCAAGATTTTCAGCAACTTAGCGAATACGAAAGTTGAGCGCCTCCCTTTTCGATGCCGGGGATCATTGGTTTGCCAACTAACGCAAAGACCTCTGAAGGTTGAATTCAGAGGTCTTTGTATTTTTGGGGTAGTCGATTTTAGTCTTCCCGAAAATTCCCGGCAAGCTTGTTACAGCGAGTCACGCCAAATGAGTTTGGGAGGTAGTGTTTCAAACACTTTCTGCTTGTTGCCAACAAAATGGGCCGCCTTCCGCCCCATCTCTTCAAAATCGACCGAGATCACGGTTATACCGTTGCCCACAATCTCTTTCATCGGAGAATCATTGTAGGAAATCAGTCCAACATCTTTTCCCAACACCAGCCCTTGACGTTTGCAGGATTTGATGATATAAACCAAATCATCCTCTTTAATCACCAGGTAAGCCTGACCACGTTCGATGCTCTTATTTTTGATGCGGGAAATAACAGCATGCTTCAGCTTATTCTCCTGACAAAAGCCTTTAAAGGTATCAATTGCCACCCGTGGGTGCGGGGTCGATTCCGGAAAGACCAGGTTAAACTCGTCATAAGTCGCAATTCGTTCCAAACCTTGCTGCAGGCAGTTGTAAAAGGCTTGTTCAAAATCCTGCACAATGTAGGCTATTTCACGATCAGCTGGTTTTCCCATATCCAGAATTAACAGCTTGTTCGGGTCAATTTTCCGAACCACCTTTTCAATGCGGTCATTCTGAATATTCATTACCACATACATGCTGTATCTGCCCAAACTATTCAAAATAAGCTGTTCAAACACATCCGGATTGTAATGATGAAACAGCAAATCAACCGTGTAATTCTCTGGTAAAATCGTTCGAAAGCTGGTGTAAAGTTGCTCTTTAAACGCACTAAAGTCATCCAGCAACACCATTACTTTAAATGACTCATGGCTTACAAAATAGCCTTTGGTTGGTGTTGACGAAATTACACTGCGCTGCTTCAATGTGGTGTACGCCTTAAAAACAGTATCCCGGGACAAACCGCTTTCGCGGCTGAGTTTATTAACCGATGGCAAAAAATCGCCTTCATTCAAAACGCCACTGCTAATTGCTTCATTAATAGCATGAATCAATTGCTGCATTTTGGTCTGCGATGACGATTCATCCAACTTAAATGTAAATTCCATACTTCTATAATTAATACGCCCCCACTTTGTGCCTCCCAATAAACAAGCCTCAAAAACACATCAATCCAAATGCACTTTCAGGCATCGGTAGCCATAAATACCAATTACCACAAAGCAAATAAAGGGCAAAATGAAAGAGAAATTAACGGCTGGCAACCAGGCAATCGTTCCCTGGTCGATAATCAACCCTTGCAACGGCGGCATTAAAGCACCGCCCACAATGGCCATCACCAAACCGGCAGCCCCAAGGGTAGCATCATCTCCAAGACCATGAAGAGCAATCCCGTAAATTGTTGGAAACATCAGCGACATAAAAGCCGAAGTAGCCACCAGCAAATACAGGCCGGGCATTCCCTGAATCAGAATCACTCCCGTTGTTGTCAGCATTCCTCCAACTGCAAATAAAGTCAGCATTAGCCGGGCATTCAAATATTTCATCAAAAAAGTACTGATAAAACGGCTCATAATAAAGATGGCCATCGCAACAATGTTGTAACGTTGTGCCTCAGCTTTGGGTATTCCCAGGTTGTCAGCATACTGAATGATAAAAGTCCAGCACATGATTTGTGCACCCACGTAAAACACCTGGGCAATCACGCCTTCACGGTATTTGGCATTTTTGATTAGCCGCTTGAAGATGTCTTTGGCATGAATGGTATGATCGGCTTTGGCACGGGTTGGCATTTTCGCCATGGCAATAACCACAAACATGAAGATGACAAAAAAGCCAAGTATAACATACGGATTACGAATAATCTGCAAATCCTGGGTACGAATGGCGGCCTTTTCAGCGGCTCCCAGGGTTTCAAAGATCAGGTTGCCGGCAGCATCCCGCTTATCCGACTCCAGCGATGACAGAATCAGCTGTGAAGCAACAAACATCCCCAAGATGGATCCCATGGGATTAAACGACTGCGCCAGATTCAAACGTCTGGTAGCCGTTTCTTCCGGTCCCATAGCCAAAATATAAGGATTGGCAGTTGTTTCCAAAAAAGCCAGACCGAAGGTTAAAATATACAGGGAAACCAGAAAAAATCCGAACACCTCGTACTGCGCAGCCGGAAAAAACAACAGCGCTCCAATGGCATATAAGGCCAGCCCAATAAGGATCCCCACCTTGTAGCTATAGCGTTTTATAATTAATGCCGCAGGAATTGCCATGGTGGCGTAGCCCCCGTAAAAGGCAAACTGCACCAAGGCAGCCTTGGCATTGGAAATTTCCATCACTGTTTTGAAAGCAGCCACCATCGGGTTTGTAATGTCGTTGGCAAAGCCCCACAAGGCAAAAAGGCTGGTTATTAGAATGAAGGGGACGAGTAGTTCCGAAGGAACAACTTTATGTTTTGTTTTCACGTTTAGTTTGATTTTAGTTTGTTTGGTTTATAAATTCGTTGTTTCGACCTATAGTTTTGATTTAATGGTTTGAATTGAAACACCCAACAGTTTTTCAGCAATTGGATTTAAAGCTGCTTCATCTCCTTCAAAATGAAATGTTCGCTGGAAATGCATTTTTACCTCCCCTGCTTTCAACGCAGCTGCAGAAGAGGATGATTCTAACTCATAAAACGGCCCCAATTGACTGCCATCCGCCAGAGGACCATCATTGTAGGCATTAATGGCATCGCCTTTAAATGGTTCGGCCTGGACTTCCTCCCACGAAGAATTGACATAGTCTGCTGAGGTTGAATCCAGGGAGCACAACAGGATGGTCAGGCACTGATTTTGAGCATCATAACTCCCCAAAACCGGCAAGGCTCGTTGGGGTGAAATGCCAATCTTGCTGCGGTGTTTCCCATCAGCTTTCAAATACACAGCCACATCGTCAACAGCAATGCGGTCTTCTGGAACTTTTCCAAAGTAATCATCCGTAACGACAGTCCCTTCACCATCTTTTTTGTAAGGAACCACCAAGGTCACTTCGGGCGAGGGTTGGTACATGGACAGCATCCAGATAGATGGCATGCCTGTTTCCTTATTCCATTCAGTAGCACCGGTATTCTTAAGCTGATTCAGCGATTCGTAAGCGACCACACGAACAGATTCATCCAGCTGAATAGGCAGAAACTCTTCCAGCTCAATCGGGTCAATAATACTTACCCGCCGGGTAATTTCCATGGCAAACTCGTTTCCGGAATAGTTGGTTAGGTCAAAACTTTTCCGAAAAGTCGCCGTTTCCTGGTTGGCTTCAATCACATCCCAAGGCATCGAATCAATAGCCGCTGGCACCCGCCAGTTTCCCATGGTCATGGGTTTGCCCGGCTCAAAGTAAAACGAAAATTGTCCTCCTTCGGGGCCAATCCAAAAACGCTCTTCTCCTCCAAAAGGGTTAAATTGTTCCGACAACTCGCTGCTTCCCAGCAAATCGTGGTTGATCCATCCAAAAGAGTAGCCCGCTTCACCCGAGGTCGTGCTGGTCATTACCCGACCTTGGAATTCGGGGACCACCACTAAACGTGATGATCCCGCTACCAATTCTATTGTTGAATAATGTTCTTGAAGTTGTGTTAAATCATAGCCATACTGGCCTTTATGAAATTCCATAGGTTTCGTCTTTCTGTTATTATCGTTGCAAGACCAATTGGTTGCCATTAATGAAACAGCTAAAATGCCAATTATTATTGAAACGACTCCATGTTTCATAACAAAAATATTAAACAATATAGTTATCCATAATTTGGACCATACGTTTGGCAAGCTTTGTAATCCGCAGCTTCCTTGTCCATTCCGAATGAAGCCCATGCACTTGGACGGAAGATGTCTTTTTCATCCACATTGTGCATTGAAACCGGAATCCGCAGGATTGAAGCCAGGGTAATCAAGTCAGCTCCAATATGACCATAGCTGATTGCACCGTGATTGGCTCCCCAATTGGCCATGACGCTATAGACGTCTTTAAAGGCATCAGAATCATTCAAGCGTGGCACAAACCAAGTTGTAGGCCAGGTTGGATCGGTGCGTTCATCCAGTACGGCATGAACATCTTCAGGCAGTTCAACCGTCCAACCTTCAGCAATTTGAAGCACTGGTCCTAAGCCTTTCACCAGGTTAACGCGTGACATGGTCACAGGCATTTTTCCGGCCGTTTTAAATTGCGAAGAATAGCCACCACCACGGAAATATCCCAGACTTGCCGGGCACCAGCGCGTATTGTCCAAACAAGCTTGTGCCTCATCTTCTGTTACATTCCAGTATGGTTTCATAACCGGATTGCCCTCTTCATCTTTTTGTTGAGCCGTAGCATCCAAAGTTGTTGATCCGGAGTTGATCAGGTGAATCACACCATCGCGAGCCAGCCCGGTAAGTTCTTTTCCGGTAACACGCTTAACCGCTTCCGGGCTCCAGTAGGTACGAACATCAGAGAAAATCTGGGCGGTATTGGTCAATAAATGGCCAAACAACATGGGAACAGCATTCAGGCTATCGTTCTCTGTTGCAAAGATAAATGCTTCACGCAAACCATTCCAGTCAAAGGATGAATTCAGAATAGCTTCTGTAAAATCAGCATTCGGATAGTAGTCTGTCCACTGACGTTGTCCCTGGAAACCACCTGCAATGGCGTTATGTCCGCGGGCTTCTTCACCAAAGCCAAGCTCTGCCAGTTTCGGATTACCAATCATCAGGTCGCGGCAGATCAGGGTCATTTTAACCACAGTTTCCCATTCCCAGTCTTTACGTTCACGATCACGTTGTTTGTCCGGTGCATTGCGATCCTCGCCTTCCTGGCAATTTTCTTTCACCCAAGCCAACGCTTTTTCAAACTCTTCCCGATCATAAATACCTTCATCCATCCGACGAATTACTTCTAACGACTCCACAAACTCTGTTCGCATGCCTAAGTAATCCTGAAAGAAATTGGCGTCCACCATGGAACCGGCAATTCCCATGGACGTGTAGCCCAACGACAGATAAGATTTGCCTTTCATTTGTGCTGAAGCCAGGGCTGCTTTTGTAAATCGGAGGATTTTTTCGCGCACATCATCCGGAATTGAGGTATCATCAGAATCCTGTACATCGCGGCCATAAATACCAAAAGCCGGTAAGCCTTTTTGAGTGTATCCTGCCAATGCTGCAGCCAGGTAAACGGCTCCAGGGCGTTCTGTTCCATTAAAACCCCACACAGCTTTGGGAATAAGCGGGTCGGTATCCATCACTTCGGAACCATAGCACCAGCAAGGCGTTACAGTCAGGGAAACTCCTACGCCTTCGCGGCTGAATTTATCGGCACAACGAGCAGCATCAGCCACACCACCAATCGTGGTATCCGCAATTACACATTCCACCTTTTCGCCAGAGGGGAAACGCAGGTTTTCTTCAATTAATTGAGCGGCTGCTTTAGCCATATTCATCGTCTGAACCTCAAGTGATTCGCGAACTCCGCGCTCACGTCCATCAATCGTAGGACGAATTCCAACTTTAGGCAACCGGCCGATTAAGCGATTTTTCATAGTCTTTTGTGTTTTTATTAGTTTATTGTATTGTGCTGTACTGTGCTGCTAAATTAAAAAGAATTCGATATAAAAAAGATGTTGGATAACATGCATCAAATAGCTAGATTTGTACATATATTAATTCACATCTATGCGTCTATTTAAACTCGAACTCCATTGGCAAATCCTGATTGCCCTTATTCTTTCTATCTTTTATGGTATTCTATTTCCAACCCAGTACACCTTCAACCAAGAAACAATCAGTTATTTAGAAAAGAAGCTCCTTTCAAAGGAAGTTGTCACTAAAATAGAATCCAACAAAGGAGCCGAGTTCAGCACGCTGAATGAATTCAACACAAACCTGAAACGCATTCTAACTGCGGAAGAGTTTGAAGCTCATAAAAATACGATTCAAAAGGCCAGTTACGACAACCCGCAGGTAAATGCCATTAGCTGGATGGGTGATCTGTTTTTACGATCCTTAAAAATGCTAATTATTCCACTCATTTTGAGTTCGCTGATTTCCGGGATTACTAACATTGGAACGGGTAAAAACCTGGGGCGCTTAGGACTTAAAACAATGGGCTATTATGTGCTTACATCGCTGCTGGCCATTGTTACAGGCCTGTTTTTTGTGAACTTATTCAAGCCCGGTGTTGGTGCCGACTTAAATTTTCAGCAACATGTAGAAGGGTTGGTCGACAAGCAGCGATCTTTTCGCGATATCCTGATTGAGATTGTTCCGGAGAATATCTTCCGGGCTTTCAATCAAAGCGATATGCTTTCCATCATCTTCTTTGCCGTATTGTTTGGCTTTTTCATTACCAAAGCAGATCTTGTCAACCGGGAAATTCTGAAGAAGGCATTCAACGCGCTGTTTGATGTGATGATGAAAATCACACTCTTCATCATCAAATTCACTCCGCTTGGAATTTTTGGAATTGTTGCCAAGGTGATTGCCGACCAGGATGATTTAACCAGCCTGATGTCGCGTATGGGAATTTATATGGGTACGGTAATTCTGGCCTTGGGAGTTCATTTCTTTATCAGCATCCCTCTTCTATTAAAAGTCCTGGGAAAAATAAATCCTCTAAAGCATTTCAGAAACATGACCACTCCCCTGCTAACAGCCTTTTCAACTTCTTCATCAGGAGCCACACTCCCGCTAACGATTGAGGCCGTTGAATCCAAGTCCGGCGTGTCGAACAAAATTAGCAGTTTTACTTTACCCCTGGGGGCCACGATTAATATGGATGGAACAGCGCTTTATGAATGTGTGGCAGCCATTTTTATTGCCCAAGCGTACGGACAGCATCTGAGCATTGGGCAACAGGCCATTATCGTGACAACCGCTTTGCTTGCCTCCATTGGCGCTGCGGCCATTCCTATGGCCGGATTGGTAATGATTAGTGTAATTCTGGCTGCAGTCGGACTTCCGCTTGAAGGAATTGGCTTAGTCCTTGCCGTTGATCGAATTTTAGACATGTTTCGCACAGCAACTAACGTGTGGAGTGATAGTTGTGGAGCCGTTTTAATTGCTAAAAGCGAAGGCGAAACACTTCAGGTTTAGTCTTCCTTGTAAAACTCGTTTAAGGAAATAATTTCAGAAGAATGACAAACCGGACAGTTCTCTTCCGAACTGGCCATATTGAATTTAGCGTTACACGCGTTGCAACGATACCAGTTTTCATCAAACTGAAAGTTTCCGCCACGAATCAACAAGTCTTTACCTTCAACCATGGCTTGGGCAACTTTGTTGCGCGCCGACTCATAAATACGAGTCAGTGTTGGGCGCGAAACATCCATGCATACGGCGGCCTCTTCCTGGGTCAGATTATCATAGTCCAGTAATTTGATGGACTCATATTCTTCAAAGAAAAGCACAACTTGTTCTGCTCTGTTTTTAGGCCCGAACACCGAGAATCCCTTCACCGAAGGCGGAGCCAATAGTCGACGTTGTCGTTTTTTACGAGGCATCTAATTATGATTTATTTTACTCAACAAATAATGATCAGCAATAACCAAGGCTGCCATTGCTTCTACAATGGGGACAGCACGTGGTAACACACAGGGATCATGACGACCTTTGGGATTGATCGTTATTTCATTTTCATCTTTATCGACCGTCTGCTGCTCTTTCAGCAAAGTCGCAATGGGCTTAAAGGCCACATTGAAATAAATATCCTCTCCATTGGAAATTCCTCCTTGGATTCCTCCGGAGTTATTGGTTTTTGTACGTATGCCTTTTTCTGACTTGACAAACACATCATTGTGCTCAGAACCACTCAGGCGGGTACCGTCAAAACCAGAGCCATATTCAAAGCCTTTTACAGCATTAATTCCCAACATGGCATGGCCTAAATCGGCATGTAACTTGTTAAAAACCGGTTCGCCCAAACCAACCGGAACGCCTTGCACAACGCCTTGAACCACACCACCAACAGTATCGTGATTTTTGCCGGCCAGTTCAATGCGAGCAATCATTTTATCAGCAGTTTCCGGATCGGGACAACGAACAATATTACTTTCGGTCTGGTTCAAATCCAGTTCCTGATAGCTTTTGGTCAATTCAATATCGCCTACCCGCTGCACAAAGGCATGAATGTTAATACCCACTTGTTTCAGCATCAACTTGGCAATGGAACCGGCTACTACGCGGGCAATAGTTTCGCGGGCCGAAGAGCGGCCTCCACCACGATGATCGCGGCTTCCATATTTCTTCAGATACGTGTAATCGGCATGCGATGGCCGGAAAACATCTTTCAGATTGTTGTAATCATTGGAATGTTGATCCTTATTTCGAATTAAAAAACCTATGGGAGTTCCCTGGGTTTTTCCTTCAAAAATACCGGATAGAAACTCTACCTGATCCGACTCCTGACGTTGGGTGGTAATTTTTGACTGACCGGGTTTTCTTCGATCCAGCTCATGCTGAATAAAATCCAGGTCGATTTCAATACCAGCAGGGCAGCCGTCAATAATACCACCAATTCCAACTCCATGGGATTCCCCAAACGAGGTTAATCTGAAAATTTGTCCAAAGCTATTCATGCTTATGATAAAAAAATATTGCTCCTGAATGTTCAGGAGCAATCGTGAGAATTCGTTTTATTTCTTAGCAACCGCAACCGCAGTCACCTTGATTTGCTCCTTCTGTTGAGCAGCCTTCTTCTTCGCAGCCACAGCCACCGCTGTTACATCCGCAGCCGGCACCTTGCACAGTTGCTGCAATTTCCTCATCAGTAGCATCGCGCACTTCCAGTACTTTACCCGTAAAGAACAAATCTTCTCCAGCCAAAGGATGGTTGAAATCCATTTTTACGTTTTCATCGGTAATTTCTAGTACCAAGCCGTTCATGCGTTGACCACTGGCACTCATCATTGGAACCGTGTTACCAACTTTAATGATTTCATCGTCAAATTTTCCTTCCACCAAAAACAGGTGTTTCGGAAGATCAACAATCGCATTTTCATCGATCTGCCCGTAGGCTTCTTCGCATGAAAGATTTATATTGAAGTCGTTACCTTGCTCAAGCCCTTCTAACAGCTCTTCAAACTTAGGCATCATCAAACCAGCACCATAAACAAAGTTTAGTGGTTTCTCAGCCGTTGCTTGTTCAATCAATTCTCCGTTCGCTCCTTCGATTCTTAGATCGTAAGTCAAAGAAACCATTTTGTTTTTAGTAATCGCCATTTTAAACTATTTAGATTGATTTTGAATAATTAGTGCAAAGAAATAAAAAACATTCATATAATGAAAGGTGCCTCTTTGCTCCAACTTGCACATTTAATGATAACATCATAAAATTCGGTTGGTTTAATTCTCTAGTCAATAATTTATAAAACTTAATATTCAATATTAACTATTTATGAATAATTCCTTTTCGGGAAGCTAATTCGGAACTTTTATTGGCCTATTTGGTTGTAATATTTTTAGTTCAAAAAACAACAAATAGAATTACCATGAAAAGAATCTCTTTATTCATTGGCATACTGCTCCTGCTTACTTCTACCCAACTGCTTGCGCAACGAACAGATGCCAATATCTTCGGAGATGTGAAGGCTGAAGGAGAGCACATCCCGTTTGTCAATGTTTACATTAAAGGCACCAACTATGGAACCGTTACCGATGAAACCGGACACTTTATGCTGGTTAACCTCCCGGTTGGAAAGCATACCATCATTGCCAAGATGATCGGATATAAGCCGGTTGAAAAGTCGGTGGACCTGATACAGGGTCAAAGCATCGAACTCAACTTTCTGCTGGAAAAGAAAAGTCTGGCTGTTGATGAGGTCGTTGTTACCGGCACCAAAACGTTTAAACGCCAAACCGAGTCTGCAGTTATTGTCAATGTGCTGGACTCTAAAATATTCGACTATGTGCAAGCCAACACCATCTCAGAAGGGCTGAGCTTTCAACCCGGCTTACGTATGGAAACAGACTGCCAAACCTGTAATTATTCGCAATTGCGGATGAATGGACTGGGAGGCGCTTATTCCCAAATCCTGATCAACAGCCGCCCAATTTTCAGTCCGCTGACCGGGCTTTACGGGCTGGAGCAAATTCCAACGGAAATGGTTGACCGAATTGAAGTGGTTCGTGGCGGTGCTTCTGCCTTGTATGGCTCCAGTGCTATTGGCGGAACAGTTAATGTCATCACGAAATTTCCGTCACGCAATGCCTATAGTCTGTCCATGAACAATGCTGTCATCAACGGAGATGCCAACGACAATCACATCAATGGAAACGTGACCCTGCTCACGACCCAGCGCAATGCTGGTGCAACCATATTTGTATCGCGAAGAGACCGCCAAGCCTACGATCACAACGATGATGGCTTCTCGGAAATGACCGCCCTTCAAAACAATTCATTCGGATTTAACTCGTATTTTCGATTAAACCAAAATCAGAAACTGGAGATGAATTTTGCCAGTCTGCATGAATATCGCCGTGGTGGAAACAAGAACGATGAGCCAGCTTATCTGGCCGATCAGTCGGAAGAACGGACCCATGATATTCTGATGGGTGGTCTGGATTACTCGTTGGATTTCGACAACAACCGGACTTCGCTTTCGGCATTTTTGGCCGGTCAATACACCGAACGCAAGCACTACACCGGCATTCGCCCAGACACTGATGAAGAAATCATCGCTCACAATGCGCTTCCTCCCTATGGAAATACCGACAACAACACGTTTATTGGAGGCGTGCAAGTCAACCATACCTTGTTTGACTTTTTTGGTGGCCCCAACATCATCACTACCGGATTAGAATACAACTACAATCAGGTGAATGATGAAATTGAAACCTACGACTACCTGCTTGATCAGACCTCCAAAAACCTGGGTTTCTACCTGCAAAGTGATTGGTCTGTCACTTCAAAACTAAACCTGCTCACGGGTGTTCGTGCCGATCAGCATAACTATGTGGACAAAATCATTCTTAATCCACGCGTATCCGCGCTGTACAAGTTTAACCAGGAAACCCAGTACCGAATCTCCTGGTCAACAGGTTTTCGGGCACCACAGGCCTTCGACACCGACATGCACATCGCTTTTTCGGGCGGTGGCATTCAACAAGTTCAGCTGGCAGATCAGCTGGATGAAGAGCGCTCTCAAAGCATCAGCACTTCGCTGAACTGGGACCGCGCTACGGAATCGCATATTTATGGGTTTACCATCGAAGGATTTTACACCCAACTGAAAGATGCTTTCATTTTAGAAGAAATGGACAATACTCCGGAAGGAAATTCAATTCTGGAGAAACGAAATGGCGGAAACTCGCAGGTATTTGGTGGAACATTTGAAGCACGGGCCAATTTCAACCAGAAACTGCAACTGGAAGGCGGATTAACCTTACAAAAGAGTCAATACGACGATGAAGTGGCTTGGTCGGCCGACATTGCAGGAACCAAAGATTACCTTCGCACCCCCGACTCATACGGCTACTTTACACTTGCCTACACGCCCGAGAGTCCATTTAAAGCCACCCTTTCCGGCATTTACACCGGCTCCATGCTGATTCCTCACTACGGACTGGCAGGCGATGCAGGAACACCTGAGGCAGATGTTTTATTTGAATCCGACACCTTTTGGGAAACCAACATCAAGTTGTCCTATGATTTCAAGCTGCCTCACCTCGATTCGAACCTACAGCTTTTTGGCGGAATCAACAATGTATTTAATCAATACCAAGATGATTTTGACCAAGGAAAATACCGAGACAGCAACTACGTATACGGTCCGGCTAAACCACAAACAATATTTTTCGGTGTTAAACTCTTCAACTAGTCTGGCCTAACAGGCCTGCAACAAAAAGAAAGCCCGCAGTATGATTTATACTGCGGGCTTTCTTTTTATACTAAGCTAACGTTGACTAGTTATTGTCGAACCAGCTACGCTGTTTGTTTACCTTCAAATCTTTCAACATCGAAGATGAGGCGTTGATGGTGAAACTATAACTCTTACGCTGTCCGAAAGGAACAAAGTTAAAGCTCATATTCCAGCAGTGCAGTTTCCGGTTGATATTGAATGTGGTGAATGAAAACTCACCAGCCTGAACATCGAAGTTGGTCGTCAACTGCATATTCCATTCGCGGGTCAGATTCAGTCTTCCGCTAAAGTTCAAACTTTGGTTGATTTGGGCATCATGATACGGGCTTCTTTTCGAATAGCTTAAACTATAGTCGAAGCGAAAATCCCAAGGCATGCTAAAATCGTAATACTCCACACGACCATCCGGATAAACCACTTCCTCCACTGTCGACTCCTCGCCTTCCTTCTTCTCATCTTCCTTTTTCGATTTGAAAGACATTCCAAAAGACAAGTTAGCATTGGTTAAACGTCCCAGCTTAGCCAAGCCGGAAGCTTCATTCCACATAAATTTGTTAATCTTATTCCCTTTCGTGTCCGTTGCATACGGATCAAGTGTTCCGCCAAAATTAAGGTTAACACCCTTAATTGTTGTCCGTCCATTGATACGGATATTGCTCAAATTCAACGAGTCAGCAATCAGGTTATAGGAACCGCTAAAGCCAAGGTTGTCAATAATCTTTATCTTCTGAAATTTTCCTTCGGCACCGGTCGTGTCATTTTTAGCGGCAACTTTGGCTTCCAGGTTATTGGTCAACCCAAAGTTGATGGAACCACTTTCTTTTGAAGTTGCTGAACCAAAAACGCCATTGGCAAACCGGTTATAGCTAATCACATTCCCTTTCTCATCAATATAGCTGTCCCAGAAACCGTATTTCGGATCAGTGAAGTCAGGATTGTAACTCAGACTAATGGAAGGCGACATTTTATGACGAATGGCTTTAATCCTCGAATTCGGGTTCTTAATCTGATACATCCCGTAAATATTGGTCTGCGAACTCAGGGCAAACGAATAGTTGTAATTCCGCTTAAAGTGGTAAATGGTATCCACCCAAAGCGTTCCCTCCTGAGCAACATGGTCAAAAGCATAGTTTTTTTCAAGGTAATTGGTATACCAACGTTCCGAATAACTAATGCTTGGACTCACATTGATGTATTTTAACAAATTGAAGTTGGGCAAGGAAATTGGAATCGTGTGTTTCCAGCCATTGCTCCAGTCAGTTACCAGTGACTTGCTTAAAATTTCATCTTCGCGGGCCGTTATCGAATTTTTGATGTTTCCGGTATAACTAAAACCAATTTTCTCGTACCATTTTGCCGAGCCAACCCGCCCCTTTTGCTTAAACGGATAAATTTTAGCCATGGAAAAAGTAAGCTCCGGAAAACTTAGTGAAATGGTTGAATCCCTCGAGTTTTGCGAATGCCTGAAGCTGGCAGACATATTAAACGGCGAGTTTTCCCATTTCTTGGAGTAGGAAATACTCGATGATTTAGTGGTCTGCAAATAATTTTGTACGTTATACGAGTTTTGCTTGTCGTAGCTGGTTGTTGACAAGTTCACATTCGCTGAAAAAGTTTGAAATGGATTGGCTTTGCTGTCCTGCGAGTGCGACCATTGCAGGGAGAATCCGGGTGACCGGCTGAAATCAGGCAAACCCGGATCGCTGTATCGGTTTACATTGTACCTGAAATCAAAGCTTCCCGAAAACTTATACCGTTTTTTATAATTGGTATGCAAGTTACTTCCCCACGATCCTTTCGAGTAAATATCCCCTTTCACAGTCAAATCAAAAAACTGACTTGCGGCCCAGTAATATCCTCCTTCACGCAGGAAAAACCCCCGGTTTTGTTCTTCTCCATAGGTCGGTATTATAATACCTGACGAATATGTTGGCGAGTTTGGGAAAAAGCCAAAAGGAATCATTGGAAAATAAATCGGAAAATCTTCCAGTACCAAATAAGCCGGCCCGGTAATGATTTTCTTATTTGAAATCACCTTGGCTTTGGTCATTCTGAGGTAAAAGTGCGGATGATCAGCATCGCAAGTCGTGTACTTTCCTTTTTTCAGAATGAAAGCGTTGGCATCAATCTTTTTGGTTCGTTCACTATGCACATAGCCCTCGCCCTGCTGCGTTTTCACTTCAGTAATAATCCCCTTTTGCGTTTCAAAATTGTAGCGCAGGGTTTCACTTTCAAACTCCTCCTGCCCATCTTTAAATACCGGCTCACCCTGCATGACATCCGCAGAGTCCGGTACCCCTTCAGCATAAACTTCTTTGGTTTGAAGATCCAGCTCAATGTAGTCAGCTTTCAACTCAATGGTTTGGTAAGTTACTACGGCATCTTTATAGAGATACACTTTTTTACCATCCAGAGAAATCACAATAGAGTCGGTGGCATTATAGGTAATTGGGGCTTCCAAAACTGTTGAACTGGCCGAATCAGAACGACTGATTGTATCAGGAACAGCTTCGCCAGCTACCACCAATGAGTCGACTGGCAACTCTCTTAGAGGCTTGATTACTTGTGTTGTGTCCGGCAATTCCTGCGCAAAAGCAGAAAGACCCAACAAAAGCAGCATATATGTAAATCGAATTCTTATCAAATCAGGTAAAATGTTTGCCATTGCGGTCACGTTGGTCTGCAAAAATATAAATTCAACCCAGACAAACGGGCCAACGAATGCAAAATAATTTTAATATTTCTATTTTTGTTTCATTCTATAATCATCAATATGGACATCAGCCCAAAAATAACACTTGTTATTGCCTTTCTAATCTTATGGTTCCCGCCAATCGTGAAAAGTGGCAACCTGCCGGACAAACCCTTCACCGTGATCATCGATCCCGGGCACGGAGGACGTGATCCGGGTGCAGTAACAAAACAGATTAAAGAAAAAGATATTGTCTTGAACATTGGCTTGAAATTGGGAAATTATATTCAAAATAATCTTCCTGACGTCAAAGTTGTTTATACGCGTGATAAAGATGTGTTTGTTCCCTTGCACCAGCGTGCTGCCATTGCCAACAAGCATAAAGCCGATCTTTTCATCTCGTTGCATGCCAATTATTGTGGCACTCCTTCCATTGCCGGAACCGAAACCTTTGTGCTGGGACTTCACCGTACCGAGGAAAACCTGGACGTGGCCAAGAAAGAGAATGCCGTCATTTTAATGGAAGAAGATTACTCCACAACTTACCAAGGCTTTGATCCGAATTCGTCGGAATCATACATCATGTTTGAAATGGTACAGGACGAACACTTGTATCAAAGTATCAACCTGGCTGCTTCCATTCAGGATCAGTTCCGAGAGCGGGCAGGCCGGAGAGACCGAGGCGTGAAACAAGCCGGTTTTTTGGTTCTGCGCCAAACCAGTATGCCCAGCGTTTTGGTTGAAGCTGGTTTTTTAAGCAACCCGAAAGAAGCCAATTACATGAATACGGATGACGGGCAGGCTTACCTGGCATCAGCCGTATTCCGGGCTGTAAGAGAATATAAAAAAGTGGTGGACAGCAAAAGTGATTATAAACTTGTTGCTAGCAATACACCTAGCGAAACACCTGCTGCTGAGCCAGTGAAAAAAGAACTTCCAGAGAGTAGTGACCAGAACATTTATTTTTGCATTCAGCTTGCCGCAACCAGCAAAGCCATTGACACCAAACCATCTAATTTTAAAGGGTTAAAACAAGTTGAGCGCAAACAAATGAGCCCGGTGTACAAATATTTTTATGGCAAAACCCAAACGCTGGAGGAAATAAAAACACTAAGAAATCAAATTAAACACTTATTTCCGGATGCCTTTATTGTTGCTTTTGAAAAGGATAAAACCATCCCTATAAAAAAAGCCTTGCGCAAAATAAAACCGTAGTTCACAACACAATGTTTGTAAACTACCGGAATGCTCACTAATATTGTAAATAATAAGCAGAAAACATCTATGAAACTCTCGAAGTATACCAAGTTAGGTCTTTTAATTGTATTTAGTTTTGCCATCTTCATTTGGGGTATGAATTACCTCAAGGGAATTGACTTTTTCAAACAAAACACCACCTACCATGTCGTGTATGAACGAGTTGACGGGCTACTGGAATCCAGTGCCGTAATGATGAATGGCTACCAGGTGGGGCAAGTCAAGTCCATTGATTTTTCAGCCAGAAATGATGGAAGTCTTGTCGTGGCCTTTTCGTTGGAAGGTGATTTTCTGATACCGCGAGGATCAGCCGCACGAATCGTTTCCTCAGACATTATGGGGACCAAATCAATCAAATTGCAAATTGTTCCATCCAATGCCTATTACCAGCCGGGAGACACCATTCCCGGAAGTATTGAGGAAGATTTGAAAGAACAAGTAAGCATGCAGGTACTGCCTCTGAAAAATAAGGCCGAACAATTGCTGGGCTCGCTCGACTCCGCGATCACCGTCATTACTTACGTATTTAATGCTGAAGCCCGGAAAAACCTGGCCGAAAGTTTTACACGAATCAACCAAACCATTCTCAACCTCGAAACAGCATCCAACGAAGTAAGCGAACTGCTGGTTTCGGAGAAATCCAACCTTCAAGGTATAATTCAAAATATGAACGAACTGTCGGCAAGCCTGAATGCCAACAGCGATGACTTTACCAATATTGTCAGCAACTTCTCTTCCATCAGTGACAGTCTTGCTGCAGCCGATCTGGCCAAACTCATTGGGGAGCTCCATGCCTCGGCTCAAGGCATGAACAGTATCCTCGAAAAGCTGGATACCGGCAAAGGAACAGCCGGAAAATTGATTAATGACGAAGAACTATACAGTAACCTGGCCGACATGAGCCAAAGCCTGGACAACCTGCTCAAAGACCTTCGGAACAATCCGAAACGCTACGTCCACTTCTCAGCTTTCGACCTAGGCAAAAACGTTTATGTTTCTCCTGAAAGAGCTCAAAACAAAAATGCCGACTACACCCTGAAAGTTCATTTAATATCGAGCCCTAAACGGATGTCGTTGGAAAATTCGATTTTTGAGCAATTTGAGCAAGTAGAAGAGGTGGAAATATCCGGCGTATACAGTTACCTGACGGGAAGTACATCTGACATCGATGAAATTATGAAAATGCACACTAAAGCTAAAACTGTTTTCCCAGATGCAAGTATAGTTGCATTTAAAAATGGACGGAAAGTAAGACTGGAAAAGGCTTTGAAGAAATTAGGAAATTAGCATCTTAATTTTTTCATAAATTTTAAAAAATCGCAACCTCCTCAGAATACAATGGTTCCAGAACGAAGCAAGTATAAATGATTGACTGCTTGACTGTTATAAAGCATGAAAAAAGTATTTTTTTTAACTACCTGACTACGAAGTAGGTTATATTGGTTTCATAAAAGTCAAGTCAAAATTGATTTTTTTAATACTTATTTTTTCACAAGATTTGTTGTCGGGAATTCAACTAGGGAAAAAATTTGTCGAATTATATTTAAATCCTGCTGTTCAAAATGAGTAACAATCATCTTGCTGTATGGAATCGTTGTCTTTCAGTTATAAAAGATAATGTTCCTACAATTAGTTTTAAAACATGGTTTGAGCCAATTGTACCGGTAAAAATTAACGATCAGGTATTGACCATTCAGGTACCAAGTCCATTCTTTTACGAATATTTGGAAGAGCAGTACATTGATCTGTTGCGCAAAACCTTACGAAAAGAAGTAGGAAACGATGCCAAGCTCGAATATGTTGTTGTAATGGGGAACAACCAAACAAACACGCAACCTTACACGGTTAAATACCCAACAACAAACAATAGCAAAATCCAAAATAAACCATTAAACGTACCATTAAAAACGGAGGGGAAAGCGTCTATCAGGAATCCGTTTATTATTCCTGGTATTCAAAAACTTCAGGTTGACCCTCAATTAAAGCCTGACAACACCTTTGAAAATTTTGTTGAAGGCGAATGTAACCGTCTGGCCAGAAGTGCTGGCTATGCGGTATCACAAAATCCGGGAGGAACAGCTTTCAACCCGTTAATGATTTACGGAAACTCTGGACTTGGAAAAACGCACCTGGCCCACGCCATCGGTATTGAAGTTAAGGAACGTTTTCCTGAGAAAATTGTCTTGTATGTCAACGCGAACAAATTTCAAACACAATACACGGAAGCCATCCGTAATAACAACCGCAACGACTTTTTGCACTTCTATCAAATGATTGATGTGCTGATTCTGGATGATGTGCATGAATTTGCTGGAAAAGAAAAAACGCAGGAGACTTTCTTCCACATTTTCAACCACCTTCACCAAAGCGGAAAACAATTGATTCTGACTTCGGATAAACCACCTATTGAACTGAAAGGCATGGAACAACGCTTACTTTCTCGTTTCAAGTGGGGTTTAACAGCTGATCTTCAGATGCCAGACTTTGAAACCAGAATGGAAATTCTGAAACGCAAGACCTACAAAGACGGCATTGAAATCAAAGAAGAAGTATTGGAATATGTTGCTTCGCATGTTGGGAACAATGTTCGTGAACTGGAAGGAGCTTTGGTTTCGCTGCTGGCTCAGTCAACCCTGAACCGCAAAGAAGTAACCATTGAACTGGCCAGCGAAATGGTCAACAAATTGGTAAAAAGCTCGAAACGCGAATTATCCATCGATTACATTTCAAAAGTAGTATGCGACTATTTCAACATGCCGGTTGACACGCTTCAGGCACGCACCCGGAAAAGAGAAATTGTTCAGGCACGGCAGTTGGCAATGTACTTCTCCAAAAGCCTGACCAAATCATCCTTGGCATCCATCGGTTCCCAAATTGGGAAGAAAGACCATGCTACGGTGTTGCACGCTTGCAAGACAGTAAACAACCTCAAAGAAACGGACAAGAATTTCAAGTTCTTTGTAGACGAGATAGAAAAGAAATTAAAAATGTAACTGTAATCAGTGCTGGCAGATCAATTTGATCTGCCTTTTTTTTATAACTTTAAAAATGACCGATTCTTTCCGAACCATAGCCGAAGCAGCAGAAGGCCTGTTTAAAGACAAAGGCAGCAAATTCATTGCCTACGCTTTTCCGGTTGAAACCGAGGATGAAATCAAAGAGCACATTCAGGAACTAAAGAAAGCCCATCACTCGGCGCGTCACCATTGTTATGCCTGGCGCTTGGGAGCTGCCAAAAAACGCTTCAGGGCCAACGACGACGGAGAGCCCTCATCAACAGCAGGCAAGCCGATTCTGGGCCAGATCAAGCGTCTGGAACTTACCAATGTCTTGGTCGTAGTGGTTCGATACTTTGGAGGAACCTTACTGGGAGTTGGAGGGCTGATTAATGCATACAAAGCCGCAGCCGCTGATGTGCTGGACCAAACCACAATCATTGAAAAGCTGGTGGAAACCTATTTCACGCTTGATTTTGACTATCCCAACATGAATCCGGTCATGCGTATTTTTAAGGAAGAAGAGCTGGAGCAGAAAGAAACCAGGTTTGAACTACGTTGCCAGATTACAACATCAGTCCGGCAAAGTGAAGCTGAGCGTATCATGGAAAAATTCCGGAAAATTCACGGTGTAAACGTAACACTTGTTGATTAATCCCGATTTTGTTGATAAATCGCTAATAAAACACACCAAAAAGGCAATTGTTACATGCACAATTTATTTAATTTTGGATTTTGATGAAGCGTTTAAACGTTCAATATGAATTCCCAAAAGGTGAGCAGGATCACCTGACATATTTTTTTCCCAAATTTAGACGTTTCATCAAGGTCTTGGATAGACATTTTTCAACTCAGCAAATTTATTTGTTACCGGTATATTTTCCGGATAGTAAAAACCAACAGTGATTTTTTAATCCTGTTGGTTTTTTTTTGAAATCACTTAATGACACAGATCGAATGAATAAAAAAGATTTAATTTCCATCATGGATTATTCGAAGGAAGACTACCTGAGAATAATGGATCTGGCTGCAGATTTTGAAGCAAATCCCAATCAGAAATTATTGGATGGCAAAGTTGTAGCCTCGCTCTTTTTTGAGCCATCAACCCGTACCCGGTTGAGTTTCGAAACCGCCATCAACCGTATGGGCGGTCGAATTATCGGGTTCTCTGATGCCGGTTCGTCCAGTGTAACCAAAGGAGAAACGCTGCACGACACCATACGTATGGTCTCACAATATGCTGATCTGATTGTGATGCGCCATCCCATGGAGGGAAGTGCCCGGTATGCCGCCGAAGTTTCCTCAGTTCCGGTTATCAATGCCGGCGACGGAGCCAACCAGCACCCCACCCAAACCCTGCTGGATATGTACTCTATTTTGAAAACCCAGCAGACGTTTGACAACCTGAATCTGTTCATGGTAGGCGATCTTCGCTACGGACGTACCGTACATTCACTGCTGATGGCCCTGTCTCAATTCGACAACCCCATCTTCAATTTCATCGCTCCCGAAGAGCTGCTGATGCCCGAGGAATACAAAATTTACCTGCGCGAAAAAGGGATTCGCTACTTCGAGCACCTGGAGTTTACCGATATCATCTCAGAGGCTGACATCGTTTACATGACCCGCGTGCAAAAAGAACGTTTTTCAGACCCCATGGAGTACGAAAAAGTCAAGAATGTCTACATCCTTAAAAACAGCATGCTCAAAAACACGAAACCCAACATGCGTATTCTGCACCCACTGCCTCGTGTTAACGAAATTGCTACCGACGTAGACCAAAATGAAAAAGCCTACTATTTTCAGCAAGCACGCAACGGTGTTTATGCCCGCGAGGCCATCATTGCTCATGCTTTAAACTTAAAGTAATTGTCATGAAAGAGCATAAGAAAAAATTAAAACTGAAAGTCAGCGCCATCAGTGAAGGCACCGTAATCGATCATATTCCTTCTGAAAACCTGTTTGATGTAATTTCAATCCTGGAACTGGATCAAACACCAAACATGATCACCTTTGGCGCCAACCTCGAAAGCGACAAGCTGGGTAAGAAAGCCATCATCAAGGTTTCCAATCAATTTTTTGAGAATGATGAAATCAACAAAATTGCGCTGATTGCTCCGCATGCGAAACTAAACATTATTCGCGACTACGAAGTGATTGAGAAAAAAGAAGTTACGATACCCGATCGCATCGTTGGAATTGTTAAGTGTTTCAACCCAAAGTGCATCACCAATTCGGAGCCCATAACCACTTCATTTTCGGTTATTTCGAAGGAACCTGTAGCGCTTAAGTGTAAGTATTGCGAGAAAATTACCCACGAAAACCAAATGGTTATCAAATAAGTAAAAGGCCATAAAGGCAGTTAAACAACGTGCATTATTATTTTAATAACGAGAAAATGAGACCAGATTTTAGTGCCATTTTAGAAGAAGTCAAACAGCAGGTTGCCAGCAATCCGGTAGACCTGCACCTAAGGGTTTGCCAGCTATTGAAAGAGAAAGTCTATCATTACGACTGGGTGGGTTTTTACCTGCTTAAAAACGGCATGCTCGAACTGGGAGACTATGTGGGAAAGCCTACCGATCATACGCAAATTGCCATTGGCAAAGGCGTTTGCGGACAGGTAGCAGAAAAGAAAGAGACCATCATTGTTCAGGATGTAAGCCAGGAAGCGAACTACATTGCCTGCAGCTTGGATGTACAGTCAGAAATAGTGGTTCCCATCCTTCGTAACGGCGAATTTATTGCCGAATTGGATATTGACAGCCACTCTCCTGCCCCATTCACACAAGAAGACCAGGACTTTTTGGAACAGGTTTGCGCCTTACTCAAAGCTTCTTTTTAAAACAAAAAGGTTCGTCCGGAAATCCGGACGAACCAATATTTTTAGCAGTCTATAAAAGTCAGCATTAATAGCGATCTCTTCTTGGAGGTCTTTCCGGTCTGGGCCGGGCTTTGTTAACTTTTATATTTCTTCCGTTTACTTCAGCTCCATCCAATTCTTCAACGGCTTTGTCTCCTTCGGATTCAACAGCCATTTCAACAAAGCCAAAACCTTTGGCTCTTCCAGTTTCACGGTCCTTAACAATTTTCACAGAGACAACTTCTCCGTATTCAGCAAAAATTTCACCCAGTTCGTCTTCTCTAAGATTGTAGTCCAGGTTACCTACGTAAATGTTCATAGTTTAAGAATAAAAAATTTGAAATAAATAAAAACATAACTGGCGGGGAAAAACATGCGGACCGTAAAATTCAATTATCCGAATAATTTATCACAGAAACCAAGCAAATTCACCCCCTACCCTAAATACATAAAATAACGTTGTCAGTTGGGGATGAATGTGATTCATTTTCCGGGAAAAGGTTGATTTTTAATCTGAAAAAATACCGATTCGCAACCATACTCTATACAAAAATAAGTATTGTTTCGAATCTGCAAATTTTTTCAATGGTTTTTTGCACAATAAATTATGAAAAACGAAAAAAACTATCGTCCATCTAATCAACGTATAAAACCAAGCCTTTTAAATATTCTCCTTCAGGGTGATAAATATTGATGGGATGATCAGCCGGCTGATGAAGTTGATGCAAAATGCGCACCTTACGCCCCGAAATGGCTGCTCCGGAAAATACTGCTTCCCGGAATTGATCTTTGCTAACCACCTGCGAACAGCTGAATGTGAATAAGATACCGCCCGGACGAATTTGCTCAAATGCTTTAGCATTCAATCGCTTGTAAGCCTGAAGCGCCTGACGTAGCGCACCACGGTGCTTGGCAAAAGCCGGTGGATCAAGAATTACCAAATCGTAACGATCTTTCATATCTCGCATAAAATCAAAGGCATCAGCCACATAAGCCTCGTGGCGTTGATCGTCTTTAAAATTCAGCGCCACATTTTGCCGGGTGAGCTCAATGGCTTTAGCCGATGCATCCACAGAGTGCACCTTATTGGCTCCTCCCTGCATGGCAAAAAAGGAGAAACCTCCGCTGTAGCAAAACATGTTCAACACATCGCGGCCTTTCGAAAACTGTTCCACAAGCTTCCGGTTTTCCCGCTGATCGATGAAAAAGCCTGTCTTTTGCCCTTCCACCCAATCAACCCGGTAAGAAAGTCCGTACTCCTGAACAATGCAAGGCTCCGACTGGCCCAGCAAGTAGCCGTTTTCAGGTTGAATATTGGCTTTGAATGGAAGTGTTTTGTCACTCTTATCGTAAACGGCAACCAACTGGTCGCCCATAAGTTCTTTAAATAATTCGGCCAGCTCATGCCGAACAAGATACATACCCACCGAATGCGCCTGATAAACCGCCGTTCCGTTGTAAAAGTCAACAATCAGTCCGGGCAGGCCATCGCCTTCGCCATGAATAAGGCGAAACACATTGGTTTGAGATTCATGAAAGCCCAGGCTGCGACGCAGTTCAAGAGCTACAGCAAGTTTCTTTTTCCAGAAATTACGATCAATCACGGTATCTTCAAAAGACAGCACACGCACCGCAATTGAACCAATCTGAAAATGGCCAATGGCTAAAAATTCGTCTTTGCTGGAAACCACGCGAACCAACTCTCCTTCTTCCAACTCCCGACTAATGTAGTTGACGGCCCCCGAAAAAATCCAGGGATGAAACCGGTTTAGCGATTGTTCTTTTCCGGCTTTCAGGGTAATTATGGGTAGGTTCATGACTGTGCTGCAATTAAGGAGTTAAAAATTTCGCAAGCAACCCAGGCATCAGTGGCCGCATAGCTCAGTTGCGCTTCAGTTAATTCATCGGCTTCCCAATTAGACAGACGCTGCGATTTGGAAATGCGAAATCCTAAAACAATGCCCGTAATTTTTTTCAGGCTAAAATCTTGTATCCCATAGCCTTTTACTTCATCCTGAAGTTCGATAAAGCCCTGAGGTGTAAATCGGTTAATTTTTTGAAGTGCCTTGATATCGTCGCGGATAGCCACGCCCACTTTGGCGATTTGTTCATCGGCTAAAATGTCTTTCAGCTCATTGGGTAAGCCAATTTTATTGATTCGGAAGATAAAGGCTTTATCGGATGTTGACAACTGCAGTAGCGCTACTTGGTGGACCTGTCCTCGCTTAAACGAAGGTTTGGTTTCCGTGTCAAACCCTAAAACATCCTGGTCACGCAAATAAGCGATGGCCTTTTCTAACTGTTCTTGACTATCCACCAAAACAATTTTTCCATCAAAGGCATGTAATGGTAATTCGGCCAGTGCTTCTTTCGTAATACTTTCTATAAACATACTTAATCTCCCTGATTCTTGAATAATTGGTTCAGCCATTCCGGCTTGTTGCCTGCACCCTCTTCCTCCTCACGAGGGTCATTCTCCACGGCTATATTTACCTGGTCTTCCAAATCAACATCGCCATAAATGAGTGCATGAACAGCTCGTAAGGAATTTACCAGACGTTGTCCCCAGTAGTTTTTAAAATTATCGATACAAACCCATAAGGCTTCCTGCATCACCAGTTCATCACCAGTCCGGTAAGACATCAAAAAGTCCTTCAAATCCTGATAAATGTCGGTTAAACACTCTGAAATACTGGAACTCAACGGGGCATCGCTGAATTGCATATCTGCATCAAATACTTCCTGAAAATCATCGTATTCTCCCAAAAGATTCATCACCTTTTGCTGCAGAAAGTTATAATCAACCTCACTAACAAACTTTTCCAGTCCCATTTCTTCAAAACTCTCCACATCAGGCAAAACCGATGTTTTCAGGTACAGTAAAGGCAAAATTTTCTGTGCCCGGTTCAAAAAAGAAAGTGTGTTTTGCGTATTGGCTGTTTCCAGAAAGTTACAATATTCGTTGGCTACCGTAACAAACTCAATAGCATTCTTAGAATAAACAATTGGATTTAAATTTTCCTCGGTCATATTGTGCAATTAATCCTGCAAAAATAATAAGATTTTCCGTTTCATTCGGTTTTTGAACCGTTAGTCTCCGGATTCCTTTTCCATTCCAGCTTATTATCAATGCGCCGCACAATCTTACCATTGTCCATTAGCCAGCGGATGACCTTTATTTTCAGGTCTTCTTTGCCTTTCAATTTCATGATCAGTTCTTCAAAAGTAGATGCTTCCGCTAAACTCTTTTTAATATCTTCAGCCAGCTGATCAAACTCGAGCTTACTCAGGCTCAACTCATTCCGCTCCAGACACACGTCACATTTCCCACACCGAACCGACTCATCTTCACCAAAATAGTGAAGTAAAACCTGGCTTCGGCACTTTAGTTTTTGGGTTGAATAGTGAATCATTGCATCAATCCGCTTCTGATAATCGTTTTTGCGGTCGGCATAATGTTCTTTCGAAATCTTCAGACGGCTGATATCAATTCGCTCCTTCGGGAAGTAAATGTAAGGCGTGTTTTTCCGCGGAATGTAATGGATAATTTTATGGGCATTCAGGTGATTCAAAAAACGATAAACCACCTCCAGACTAAGGCCGGCACGCTTAGCCAGCACCTCTTCATTAATCGGTACATAATCAGAAAAAAGGCCGGAATAAGAACGCAGCAATAATTTGGTAAAGCCATCGAAACTCGAATTGGCCACCTGAAACTTATACAGTTCGTCGCGCCCAACCACAAACGTCACGCGCGACGGGTTATCGCTTTCTTCCGTCAGCTCCAGGTACCCTTCACGCTGTAAAATTTTAATGCTACTGTAAATAGCCTGAATCTGCATCTTGTATTTCGAGGCAAAATTGCCCAGGTTAAAGTCCTTAGTCTGATTTTTTCCATAGCCAACCGCCATTTGAAAGGTATTGCAAAGTGCCTGGTACACATTCTTGATGACCTGAATTTCGGGAAAGGATTTTTCCACATTCTTTTTTAAGGCCAGAATATCCGATTGGCCATAAATCAGTACCGCATAAGCTTTCTTTCCATCCCTTCCGGCGCGGCCAGCCTCCTGGAAATAAGCTTCCGGCGAATCCGCAGGACCATAATGAATCACAAACCGAACGTTGGCTTTATCGATCCCCATTCCAAAGGCGTTAGTGGCTACAATCACCCTTGTTTTCTCCGATTTCCAGTCGTCTTGCTTGCGCTCCCGGTTTAAGCTGCTGAGGCCGGCATGGTAATAGTCAGCCGAAATCTGATTGCGTCGCAAAAATTCACTGATCTCTTTGGTCAGCTTCCGGCTGCGTACATACACAATCCCCGTTCCTTTCGCTCGTTTAACCGATTGCAGCAAATAATTCAGTTTATCTTCCCGTTCGCGAACAATATAAATCAGGTTTTCGCGGAAAAAGCTTTTACGCAGAATGTGCTCCTTTTTAAACGCCAGCTGTTTCTGAATATCTTTTTCAACCTCACGGGTAGCAGTGGCCGTAAGGGCCAAAACCGGCACATCGGGCAATAGTTTCCGAAGCTCAGTTATTTTTCGATACGAAGGCCGAAAATCGAAGCCCCATTGCGAAATACAGTGCGCTTCATCAACCGTAATCAGGTTGATATCCATATTGGTCAGATGCTCCTTGAAGCGCTCGGTGTTGATTCGCTCCGGAGACAGATACAAGAATTTGTAATCTCCCCAGCTGGCTTTGTCAAAGGCAATTTTGATTTCCTGCTGACTTAAGCCCGAATGAATCGCCAACGCTTTAATGCCCTTTTTACTCAGGTTCTCCACCTGATCTTTCATCAAGGAAATCAGCGGGGTAATGACCAAACAAATTCCGGGTTTTGCCAAGGAATACACCTGAAAGGTAATTGATTTCCCACCACCGGTAGGCATCAATCCCAAGGTGTCATTTCCCTTATCAACTGACTGAATAATTTCTTCCTGCAACGGACGAAAATCTGAATAGCCCCAGTAACGGGTTAATATGGATTTAAAATCACTCAAGCGAACTAATTTTTTGCAATGATTATAAAAACAGATTCAACTTAACAAATTTTAATGAAATTTAATTTTTTTAATGGAGTCTTGCAATGCCCGTATCCAAGCTTAATCCGGTTATTTTTTGTAGTTTTGGCCTATTGTATCAAACCCAAAAATCGCAACCATGTCGTTTTATGCCGATAAAATAATCAGCGAAGGATTGACATTTGATGATGTACTACTAATCCCCTCATATTCTGATGTATTGCCTCGCGATGTTGATTTGAGTTCTTCCTTTTCGCGCTCCATCAAGCTAAACACCCCTATCGTTACGGCAGCCATGGACACGGTTACCGAAGCCACCTTGGCTATTGCCATTGCCCGCGAAGGCGGTATCGGGGTTTTGCATAAAAATATGAGTATTGAGGAACAAGCCCAGCAAGTAATGACTGTAAAACGAGCTGAAAATGGCATGATTTACAACCCCATTACGATTGAGCGACATAAGCTTGTACGCCATGCACTGGAGATCATGAAAACCTACAAAATCGGAGGGATTCCGGTGGTTGACTCCAATAACCTGCTGGTTGGCATTGTTACCAATCGCGACCTTCGCTTTGAGCAAAACATGGATCGTCCGATTGCTGAAGTCATGACTTCGGAGAATTTGGTTTACACAGCCGAATCAACCGATCTGGACAAAGCAGCCGAGATTCTTCAGAAATATAAAATTGAAAAACTACCGGTAGTCGATCAGCATAAAAAATTGATTGGTTTGGTTACCTATAAAGACATTACCAAGGCCAAAGACAAACCGTTGGCTTGCAAAGATCATAAAGGGCGGCTACGCGTTGCTGCTGGCGTTGGTGTCACCAGCGACTCAATGGACCGAATTGATGAGTTGGTAAAAGCCCAGGCAGACGCCATTGTTATTGACACCGCACACGGGCATTCCAAAGGCGTTTTGGAAACCTTGCGAAAGGCCAAAGCCAAATACCCGGAAATTGATTTTATTGCCGGAAACATTGCCACTGCTGAAGCTGCCGCCGAAATGGTACTTGCCGGAGCTGATGCCGTAAAAGTGGGTATTGGTCCCGGATCAATATGCACCACCCGCGTGGTAGCCGGAGTCGGAATCCCACAACTATCGGCCATTTATGATGTTGCCAAAAGCCTAAAAGATAGTGATGTTCCGGTCATTGCTGACGGAGGTATCCGTTATTCCGGCGACATTGTTAAAGCCATTGCTGCCGGAGCCAATTCCATCATGGCTGGCTCCCTGTTTGCCGGAGTAGAAGAATCACCCGGTGAAACCATCATTTTCCAGGGTCGAAAGTTCAAGTCCTACCGCGGCATGGGTTCTGTGGAAGCCATGCAAGCCGGTTCGAAAGACCGGTACTTTCAGGATGTGGAAGATGACATCAAAAAACTGGTTCCGGAGGGTATCACTGCCCGGGTTCCTTACAAAGGCACGCTTTACGAAGTCCTTTACCAGCTGATTGGCGGATTGAAAGCAGGAATGGGCTACTGTGGTGCCAGAAACATTGAGGAGTTAATGCATGCCAAGTTCACCAAAATAACGGCATCCGGCATTCAGGAAAGTCATCCGCATGATGTTTCTGTAACCCGGGAAGCTCCCAATTACAGTAGCCGTTGAATAGTCCCGGCACAATTTTAAGTTGAAATTTTTATTGATAATCCTTGTATGCCTCATTTCCTGCTCTTCTTTTTTACCGTATTAACCACAACCTTTTGTTTGGGTCAAGGCGATTCCGACATCATTGTTACCATTGATGATCACGCCATAACCCAAGAAGAGTTTGTTCGGTTATACCATAAAAATACCCAGCTTATGCTTGATGGTGCAGAGATGAAATCGCCCCGCGAATACATGGAATTATTTATCAATTTCAAGCTGAAAGTTTTGGAAGCCCAACGCCTGGGTTACGATACACTCCCTACTTTTGTAAACGAACTAAACACATACCGGGACGAACTGGCCAAGCCCTACCTAACAGCTGTTCAATATACCGACGAAATGGTAAAAACGGCTTACGAGCGCATGCAAACCGAAATCAATGTCAGTCATATACTGTTGCTGGTAAAAAACGATGCAAGCCCACAGGACACCTCAAGAATTTACAATCAGTTGCTCGAACTTCGCAAACAAATAAACAACGGTGCAGCTTTTGAAACACTTGCCGAGAAATACTCCGAAGACCCTTCGGTCAGGCAAAACAAAGGCAATCTGGGAAACTTCAGTGCCTTTCAAATGGTCTACCCTTTTGAAGATGCTGCCTACAAAACGGCAGTTGGTGAAGTTTCCTTTCCGGTTCGAACCAAGTTTGGCTACCACCTCATCCAAGTTAACCAAAAGCGTCCTGCCCGTGGTCAGCTCAAAGTAGCACACATCATGAAAAAGCTGGACGAACAAGCCAGCAAAGAGGCCATTCAGCTTGCGAAACAACAATTGGACAGTTTGCTCAAAGAACTACAAAACGGGGCCGATTTTGCCCGTTTAGCCGAGCTTCACTCCGACGACCGTCAATCGGCCAACAAGGGAGGCATACTGTCCTGGTTCTCCTCTTCGGGTATGCCACCTCAATTTGCAGAAGCCGCTTTTGCCTTGAAGCATGATGATGAGCTTTCGCCCGTCCTTCGTACACCTTACGGATGGCATATCATCAAACGTCTGGAGCACCGACCAGTTCCATCATTCGATGAACTGGAGGATTTCCTGAAAGAGAAAATTCGAACCAATCCCGAAATCAGCCAACATAATGCCGAGCGTTTTATTCAAAATTTGAAGGGTGAATATCAGTTCAAGCAGGATGAGCCAGCCCTTGCTGCACTAACCAGCGCGCTACAAAAAGCGCTCGACAGCAACAAGCTGGATCAATTCCGACCAGCCAAGCCTGATCAGGTTTTGTTTCGTTTTGCCAATCAGCAAGTAACTTCAGACGAATTTTTGACTTACCTCAAGCCAATTGCTGCAGATCAAAAGACAATTTTAATCCCTCAGGCTTATAACAACTTTGTAGCAGAAACCCTGCGTCAATACGAAAACGCTCATCTGGAAACAAAATATCCGGAATTTCGAAACCTAGTTCAGGAATACCATGATGGCATATTGCTTTTCAATATTTCAGAAGATAAAATCTGGCATGCAGCTGCTACTGATTCAGCCGGACTGGTCGCTTTTTACAAAAAAAATCAATCGAAGTACCAATGGGATACCCGCTTTCATGGTTGGCGCATCAAATGCCCCACTCAGGAGTCAAGGGATTTTATTGAGGCCGTCTTTGAACAAGAACCCGAAATTCGGTTAACAGAACTTCAGGATCTTCTAAAAAATCATCGCAATGAAGAAGGCGTGGAAGTGGAGTTTGGCTATTTTGAACAAGGCCAGGATCCTTTAGTGGATTATTTTGTTTGGAATGCACCAAAGCCCAACGACTTTGTGGATGGCCTGTATTTTGTTCGTGGAAACAAAGTGCCGCCGCAAGCCAAAACGCTGCAAGAAGCCAAAGGCTTGTATATTGCCGACTATCAGCAACAACTGGAGCAAGACTGGCTAAAACAACTCCGAAAACAGTACAAAATAAAAATAAACAAAAAATTACTCAATAGCCTGGAAAAACAATGAAGCATACACCATTATACATTGGATTAATACTACTGCTATTTAGCGCCTGTAAGGTTGAACAGGAGAAAGTTCCGCTGGCTCAGGTGGGAACCAAAATCCTCTACCTCGAAGAAGTGGAAGAAGTTTTGCCTGGCAGCCTCAGCACGGAGGACAGCACCATCTGGATGGATGATTTTATTCAGAAATGGGTGCAACGAGAACTAATGGTTCTGAATGCAGAAGAAAACCTGAGTGCTTCGCAAAAAGATGTGAGCCGCGAGTTGGAAGACTACCGCAATTCGCTGATCACTTACCGGTATAAGAAAGCACTCATGGAACAAAAAATGGACACCCTGATCACCGATCAGGAGATTGAAAACTACTATGAGTCGCACAAAAAAGAGTTCATCCTGAAAAACGACATCGTTAAAGCGGTGTATTTAAAAACCCCCATCGAGCTGTCCAACCCCGAAATACTGAAAGAGCTGTCGATGGATAATGATCCTCAAAAACTGCTTGAACTGGACGAATATGGCATTCGTTACGCCAAAAGCTACGACCGGTTTGGAGATAAATGGATTGATGCCAACCGCATCTTAACCCAAATTCCGCTTGAAATAGATAACCTGGAACGTTTTTTACGCAGAAACAAGTTTATTGAAAGTGATGATACAGAATATTATTATTTTATTTGTATCCGCGATTTCAGGTTTAAAGGAGAATACGCACCTGTTGACTTTGTCAAGTCATCCATCAAAAATATCCTTTTGAATCAGCGAAAAATTGATTTTCTCAAAAAAATAGAGACTGATGTCTATCAAGAAGGCCTGGAATCGAATAAGTTCAAACTTTATACTATTAAAAAATAAACCAATATGTTTAAAAAAGTATTAGCTGGTATTTTGCTATTCAGTTGCTTTACAACCGCAACGCTGGCTCAAGATAAAACAATTGATCAGATTGTAGCTGTTGTCGGAAGCAACATTATCCTCAAATCGGATATCGAAAACATGTATATCCAGCAACAAGCTCAGGGAATCGTCTCTGATGGCGATATGAAGTGTGAAATTCTGGAAGACTTTCTGGTTGAGAAGCTTTTATTGGCCGAAGCAGAACTGGACACAAACATCCTGGTTAGTGACAGCCAGATTAACCAGAACCTCGACCAACGGATGCAGTATTTCCGCCAGCACCTGGGCTCGGACAAAGCCGTTGAAGATTATTTTAAAAAGCCTATTGCTCAAATCAAGGCCGATCTGGAAGAAGTTATTCGCAACCAGTCATTGACCAGTCAGATGCAAAGCAAAATCATCGATAAAGTGCAAGTTACCCCCTCCGAAGTTCGTTACCACTTCCGAAATATGAAGAAAGATGAGATTCCGATGGTAGAACCCATGATGGAATTTGCTCAAATTACGCTTTTCCCTCCCATCGAACTGGAAGAGGAAAACCGTATTAAAGCGCGCCTGCGCGAATTCAAGAAACGGGTTGAACAAGGAGAAAGCTTTGCCGTTTTAGCCGTAGCCTATTCTGAGGGACCTTCTGCTTCCACTGGAGGAGAATTGGGCTATATGGGACGTGCCGAACTGGATCCGGCTTATGCCACTGCTGCTTTCAACCTCAAAGGCGACCGTGTTTCCAATGTGGTAAAAAGTGAATTTGGCTACCACATCATTCAGCTTATTGACCGTCAAGGCGAGAAAGTGAACACCCGTCACATCATTCTGAAACCCAAAGCAACGGCCAAAGCCATGGAAGAGGCCCACAACCGACTGGACAGCTTGGCAAACTTTATTCGGAAAGAAGAGATTTCCTTCTCCGATGCCGCCATGCGCTATTCTTTTGACAAAAACTCAAGAAACAGTGGCGGAAAGGTGATCAACCCACAAACCATGTCAACCCGCTGGAGACAACAAGAGCTTCCCCCCGATGTAAGTAAAATATTAGACAAGCTGAACGTAAACGAAATATCAGAGCCGTTTAAAACGATAGACGACAAACAACGTACCGTTTATAAGATTGTTAAATTGGTGAACCGTACGGAACAACATCGGGCAAACCTGCAGGAGGATTACCAGATGCTGACGGAAATTTATCTTCGCGAAAAGCAAGAAGAAGCCCTGAATCAGTGGATCTCGGAACAACAGGCCAAAACCTATATCCGAATTGATCCAACCTATGCCAATTGCAATTTCAATTTTAATGGCTGGATAAAATAAACTGACCACCGGATATGAATTTCAAAAATGATGTTGAAGCCGTTGATGCCCTAAAAAGCAGATATGATGTACTTCAGGCAGAAATAAAAAAGCGAATTTACGGGCAGGATGAAATCATCAAGCAAGTACTTATTTCGCTTTTCAGCCGCGGACATTGTTTGCTTATTGGTGTGCCGGGACTAGCCAAAACCCTTCTGGTAAATACCATTGCCGAAGTGCTGGGTCTGCAATACAGCCGTATTCAGTTTACCCCCGACCTCATGCCCTCCGACATTATTGGAACTGAAATTCTGGATAAAAACCGGGAATTTAAGTTCATCCGCGGACCACTGTTTGCCAACATTATTTTGGCTGACGAGATCAACCGAACGCCGCCTAAAACGCAAGCAGCACTGCTCGAAGCCATGCAGGAACGGGCAGTAACTGCAGCCGGCGAACGTTTTCAGCTGGACAGGCCATTCTTTGTGCTGGCCACCCAGAATCCCATTGAGCAGGAAGGAACCTATCCCCTGCCCGAAGCCCAGCTCGACCGCTTCATGTTCTCGGTCTGGCTAGACTACCCGGAGTATGCTGATGAACTTGAGATTGTTCGCAATACAACCTCTGATTTTACAACAGAACTAAGTGAGATTATTTCAGCGGAAGAGATTAAGTATTTTCAGGATTTGATATTGAAAATTCCGATTAATGATCATGTATTGAAATATGCGGTTTCCCTTTCGGCCAAAACACGCCCCGAAACCAAGCTGGCAACGGCGGTAACCAACAAATACTTGAAATGGGGTGCCGGGCCAAGAGCCTCGCAATACCTGGTTTTAGGAGCTAAGACCCATGCCGTTTTGTCCGGGAAATATTCTCCCGACATCGAAGATGTCAAAGCGGTTGCCAAAACCATTTTGCGTCACCGGGTAATTAAGAATTACAAAGCCGAAGCCGAAAACATTTCCGTCGATCAAATTATAGAGGAATTGCTGTAATTTAAAATTAAATGAATTTGAAAACCAAGTACAGTAAACTCATATTCTTACTGATATTATTACCTGTCGTTTCAATGGCACAAACCAGGAAGCGCATAGACATTGAACAAGCAGAATATTTGCTAACAAATGATAAAATTGTAGCTAATGCTCGGCGCTTGATTGGCAATGTTATTGTCAGACACAACAACATTCGACTATGGTGCGACAGCGCTTATATGTACAACGATACCAACATGGTACATGCCTTTGGGCATGTACATATCCTGAAAGACGACACCCTGCATTTATACTCTGATTTTTTGAATTACAACGGAGATCTCAAATGGACAGTTGCCACAGGAAATGTTCGGCTGGTCAATAAATCGACTACGCTGACCACCGATACCCTGGATTTTGACATGACCAAAAACGTAGGCTATTACGATGACTACGGAACCGTTGTGGACAGCGCAAGCACCTTGTACAGCAAAATTGGTGAATATTACGCCAATGAGGACAAGGCTTATTTTAAAACCGAAGTGGAAGTGTTGTCGCAGAACTATACGTTGACCTCGGATACACTGATTTATGACACCAAAACCCAGGTCATCTCCATCGTTGGCCCAACCAACATCAAGGATGATGAAAACAACCTGTATGCCGAACGCGGGTTTTACAACAGCAATTCCGGCGATGTGGAACTGTACAACAACCCGGAAATCCTCGGCGAGGAGCAAAAGATCAATGCCGACTCCATCTTCTACAATAAAACGACCGGCGATGGACGCGCCATTGGCAATGCGCGGATTGAAGACTTCAAAAACCGAATGATTGTCAAAGGAAATCGGGTCGTTTATAATGACCAGACGGAAACATCGCTTGCCACCGATTCGGCTCATTTTATGCTTTACTCCGAAAAAGACACCTTGTTTTTGCACGCCGACACCCTGCTTTCCGTCCCGGACTCCATTCCTGACCAGAAGTTGGTGATGGCCTATTATCAGGTGAAATTTTTCCGGGAAGACATGCAGGGACAGTGCGACTCAATGGTGTACTGGTCGATGGATTCCACCATCCAGCTGTTTCACGAGCCCATTGTATGGTCTGAAAACAATCAAATGACCGCAGATTACATTGAAATGGTCAATCAAAGCAATGCCCCCGACCTGGTTCGCATGGAGCAAAATGCCTTTATTGTTGCCATGGAAGATTCAGGCCGGTACAACCAAATTAAAGGTCGTAACATGCTGGGGTATATCCGCGACAATGAATTGTATAAAATTAATGTGGATGGAAACGGACAGTCCATATACTATGCCCGAGACGGAGAAGGCATCATTGGGATTAACAAAGCGCAAAGCAGCTCAATTGAAATTTACCTGGACAGCAGTAAGGTATCGAAGATTGTGTTTATAAAAACTCCGGACGGACAGCTCATGCCTCTGCTCAACGTTCCGGATAAAGAGAAAGAATTGCCCGGGTTTCATTGGTATGATGCCATTCGCCCCAAGCAGGTAGAAGATATTTTCCACAAAAACAAATAGCAAGGCTTAAGCCTTGCTATTTGTTTTTTCACTTGCTTGAAAATCAATTAATACTCGTCCTCATTGAAGAAAAAGTCATCTTTGCTGGGATAATCCGGCCAAATATCTTCAATACTTTCGTATATCTCCCCTTCGTCTTCAATATCCTGCAAGTTTTCAATCACTTCTAGTGGTGCTCCTGATCTCATTGCATAGTCGATCAACTCATCCTTGCTTGCAGGCCAAGGTGCATCCTCTAATTTCGAAGCTAATTCTAATGTCCAGTACATATTCGAAGGAATTTTAGTTTTGATTCTTTTTTTTGATTTTGCGAATATATAAAAAATTACAGCAATACCTAAGAAAAAATGAGTTTTGCTCAAACTCCCGAATTCCAGGTATTTTCAGGCACCTGATCATCAAATGAGATCTTGCGTCCGAGCACAAAAAGGTAGTCTGAAAGGCGATTTATGAATTTTATCAGGTTTTTATTGACATCTGTTTTTTCAGATAGCTCAATAATACGCCGTTCTGCCCTTCGGCAAATGGTTCTTGCAATCTGCGCATGCGCTGCTGCCGGACTTCCGCCAGGAAGTATAAACTGATTCAGTTTGGGCAGCACCTTAAACATCTCATCCATCTCATTTTCCAGCAAAGCAATATCTGAATCTTTGCAGGGAATCTGATTTCTGAAATCAGCCGCCGAATCATCGGTAGCCAATTGAGCCCCTACTGAAAACAGCAAGGACTGAATCTGCTTTAAAATCGCCTGCGCATGCTCATCAATCCCCATGGCAACAATTAGCCCCAGGTAACTATTCAACTCATCTACGGTCCCGTAGGCTTCCAGGCGAACATCGTATTTTTTTACCCGGGCTCCACCGATAAGACCAGTAGTGCCATCATCGCCGGTTTTTGTATATATTCGAATTTCTTTATCCATCAAATTACAGGATTTGGGTTAACTTCATCTGATTCAATCTGCCCATCTTTCAAACGAATAATCCGATGAGCATGCAAGGCAATATCTTCCTCGTGAGTGACCACAATCAGCGTATTGCCTTTTTGGTGAATATCGGCAAAAAGCTGCATAATTTCTTCTGAAATTTTAGAGTCCAGATTCCCTGTTGGCTCATCAGCCAACAAAATAGCAGGTTTATTAATTAGCGCTCGGGCCACAGCCACACGCTGCCGCTGTCCCCCCGACAATTCGTTGGGTTTATGCTCAATCCGGTCAGCCAGGCCCACATCAGTCAATATTTTCGTTCCTCGTTCCTGTCTTTCTTGTTTCTTAACCCCGGAGTAAATTAAAGGCAACATCACGTTATCCAAGGCCGTACTTCGCGGCAACAGGTTAAATGTTTGAAAGATAAAGCCGATTTCCCGATTCCGAATTACAGCCAACTGGTCATCGGTCAAATCGCTAACATTGTGCCCGTTCAAAACATATTTTCCGCTTGTTGGAGTGTCCAAACAGCCAATTACATTCATCAGCGTTGATTTTCCGGAGCCCGATGCCCCCATGATGGCCACATATTCGCCCTCGTTGATTGTGAGACTGACGGAACGCAAAGCACGCACCACTTGTGTCCCTACTTTATAGTTTTTGACAATGTCGGTAAGGTTGATTACTTGTTTCATTTTTTTAGAATTGAGCTTTCAGTATTTAATTAGGAAAATTATCGTTTATTCGTCATTGGATTCGTAAATATAGGGATATAGTCCTAGATTTTCACTTAACGAAAGTATTTTTGATTTTCATAAATCATGATTAAATTCACGATCATACAAAAACCATGCAATTAATTTCGTTTTACAAACAGAATAATCTTAATAACTACTTTTTATAGGGTTATTCGCTGCTGGTATTTGTTTTTTATCTTTGCTTCATGCCTGAGTATTTAGATCAAGACATTAAATTTTTGCCGGGAGTAGGCCCCAAACGAGCAGAACTACTTAACAAAGAGCTGGGTATTCGTTCGTTTCGCGACCTGCTTTATTATTTCCCTTATCGTTATATTGACCGGACGCGCTTTCACCAGATTGCCGAAGTACGTGCCGACCAGGCCTACATCCAGGTCAAAGGAAAAATTCGTTCGTTTAAGCTTTTAGGCGAAGGAAGGAAACAACGCCTGAGTGCCGTTTTTTATGACGAAACAGGCAGCATGGATTTAATTTGGTTTCAAGGGACTAAATATATTTTGGAAAACCTGGTCCCCGGAAAAACCTATGTGGTCTTTGGTAAGCCATCTGTGTTTAGCGGCCGGGTCAACATCATTCATCCCGAAGTGGAAGACCGCCAAAGTGAGCAATTTAAAACTGGTGTTCTTCAGGCATTTTACAACACCACAGAAAAGCTCAAAAAGCGTTTTCTGAATACCAACGCTTTAAATAAAATTCAGTTTAGTCTGGCCAATCAAATTCAGGGAAAGATTTATGAAACCTTGCCCGAGAAAATCAAGGCACCTTTAAAGCTGATGAGCCTCAGCGATGCGCTCCATCAAATTCATTTTCCAGAAAGTACTCACTTGCTGCAAAAAGCCACTTTTCGGCTCAAGTTTGAAGAGCTTTTTTACATTGAACTAAAAATTATCAGTCTAAAACACCGTCGGCTGGAAGCCTTTAAAGGCTTTGTCTTCTCAAAGGTAGGCTACAACTTTAACCATTTTTATGCCAACAACCTGCCCTTTGAACTGACCGGTGCTCAAAAGAAAGTTGTAAAAGAGATCCGCAAGGATCTTGGCTCCGGTAAACAAATGAACCGACTGCTGCAAGGCGATGTGGGCAGTGGCAAGACACTGGTCGCCCTTATGGTGGCGCTGTTGGCTTTCGACAACGGATTCCAGGCCAGCTTAATGGCTCCGACCGAAATTCTGGCCATTCAGCATTTTAACACCATTCAAAAAATGCTTGATGGATTGGGCGTCAACATCGCCTTATTAACCGGATCGACCAAAAAACGGGAGCGCCAGGTCATTCACGAGCAGCTTGCAAGCGGCGAACTTCAATTGCTGATTGGAACGCACGCGCTGATTGAAGATTCTGTTAGTTTTAACCAACTGGGTTTGGTCATCATCGATGAGCAGCACCGCTTTGGCGTGGCCCAACGCGCCAAGCTATGGAAAAAAAATGCCGGCATTCCGCCTCATATTTTGGTGATGACTGCCACCCCAATCCCCCGAACCCTGTCCATGACCCTTTATGGTGATCTGGATGTTTCGGTCATTGATGAGCTACCCCCGGGACGTAAACCCATTTCAACCAAGCACTTCTTTGAAAATCGGAGAAAAGAGGTTTATCAGTTTATTCGCTCGCAAATCGATGCCGGTCGGCAAGCCTACATTGTTTATCCGCTCATCAGCGAGTCGGAAAAGATGGACTACAAAAATCTGGAGGACGGCTATGAACTAATGCAAGAGGTTTTCCCCCGATACAAGCTTAGCATGGTTCACGGGCGCATGAAGCCCGCCGAAAAAGAGGCTGAAATGCAACTTTTCAAAGAAGGCAAAACACAAATCATGGTGGCCACCACCGTTATTGAAGTAGGCGTTGATGTTCCGAATGCCTCGGTGATGGTGATTGAGAGTGCCGAACGCTTTGGTCTGTCTCAGCTTCACCAACTTCGCGGACGTGTTGGACGTGGAGCCTCGCAATCCTACTGCCTGCTGATGTCGTCCTACAAAATTAGCAATGAAAGCCGCAAACGGCTCGAAACCATGGTTCGAACCAACGATGGTTTTGAAATTGCCGAAGTGGATCTTCAGCTAAGAGGGCCTGGCGATATTGAAGGCACGCAACAAAGTGGCTTGGGTGTTAACCTGAATATTGCCAATCTGGGAAAAGACGGTGAAATTTTACGGGTAGCGCGAATGATTGCCAGCGAGATCCTGGAGGATGACCCCCGATTGGAAAAAGAAGAGAACAAATTGCTTCGTTATCACTACCTAAAAATGAAGAATGCCGAGTTCAATTGGAGCGTAATTAGCTAAGATTAGTTAACAGCTTTTGCTTTTTTTTGCTTATCAGGCACGCTAAAAATACCGTCACATTGCAAAACAGAGATTAATTTATCGGCAAAACACTGCCATCTCCAGATGGCAGAAAACAATGATCTTTGTCATAAACCCTTGCATAATACTAATATTCAACCAGTTCCAAGACACCTACAAATGACAATTATTTAAAATAAATATAAATAGGAGTTGATGTTTTAAAAATGATTTAAAGTAGGGACCGAGTTATCTAAACATCTTTAGTTTTGCAGTCATAAATATGCTAGGAAGTAGAAAAGATGTCAGGAGAAATTTCACACAAAGGAATTATTAAAGCACTTTCTGCTCAACGAATTCTTGTTGAGATTATCAACGAGTCAGCCTGCTCTGCTTGTCATGCCAAAGGCATGTGTTCTGCCGCTGACATGAAAGAAAAAGAAATAGAAATCAATCATTTTTCGGGCGAATTCCATGTAGGCCAAACCGTTGAAGTGGTGGGCAAAACCTCTCAGGGGTTTAAAGCCCTTTTTTATGGCTACCTCCTCCCCTTTCTACTAATTATGATTGTATTAATTACACTGACCAGCTTGCAATTTAGCGAGGGAATCAGTGGATTGCTTTCGCTGTCAATTCTTATTCCGTATTATTTAATCCTTTATTTTACGAGAAACAGAATTCGCAAAAGCTTTGAATTTGAAATCAAGCCTTTACAATAGTTATGAGTGATACGATTATTTATACCATGATTGCTTTGAGTGCGATTGGCATTTTGGCTGCTGTCATTTTGTACTTTGTTGCTCAAAAGTTTAAAGTATACGAAGATCCACGGATCGATGAAGTTGAAAACGCACTCCCCGGCGCAAATTGCGGCGGATGCGGGTACGCAGGTTGCCGTGCTTTTGCCGAAGCCTGTGTGAAAGAAAACGACTTGTCGGATCTTTTTTGTCCCGTTGGTGGAAACGATTGCATGGGCGATGTAGCCGGTGTACTGGGACTGGAAGCCGTTCAGCAGGATCCTCGTGTAGCCGTTGTGCGATGCAACGGGAGCTGTGAACATCGTCCGAAGACCAACCAGTACGATGGAGCCTCTTCTTGTGCTGCAGCCGCTTCGCTGTACAGTGGCGATACCGGATGCCAGTTTGGCTGCCTTAGCCATGGCGACTGTGTTGCTGCCTGCGACTTTGACGCCTTGCACATGAATCCCGAAACCGGCTTGCCGGAAGTTGTTGACGACAAGTGTATCGCTTGCGGTGCCTGTGTGGAAGCTTGTCCGAAAACGCTGATTGAGCTCAGAAAACGGGGCCCCAAAGACCGGAAGATTTTTGTTTCCTGCAGAAATGAAGACAAAGGCGGCGTAGCCAAAAAATCCTGTGCAGTGGCCTGTATTGGCTGTTCCAAGTGTTTTAAAGTTTGTCCCTTCGATGCGATTACCATGAACAACAACTTGGCTTTCATCGATTCAGACAAGTGTAAATTGTGCCGTAAATGTGTGGTTGAATGTCCTACCAATGCCATAATTGAAGTAGGGTTCCCACCTCGCAAAATAAAAACAGACCTGCCCCCTAAGCCGGCAGTAAAGAAGGAAGCAGTTGTCAAACCAGAAAGTACTGCTTCTGAAGAAAAGAAAACCGAAAACTTAGATTAAAATAGGAGGCCATCGTGTTAAAAACATTCAAACTCGGCGGGGTTCATCCGGCAGAAAATAAACTTTCAGCCGACAAAGCCATTGAAAAACTGGCTTTGCCCAAAAGCGTTTTTATCCCCGTAGCCCAGCATATTGGAGCACCAGCAAAAGCCCTGGTTAAAAAAGGCGATCAAGTGAAAGCAGGACAACTCATTGCCCAGTCCGGGGGATTTGTTTCTGCCAACATTCACTCATCCGTTTCCGGAACCGTCAAAAAAATTGATTTGTCGCCCGATAGCTCCGGCTATCCCAAGCAAGGCATTTTTATTGATGTGGAAGGCGACGAATGGGCAGAAGGCATTGACACTTCAGATAAGCTGGTTGAAAAATTTGAAGCTGACAGCAAGAAAATCATTGATAAAATTAATGCAGCCGGAATTGTGGGCTTAGGAGGAGCCACCTTCCCTACCCACGTAAAACTGATGCCACCACAAGGCATGACAGCCGAAATGCTGCTGATCAATGGCGTAGAGTGCGAACCTTACCTGACCTCGGATCACCGGGTGATGCTGGAGAAAGCACCTGAGTTGCTAGTTGGAATTCGCCTGTTGATGTGCGCACTAGAAGTCAAAAAAGCTTACATCGGTATTGAAAACAATAAGCCCGATGCCATTGCTCACCTTCAAAAACTAACGGCTTCGGATGCATCCATCGAAGTGGTTCCTTTGAAAGTAAAATACCCACAAGGCGGTGAAAAACAATTAATCAAAGCAGTTACCGGCCGCGAAGTACCTTCTGGCGCACTTCCCATTGCTGTTGGCGCTGTGGTTAACAACGTAGGCACAGCCCTGGCTGTGTATGAAGCCGTTCAGAAAAATAAACCGCTGGTTGAACGCGTGGTGACCATCACCGGAAAATCGGTAGCCAAGCCTTCTAACTTTTTAGTACGCATCGGAACACCCGTTCAGGAGCTGATTGATGCAGCAGGCGGACTTCCTGAAGATGCCGGAAAAATTATCAGTGGTGGCCCAATGATGGGAAAAGCCATTGCTTCCACGACTGTTCCGGTAACCAAAGGAACATCAGGAATCCTGATTATGCAGGACAAGGAAGCCAAACGGGAACAGATGAAAACCTGCATCCGTTGTACCCGCTGTGTTACGGTTTGCCCGATGGGTCTTGAGCCCTATTACCTAATGACTGTTTCTGATAAAAAGCTGTGGGAGAAAGCAGAAGAACAGCACATCATGGATTGTATCGAATGTGGTTCATGCAGCTATACTTGCCCGGCTGATCGTCCTCTGCTGGATTATATCCGCCTGGGAAAAGGCAAAGTGGGTTCCATCATTCGCTCAAGAAAAAACTAATTCGTAAGTAAAATTCATAATTCTGATCAACAAGAGATGAGTAAATTGCTAACAATATCACCTTCACCGCATGTTCATACCAGCGATTCGGTGAATAAAATTATGTACCGGGTACTTCTGGCACTGGTGCCGGCCTTAGCCTGGTCCGTTTTTATGTTTGGCTTCGAAGCCATTCGCGTTACACTTTTAGCTGTTGCCGCATGTATGGCCTTCGAGTTTCTGATTCAGAAATTTCTGTTAAAAGAAGTCCCGCAAATTACCGATGGTTCAGCCGCACTTACCGGCATCCTTTTAGCCTTTAACGTTCCGGCAAGTCTTCCCTCCTGGATGATTATCGTTGGAGCCCTTGTTGCTATTGGTGTTGGAAAACTATCCTTCGGAGGTTTGGGAAACAATCCGTTTAACCCGGCTTTGGTTGGCCGTGTGTTTTTGCTGATTTCCTTTCCGGTGCACATGACCAGCTGGCCGGTAACCCAACATGCCACCGTTGACGCATTGACTACAGCTACCCCTTTGGCTCTTTTAAAAGAAGGAGTAAAAGCCGGACAGCCGGTAAGCGAAGTTATGCTTAACCTGCCTTCCAACATGGATTTGCTGTATGGAAACATGCCGGGTTCGCTTGGTGAAATTTCAGCCCTGTTTCTGTTGCTGGGATTTGCTTATATGGTCTGGAAAAAAGTTATTACCTGGCACATCCCCATCTTCGTATTGGGAACCATTTTTATTTTTCAGGGAGCTTTGTGGATGCTGAATCCTGAAAACTTTATCGAGCCGGTTTTCCACCTGCTGACCGGTGGAGCTATGCTTGGCGCAATTTTTATGGCGACGGATATGGTTACCTCGCCCATGACCGTTAAGGGACAACTGATCTTTGGAGTCGGAATCGGGGTTCTGACAGTTTTAATCCGAAACTTTGGAGCCTACCCGGAAGGAATATCCTTCGCCATCCTGATCATGAATGGATTTACGCCGCTCATTAACGCATATATTAAACCAAAACGATTTGGAGGGACGAAGTAATGGCACAAAAAGAATCGACATTTTTAAACATGACCTTGACCCTGTTTTTGGTTACCTTGATTGCGGCAACGATACTGGGTTTTATTTACGACTTGACCAAAGGTGATATTGCCCTGGCCAAACAAAAAGCACAAAAAGAAGCGATTGAAAGCGTTTTGCCGGCCTTCGACACGCTCGGCGACTCCTATAAAGTACTGCCCGAAGATGCGACTGACAGCCTGGAGTTTTTCCCGGCTTACGATGCCAACCAACAGTTGGTGGGAATTGCAGTAAAAACCTTTACCAAAGATGGTTTTAGCGGACTGATCAGCATTATGGCTGGTTTGGCACCCGATGGAACAGTTACCGGCTTTGAGGTACTTGAACACAAAGAAACGCCGGGTTTAGGAGCCAAAATGAACACTTGGTTTAAAGATGAAAGCAAACCCGGACAAAACATTATTGGCAAAAGTCCGGCAACAAGTAAATTTGAAGTGAGCAAAGATGGTGGCGATGTGGATGCAATCACCGCTTCAACAATTACCAGCCGCGCCTTTTTAGATGCGATTGTCAGGGCTTACAACACCTACAAAAACAATCCGGATCAGCAGGAAATCAGTACCAATCAAGTGAATGAAGGAGGACAGTCATGAATCAAATGAAGAACTTCACCAAAGGATTTATCAAAGAAAACCCGGTTTTCGTCTTATTGCTTGGCATGTGTCCAACACTTGGAGTTACCTCTTCGGCCATCAACGGATTGGGTATGGGTCTGGCAACAACTTTTGTGTTGCTAATGTCAAACATTGTCATTTCAGCCATCAAAAATGTCATCCCCAGCAAAGTTAAAATCCCCAGTTTCATTGTAGTTATTGCCTCGTTGGTAACAGTTGTAGAGCTGGTGATGCAAGCTTACCTGCCAGCCCTTTACAAAAGTCTGGGCTTATTCATTCCGCTGATTGTGGTAAACTGCATTGTACTGGGACGGGCAGAAGCCTTCGCCTCGAAAAACACCCTTGTTTCCTCTGCCATCGATGGCTTGGGAATGGGCTTAGGTTTTGCGTTTGCCTTAACCCTGCTGGGAGCTGCCCGCGAATTTTTGGGTAGTGGAAAAATCTTTGACATCGCAATCTTCCCCGAAGATTATGGCATGTTGCTGTTTGTACTGGCCCCGGGAGCATTTATTGTTCTGGGATACCTGATTGCATTAATCAACCGAATGAATAAAGCATAGGAGGTCTTACCATGGAATATATTATTATCATTATATCGGCTATTTTTGTCAACAACATTGTACTTAACCAATTCCTGGGGATATGCCCGTTTTTGGGTGTTTCCAAGAAAATCTCGACAGCTGTAGGCATGACCGGTGCGGTAACTTTTGTGATGGTTATTGCAACGATTGTAACTTACCTTATTCAGGTATCGATTCTGAACCCGCTGGGCTTACAGTTTCTGCAAACCATTTTCTTCATTCTGGTTATTGCTTCATTGGTACAATTGGTTGAAATTATCCTGAAAAAAGTGAGTCCATCGCTTTACCAGGCTCTGGGCGTTTTCTTGCCACTAATTACGACGAACTGTGCTATTTTAGGTGTGGCAATCCTTACCTACCAGAAAGAATTTAATTTGATGGAAGGTGTGGTATTTGCCATTGCAAACGCCATCGGATTTGGCTTAGCCTTGGTGCTGTTTGCCGGCCTGCGCGAACACCTCGACCTAATGAACATTCCAAAAGGATTGAAAGGAACACCGATTGCCCTGATTGTTGCCGGTATTTTGGCAATGGCATTCATGGGATTCAGTGGCTTGGTTTAACTAACAATCATTTTATTACAATTAAACCTATATTTCAAACTTATGAGCAATTAGAATCCAACAAAACACTTGAAAATAGGTCAAGCAACATCTTACGGGGTGTTGCTTTTTTTTGTGTCTGTAAGGCTGAAAACAACTGCTGTCCGATTCAACAACAACTCAACCTTCCGGTTAAGTTGCTTGTGAAATTCGTTCAAGTGCAATTAACCCCCTAATGCCTGCACCCATTCGTCTGCATGACGACTTACCAGTCCAGCTCCCACGCCAACCATCCTTCAATATAAGCTCATCCAATTCAGCAAACGGTCCATTTTCAGCGCAAGGCAAACTGCTTGCCACAAAAAAAAGCACCTCCCAACGGAAAGTGCTTTTCAAAAATGTCGTTTCAATGCTTATCGAATCCGGTTAACCGAGCGAACCAGGTCTTCATCCTTGCGGATGTTACGAATAGCCAGGTAATCGAGAATAATGGCAACCAGGGGAAACACGACAGACAACTTAAAGCTGATTTCAGCACCTTTAAAATCGTAGTAGGTAAAAAAGTAAAACATGCCAAAGAGCCCCAACAACAAAATGATGGTAAACGTAAGCAAGCGCATCTGCAATACCCTGTTTTTATAAAGAAAGATAGCCACAACATGCAGCACAAGAATAAGCCCGACAAAAAGCATGATCGGAAGTCCGTTATTAACCAGCTCGCCATTTTTCAGAATGCCTTTAATATTGAACAGGTACAACTCGTTGTGCGCCACAATTTCAGCAAATGGAAGAGCAAACAAAGCGCCGATCAAGATAGCGGCAATAAGCATATAAATAGTTTGAATACGTTGAATCATGATTTAAATTTTTTTGACAAAATTACATTTTTGGGCAAATGTGGCAACTCCACGAAAGGAAAAGTTTCATACCAATCGCCTGCGCTCTGCGTAAAGCAAACTTAATCATCCACTTTTACCCGTTTATTGCTTTGCGTATACCAAATATAGCCCGAAACATGGGGATAGCCGCAACGCTTCAGTTCATTTACGTAACTACGCACCTGGTAATGGTATTTATCCAACTCTTTTTCGCCCGATTTATAGTCAATCACAATCACCTCTTTTTCTCCCAGCATAATGCGGTCGGGGCGTTTCACGGCTTCTCCGGTTAACACCGAGCGTTCGTTCAACACGCGATAAGTGCCATCAAACCAGCTTTTCACCTCCGGGTCAGTCACCAGTTCATTCAGCTGTTGGGTCATTTGTTGGGCTTCATCCGCCTGCACAACGCCCTTAAAGACCAACGATTTCACCGCCATATCCACATCATCGGCCGTTGAGATTTTCGCCAGCACTTCGTGAAACACCTTTCCCTTGTTAATCTTCGTCGACGCCAGTTCATCGGCAACAAAAAAGTGCTCATTGCGCTTTCGCAAATTCAGGTAATCATGAAAATCAGCAAAACGAAACTGGTTCAGCTCCAACCGATTTTCAAACATTTTTTCTTTGGACGTTGTGGGCTTGATAGCCCCCACGGCAAAGCTCATCGTCTCAGAATCGTAATGTTCAGCCAACTGGCAAAACAAAGTTTGATCCTGGGTTAAAGGCAATGCAGCGGCCTTTTCCAAGGTATGAAGCAACACATCAGCCATGTTGCCAAACTTACCGGTTGTAACTGACCAAGTGAACAAAGCGGTCCGGGCACGTGTAAAAGCCACGTAAAGCATGTTCAAATTATCGATGTAGTTGCTAATTTTTTCCTGAAAATATTCGCGAAAGAAAATAGACTCCCCCATTCGCTTTTCAAATTTAACAGGCACCAGTTCCAGTTGGTCAAAGGGCGGCAACTGCGGACGACACCACAGCATGGGGGCGTGTTGCGGCGACACATCAATTTTCCAGTCGCAGAACGGAATAAAAACATAGTTGTATTCCAGCCCTTTTGCTTTATGGATGGTTTGAATCCGGATGGCATCCAGCTCTTCCGAAACGGCAATGGTTTTCTTTTGTCCCTGATCTTCCCACCAAAGCAGGAAAGCGGCAATATCCGTGGTCCGGCTCTTCATAAAACCCGCCACCTGATCAATAAAAGCCTGCAAATAGGCTAATTCTTCTTTCAGGCTGAAAAGGTTAAACAGCTCGCACACTTTAAAGCTAATTTCCTGAATATTGCGCCCCCCAAGTGTTTCCGAGAAATAGGAGCTGGACAAGAAATCAGAAAGTTTGTTACTGTCGTCCGTCAGCTTTTCGAACCAGTTGATATCATCCGGTTTAACCAGCGCATCAAAACCAAGCGAGAGCTGGTCAGAAGAAGGAAAAGACAAATCGGGTACCCGATGAATAGCCTGAAGCTGATCATACAGCTCATTATAGTACAAATGATTGGCCAGCGCCAATGCCACCGCATCGTTCGGATCGGCCAACAGATGAAGCAGAGCGAGCACAAAACCTACGGCCGGTGAGTTTTTCACATAAAGCGACTCACTGGATAAAATATTGAAATTGTAAGCAGAATCGCCCAGCGCATTTTCCTGTAGCAAGCGATCGGCCACCATCTTGGCTTCGTCCTTTTTACGCACCAATACCGCAATCTCCGAAGCGCTGGCTCCGCTTGACTGAACTTCCTTGATTCTTTCTACCAATTCATCCAGAATCGTCTCCAACAGTTCTTCCTTCTCTTCCTCTTTCGGCTTATCAAAAAACCGCATCCGAATCGCGCCATCGTTTTCCAGCTTGGTATTCGCAATCTCTTGCAAACTTTGTCCGTAAATAGCTTCAATCTGCCCCGACATTTCGGTATCCTTCAGCCGGTTGGCTTCCAGCTCCTCATTGATGTTTTGCTGAAACAGATAAGGCATGACCTGAAAAATACTGTTATTGAAGCGAATAATATTTCCGGTACTTCGCCAGTTCTTTTGCAAAGTCTCCTCTTCCACCCCATTGCCGGGAAACTGCGTATTTACTTCGCCTGCAAGCAGGTTCCAGTCACCATTTCTCCAACGGTAAATGGCTTGTTTCACATCGCCAACAACCATGCCCAAATGATCTTCTGAAAGAGCGTTTAAAATCAAAGGGCGGAAGTTTCCCCATTGCAAGCCCGAGGTGTCCTGAAACTCATCAATCATGAAGTGGTTGTAAAAAACACCGGTTTTCTCATAGATAAATGGCGTGTCCGAATCATCGATAATGCTTTTCAACAAGGTTCCCGATTCAGAAATCAGCACAACACCTTTCTCCTGCGTTACTTTGCGCACCATGGCTTGCAAGTCAACCAGAATCCCTAAGGTATAAAGTTGGCTCACGATGAGTTTGGCGCTGTTGTATTCGTGCAGTTTTTGAAAGTAAAACTCAACCGCTTCATTTAACAATAGTTGCAAAGCAACTGCCGCTTCCATCACATTGGCTTTGTCGTTCTTCTTCGTCCACACTTCCGGATCGTTGGCTGCATCCAGCACCCGGGTGCCGGGCCAGTTATCCAGGTTCAAATCGATCAGCCGCTGAAATGAACTGCAAGCACCGCTTTTCTTATATTTAAAATCATCCACCGACACGCCATGTTGCTGCATGGTCAGTAAACCAGCCCGCCCAATTCGTTTCAAATTACTTTCAAACTGAAAAATCAGACGATTCAGATCCTTTTGGTACTGCGTGATAAATGCTTTATCATTGATTTTCTCATGCAGGGTTTGGTTCAGTGCCTTGAAGGTTTCATTGTAAATTTGCACGCCCAACTTCAGAATATCATTTTTCAGGTTCCAGCCACCGCCTTCCCTGATCTTTTCATTGGCAAACTTCTTCAACCATTCCAGTAACTCCGGGTTATCTTCGATGGAAAGCAGCAATTCGTCCACTGCTTCCTCCAGAATCAGGTTGTCTTCCAAATCAACCTGGTACGATGAATTGATGCCCAGCTCGCGGTTAAACGATTTGATAACCCGCTGAAAAAAACTGTCAATCGTGCTGATTGAAAAACGCGAGTAATCGTGCAAAATCCGTTTCAGACTTTTTCGTGCACGTTCAGCAATATCCGGCTCACTCAGCTTCATTTCCTGCTTCAGTAAAGGCAAGTAAGGCGAAGGCTTTTCTTTGGCCAACACATAAAGCTCTTCGATCACCCGTTCTTTCATTTCCGTGGTGGCCTTGTTGGTAAAGGTAACTGCCAAAATGTTTTTGTAGTTCCACTCGTTATCCAGGGCAATCTTCAGGTATTCAAGGGCCAGGCGAAAAGTTTTTCCGGAGCCGGCTGAGGCTTTATAAATTTTGAGTTTCGACATGCTTATTTTCGAAAAAGTTAACTGAAAGTATGTGTTAAACAAAAGTACAATAATATTGCGATCCGACTTAAGTAAGCAGCAAATAGTCGGTGCATTCAATCAGGATTCAACTTCGGCCCAAAGCAGGTTTTCTTTCAACAGCCGGCCATTCAAAGTTTGAAAAGCCCTTTGGCAATTGTACATTTGCAGGAAGCTCAAATTCAACACGCATGGTACTTCAAGTTTTATTAGGATTTTCCATCATCCTCCAGTTTTTTGCGGCAGGGGTTGCCATCAAGCTCACCCGCGTCACTAAATTCAATTTCTCCTGGATTTTGCTGACCGTTGGCTTCATCGTCATGGCCATCAGCCGCATGGTTGAATTCCTGCCCTTCATCAGCAATTTTGAACCTCAAGAGCTGGGTGAAGTCGTCATTTGGTTTGGCGTGGTTATTTCCCTCACCTTTGCCATTGGCGTTTTCATGATTCAGCGGATTTTTAAATACATGAAACGCGTAGAAGATTCGCGCCGCCTGATGGAAAAGATGTTCCTGAATGCCATCATTCAAACCGAAGAAAAAGAACGAAAGCGCTTTGCCAAAGACCTGCACGATGGTCTGGGGCCTTTGCTTTCGACAGTAAAAATGTCCATTTCATCGCTCGCTCAGCTGGAACACGACCAGGCTTCGCGGGAAATTGTATCGAACACAGAAATGGTCATCAATGAAGCCATGAAATCGCTTAAAGAAATTTCGGATAACCTGAGTCCGCATGTCCTCAACAACTTTGGGCTGCTGCGTGCTTTGCGCAATTTCACCAACAAGATCAATGCAACCAAAGCTATTCGCATTCACCTGAGTTCGAACATTACCAACGAGCGGTTTTCCAACAACATCGAGGTCGTGCTCTACCGGGTGGTATGCGAGCTGATCAACAATACCATTAAGCACGCCAAAGCCAAAAATATACGTATCAACCTTCAGCACATTGAGCAGGAGCTTGTCATCACCTATAAGGACGATGGCATTGGGTTCAACAAAAAACAACTGGAGAAGCAGCCTTCAACGGGAGGAATGGGCTTATCCAATATTTACTCGCGCATCAATTCGCTGAAAGGTGAACTGCATATTGAGAGTAAACCTCACCAAGGTACCCGTGTCAACATCAAAGTAAAAATAGATAAGGATGAATAAACCCAACTACCATATCATGCTGGTCGACGACCACACCTTATTTCGCAATGGCTTGCGAATTTTGCTAAACAACCTGAACGAGTACACCGTAAGCGGAGAAGCTGCTAACGGGCAGGAATTTCTGGATTTGCTGGAAACACAAACCCCTGACCTGGTCCTGCTGGACATTGACATGCCGGTAATGGATGGCATTGAGGCTGCCAGCAGGGCCATCAAAAAGAATCCCGACCTGAAGATTATTACCCTTTCGATGTATGGGGAAGAGGATTATTACTACAAAATGGTTGATGCCGGAGTTAAAGGTTTTTTGCTGAAGGATTCAGATATTCAGGAAGTCAAACTGGCACTGGAAACGGTAGCAGAAGGGGGTACTTATTTTTCTTCCGAACTCCTTCAAAATCTGGTCAGCAGCCTGCGATCCAAGTCTCAACATCATGAAAAACAGAATGTTTTATCCGAACGGGAAACAGAAATTCTGATTCTCATTTGCCAGGGATTTTCAAACCAGGAAATTGCCGATCAGCTATTCATTTCCAAGCGAACGGTTGACAAACACCGCTCCAATATTCTGGAGAAAAGTGAAAGTAAAAATACCGCTCAACTGGTCATGTATGCCATTAAAAACCAATTGGTCGAAATTTGAGACAGGCAAAAAAAGGATCTGTTAAGCCAAACTTTAACTGATCAGCCGTTCGATCCGTGCATCCAGTTGCGCCTGATCTTTTGTAAAACTGGCCAGCCCGGCCAGATTCAGCAAGGTATCAACAGCCAGTTCGCCAGACTTTATTCTTGAAGCCCATCGCTCGTGCACCGGAATCTTGCCCTCGCTGGCAATATCCTCCAGATCCTCATCACTTAAATACGGGAACAGATCTCGGAAGCCGGCATCATGCACTCGCTGAATCAGTTCATTGCCATCCAGAGGAAGGTTGGCACCAAGGTCCAGGGCCAGCGCAAGTTCCTCTTCCGAGACATGCCACAGCTTCGAAATCAAAGGCTCATCTTCCGGCGAATTTAAGTGAACCGGGTAATCGGCATCAAGCCTGGAGCTGAAGCTCCCCTTCAGGCTTGCTTTTCCTGCTGCGGCTACCTGGGTTGGCATGGTAAATACATCCACTCCGGCCAAATCTTCCAGCTGGCTGGCACTGCGTAAACTGGCCGCAATCAGCTTGGTGGGAACCTTATTTTTTGAAGTCAGTTTGGTCACCCAACGCTGGGTTTCAAGAACGGCCTTTTCCCCTGCTCCGGAACCATCTCCAAGCCCATTGTCTTTAAGGTAAGCCCCCAGACGCCCCAGGAAAACATTCAGGTAATTGGGTTTTGTAATTGACGCCACCAAAACATTCTGGCGAGCACTAAATTCAAGCGTAAAATTGATTTTTACGCCTAAATCCCGCAACTTGCGCGCAGCAAGCATCCCCGAAGCCGTATAGGGAACCTTGACAATAAACTGCTCAGGGCATAGTTCGAAATAGCGCAACCCATAATCTACCGTAGCCTCCATATTGTGGGCTGTATTGGTGTGCAGTTCAACACTGACAAATCCCCCAAACGTTTTAGCCAGCCTCAAGCCGTGCCTGGCGTTTACGATAAAGGCTATTTCCATGATCTGCTCCCGGATGGGTAAATCTTTAACAATTGCTTTCGCCTGACCGATCAGCTTGTCATAAATTCCTTTCTGAATTTCTTTATTAATTAAGGTGTTATTGGTGGTTAAGGCCGTCATTTCGGAGGTCCAGTTTTTATTCGCTTCATCGATATCCCCCGTGTCCAGCCACAGTTCGGTACCGGTATTTTTCAGGCTTTGCCAAAAGGGATCAGGTGTTGCTGCAGCAACAGGCTCATTAACTTCACTTAATACAAATTCTTTGATCTTTGTTTTCAGTTTAGCATCCATAGTCGGTTATTTATAGATTGAACGAATCAGAACCTCAACAACCAAATATACCTAATTTATTTATATTGTTATATTTAGACCGTCCTTTTATAACAACTACTGATTACAGAAAACGCTGAGCAAGACTGAGCGCCTGGCTGCCATAAAAACCGCCAAACAAATAATAATGATTCAACACGTGATAGAGTTGGTAAAGCTCAATCCGCTCTTCCCAGCCTGGATTTAAAGGAAACTCGTTTTGATAAGCGCTCCAACACGTTTGTGAGAATCCGCCAAACATGGTCATCATGGAAAGTTCCATTTCGCGGTCGGCATAATAGGCTGCCGGATCAATCAAAGCTGGCCCCTGCGACGTATAAAGGTAATTGCCTGACCACAGGTCGCCATGAATCAGTGACGGAGTCGTGTCAGCAGGGATAAGCTCCGGCAAGCGCGCCACCAGTTTTTCATAGGTATTTCTTTCGCGGGAAGCAAGTGCCCGATGCTGGCTGATCTTTTCAACCAGGTAAAGAATACGCTGAGATCCAAAGAAAGCAATCCAATCGCTGTTCCAGCGGTTATCCTGTTCGGTGGCGCCACAGTAATTGTTATGCGAAAATCCAAAGGCCTTGTTTGTTTTTCGATGCAGTCGGGCCAGGCCCATGCCCAACTTTTCATCTTCGGAAGGAGCATGCCCGGGCGTTAGGTAGTCCATCAGTAAATAGCCGGGAAGCTGACCAGCTTCATGAGCCAGAACAACCTTGGGGATGAGCAGGTCTGATTGGTCGGCTTCGCCGAGTGCTTGTAGAGATTCCGCTTCACGAGTAAACAAGTCAGCCGGCGTATTGGCATTCCATTTCAGAAAGAAATTTCCGTGGTTGGTTTCCAGCTTAATACTGGTACTGATACATCCTCCGCCAACTGCTTTTTGGTTAGTAATCACCAAATCCTGACTAAAGCTCGTGCGATAATTATCAATGATGTGCCTGAGAATTTTTTGCTCCATGCAAACAAATTTCAGCATAATAAAAAAAAGTAGCAAACCCGCTTCCTAAAAAAGCTGATTGGCTACTTTTGTATTCTCTTGTAAGCTTAGCTATTAAGCTTCTGTCTCAGTCTCGGGTGTTTCGTCCGCTTCTGTTTCTTCGTCAAAGTTCAGCAATTCTTTGCTCTGAAGCAAGTTGTACCATTGAATGACTTTTTTCATATCCGAAACATATACGCGATCCTGATCATAGTCAGGGAGAATTTCTCCGAAATACGTTTTCAGCTCATTCCCTGAACTCACTTTAGCTACTTCGCCAGCATTTTCCTTTTCAGAAATACTTTTAAGAACTTCTTTCAAAGGCACTTCTCCTGTTTCAGTAAAGATAGCGATATCTTCCAACGCACTAATCTTCGATGTAGAATAAGCTGGCATTCTTTTCCCAGTCACCAAAGATTCAACGATAATACTGTTTTTTGCTTCAGCCACCAGTTTAAAGAGTCCTGGTTGGCCTGATATAGACATTATTCCTTTCAACATAAATTCAAATTTTTATCTCGGCGAATATACTATTTTCCATGGATTCAGCCTAAACAACCCGAACCGAATTGCAAGTGCTGCAGACCGGGATTAGTGCTTTCTATTCCAGATATTTACGATACAGATTAGCTGATTTCGGATCTTCGAACCGGGTATAAATATTGACCAAATAAGCGGCATAGCGTGAATTTTGATCCATTTCCCACAAAGGCTTAAAGTAGGACAACGATTTCTGGAAATCGGCAGTTACCGTTTTCAGCGCCTGGGTGAGTTTAATGTGCTGCACCCGTGTATGATTCTCTTGGTATTTCTTCATCTCGCTCTGGTAGCGGTTTTCAGCTTGGTTGTAGTACTTTATCCCCATCCATTCCAAGGCGGCTACATTCTTCGGATTGAGAGCCAGAATTTCCTCTGCAACAGAGTCACAAACAGCTTCATTCTTTAATTTCTTCTGAATGGAAAAATACGGATCGAGGTATTTTTCTTGCTGACGATCTTCCATTCTCAAAGATGGCCATAAGGCCAAAGCCTTTTCACGCTCATTAATCTGACTATAGATTTCAAATAAGCGTGCATTCACCTTTTTAAGTTCAGGCTGATCGGGATAGTTGGCTTGGTAAAACTCCAGTGCGTCCAGTTCTTTGGACAGGTTCTTCTTTTGTTCGTAAAGAGCCGCCAAGTTCAAGTACATGTCCGAATCGGCATAATTAAGCGACTGGGCCTGCTCCAGCCAATTCAAAGCCAGCTCAGATTGATTGGCCTGCGTAGCCATTTTTGCAGCTTCTGCATAATAGGCCGGGGGGACCTCATTCCCATCAAGCAATTGCTGTTCAAAATACAACCGCCAGTTTTCGGTTGCCGCCTCAAAATTCCCTTCTGCAACAGCCTGTTGTGCCATATTCCGGTAAGATGTGGTTACTTTAGGAGCCCCGCAACCACCTGCCATTAGCGCAATCATTACAATTAAAATACCTGATCTTGATTTCATAGTTTTCTCTTTGTTTTTCCAACGTCATTATTAACACAAATGTTATACCCGCCAATCACCTCAAGTACTTATCATGAAATAACAACTCAATAATTATGGCCCGTTCTGCAACGCTTCAAAATTGCAAACAAGGCACTTATTCGTATAAAAGAAAGGTCATTTCTGTATGTTGAAATGACCTTCCCAGGTTTATATTTTGATTGATAAAACGATTAAACCTGTTTGAAGAAATCGTTTCCTTTGTCATCAACAATGATGAAGGCCGGGAAATTTTCCACACGGATTTTGCGGATGGCTTCCATACCCAATTCTTCGAAATCAACAACCTCAACGGACTTAATGTTCGTTTTTGCTAAAATAGCAGCCGGGCCTCCAATTGATCCCAAGTAAAAACCGCCGTATTTCTGGCAAGCATCAGTCACCTGCTGCGAGCGGTTTCCTTTAGCCAACATGATCATAGAACCACCTAAACTCTGGAACAGATCAACATAAGGGTCCATACGTCCGGCCGTTGTAGGGCCAAAGCTTCCGGAAGGCATACCTGCCGGAGTTTTTGCAGGACCTGCATAGTAAACCGGATGTTTTTTGAAGTAATCAGGCAATTCTTTTCCTTCGTCAACCATTTGTTTCAAACGAGCATGCGCCATATCGCGGGCAACAATCAGTGTTCCTTTCAAGTTCAAACGCGTTTTGGTCGGGTATTTGCTCAACTCAGCCAATACTTCTTCCATCGGACGATCCAGATCGATATCAACAGCTGGTGCCAATTCAGGAGCTTGCTCAGGCAAATACTTCGCCGGATCTTTCTCCAGTTGCTCTACAAAAATACCTTCTTCTGTAATTTTTGCTTTGATATTGCGGTCGGCGCTACAGCTTACGCCCAGCCCTACCGGACAAGATGCAGCGTGACGTGGCAAACGAATCACCCGTACATCATGTACGAAGTATTTTCCACCAAACTGTGCTCCAATGGCGCTATCCTGGCAAATCTTTTGTATTTTTTCTTCCCACTCCAAGTCGCGAAAAGCCTGTCCACCCTCATTTCCTTCTGTTGGCAAGTGGTCATAGTATCCGGCTGATGCTTTTTTCACGGTAGCCAGCGTTGCTTCGGCCGAAGTACCGCCAATAACCAAAGCCAAGTGGTATGGAGGACAAGCGGAAGTTCCAAGGTCTTTAATTTTTTCCTGAACAAATTTGGTCAGGTTCTCTTCGTTCAACAATGATTTGGTTTGCTGATACAGAAAGGTTTTGTTACCTGAACCACCACCTTTAGTTACAAACAAGAATTCGTATTGATTGCCTTGTTCGGCATAGATGTCAATTTGAGCCGGCAGGTTGTTGCCTGTATTTTTTTCCTCGAACATTGAAAAAGGAACCACTTGCGAATAGCGTAAGTTGCGGTCCTGGTAGGTATCATAAATCCCTTTCGATAAGAACTCAGCGTCCGATGCACCTGTGTAAACATCTTCTCCTTTTTTAGCCACAACAATGGCAGTACCTGTATCCTGGCAGGTTGGCAGTTCACCTTCCGCAGCCACCACCTGGTTCATCAACATGGTGTGTGCCACAAAACGGTCGTTATCCGAAGCTTCTTCATCACTCAAAATGTGCTTCAGCTTTTCCAGGTGTGTTGGTCTTAAGTAGAAAGAAACATCAGCAAAAGCTTCCTTTGCCAGGTATTCCAGTCCTTTCGGATCAACTTTCAGGACTTTCCGGCCATCAACTTCCACCGTTGACACGTAATCCGTCGTCAACAAGCGATAGGGTGTGGTGTCTTTTAAAATTGGAAATGGTTTTTGATACTTGAAATCTGCCATAGCTTTATGTTATTGAAAAGATTATATAATAATTTTGGTTTTTTTATTATGTTTTAAGAAAACGTGTTCCAAATCGAACAAATATAGGGATATTCGAAAAATGAGACACGCAAATTAACCAATTTCGCCTCGAAAAAGAAATTCTTCACAAAGCCTTCACACACCTTTCCTAAGGGCGTTTTGGATGTAAGTCATCATTTTTTCATCGTAGGCTTTCATTAAGGCTCTTACAGCCTGATTCATGGGATCAAATTTTTGTTCACCAATTGAGGCAATGGGCAAAACTTTGGTTGAAGTACCCGTTAAAAAAGCAGCATCATAATCAGCAAGCGTATCCATTGGAATGGTTTGTTCTACGCATGAAAAATTCAACTCGCCAAGGCATTCAAGCACCTTTTGCCGGGTGATTCCGGAGAGCACAAACTCCGAGCGGGGTGTGTAAAAACGATCGCCCTTTACAAAAAAGAGGTTGGTACGACTTCCTTCCAGCACCTGCTTCTCTGCATTGACCAGGATGACTTCAAAAAGCTGATGCTCCTGAATAGCCTGGTTGGCAGTGTTGCGTAAACTTTGCTGCACCGTTTTGGCTTTAGGTAGCACGCGTTCTGCCAACATGCAGTCCGTTTTCACCCCGTATAAATAAGCCTCAGCAGCTGGATAAACATGAGGAATAAAATAAAAGAACGCGGCCTGTTTTCCGCTTCCATACTGAATTAAAACCTTGATGTTGCCCACCGCCAAATCATTGGCCTGAATCAGTTTTTTGATTTCCCGGGCAAAATCTGTTTCCGTCATTGCTAAAGGAATACCAGCCAATTGGGCCGAATGTACCAGGCGGGCATAATGCTCTTCCAGAAACAAGCCTACCGAATCCATTACCCGAAGGACCTCATAAATCAGGATGGCATCCGTGGTCAATACTTCTACCATTCCAACCGGAAAAAGACGATCATCTTTTATAAAATACGTTCCTGTACAATCAATCATGGCATTCACTCAAAGCATATTTTTTTCAAATCTAGGGATTAATCCTGCAGAACTAAAATCAAACATCATCTAAAATAGTAATAGCAGCTTGCTCAATTCGTGGATGGTCTCCCCTGCTCAGGCCAGCAAAAGTCTGAGGTTACTTTAAACACCACTCAAGCTGGCGGCATAATTCAGCATATCAAGCACTTCATTCTTATACCGCCGCCCTATCGGGAGTTCAACACCGGCAATTTCCAGCGAGGTATTGGTGTAAGCATCCACATGACTTGTGCAGATTACATAGGATTTATGAATGCGCAGAAAAAACTGCGAAGGCAGCTTCTCAGCCACCTGGTTCAGGCCCATCTTCGTTATCACTTTTCGTTGTTTGGTATGAATCTGAATGTACTCGCCCAGGCCTTCAATGTAAAGAATATCGCACAACGGCACTTTGACCTCCTTTTTGTTTTCGCGAACAAAAATAAAAGGGCGTCCGGCCTGAAAGTCGGCTTGAAAAGAAGTACTTAGCTGCAGGTATTTGTTTACTGCCCGCATAAAACGCTCAAACCGGATTGGCTTCAGCAGGTAGTCCACCACCTCCAGCTCAAAGCCTTCCATAGCGTACTCGCGGTGCGCCGTGGTTACTATGACTTTGGGCGGGTGGTGAAGTGACTTCAATAGTTGGATTCCGGATTGTCGCGGTAATTCGATATCCAAAAACATCAAATCCACCGGAATTTCCCGCAACAGCTCAGCAGCTTCTTCGGCAGAAGCACATTGCGCCACAATATCCAAAGAATCGAACTTTTGAGCATGCCTGTAAATTAATTCACGAGCCAATGGTTCATCGTCCACAATCAGGCATTTGTTTCTCATTGTTTTCTGTTTTAATGCATTCAAAAAAATAGAAGGATAGTTGCTTAGCCGGTTGTTTTTGGTCCTGAATAAACGTGTCGTCAAAAACGGAAACGCTACGTTTATAATAGACCTTTTTCTTGTCCTTTTGTTACACTTTTTCGGCAAGAAATTCGAAATAAACCAGCTTTAAACAGAAAACAGAACGAGAAACGAGCGGAATTATTTAACCGCTATGGTCTCTATTTCAACGAGCACACCCAGCGGAAGCTCTCTGACAGCAAAGGCCGCCCGTGCCGGTGGATTTTCGGCATAATACTTCCCATACACCTCATTCATCGCCTTGAAATTGGCCATGTCGCTCAGCAGGCAGGTTGATTTAACAACATCGCCGTAGGTATAGCCGGCTGCTTCCAAAATGGCTCCAATGTTTTTCATCACCTGCTCAGTTTGCTCGGCAATGCCACCTTCTACCACAGTTGCCGTAGCCGGATCAAGTGGCACTTGGCCTGAAACATACAAGGTTCCGTTAACTTCTACGGCCTGACTGTAAGGGCCAATCGCTGCAGGGGCATTTGTTGTTGAAATTATTCGTTTCATGATTCAATCGTATTTGGGATTAAAAATTTTTCTTCTTTCATTTCGCTTTTAGCACCAATCTGCCTTTGGGAAGCCAATCCATTTGTGCCAATGCTGAAATTAGTCATACAAAGAAACTAATTTTGATTCATTTATTTCCGGAAGATGTTTTCGGGGCAAACTCCAAATAATTCAGTTTGTTCAAAAAGGTGCTATTCGTCTTATTTTGTAAGCAATTGATCCAGTTCAAGGATTGTGTCCAGCATTAACGATGGCTCTGATAGCGAAGGATAAGAACCTGCGTAAGGGTAACCATTTAAGCAATAATCTCTCGCCTGCAGCGTTTCCCGGGATAAAGAAGTAAGACAAATCCCTGGTCTCACGCGTCCGCCCATGATGTAATTATCACCTTCAATATAAATTGCATAATCCAGTTTTACCTTATTCCCAAACTTCTTCTTCAAACTTACGACACTGTATTGAATACTTTCAACCGGCACCTCAAGTTGGTAACTTCGCACCGTGTCGGTTTCAAGATGAACAGTCATATATTCGCAAAACAGCGTGTGCTCATAAGGTAGGGCATTTTCGTTCTTCGTCTCTACAAAAACAATCAGGCTGATCTCAGAATTTCTAACCAGAGAATCATTTTTTAAGCTCAAAGTAAATTTGAGTGAGTCTATTTTATAATCTTGGTTTTTGGGAAGAGTTACAGCAAAATTTTCGATCAACTCTTTTTCTTCATACTTAACCCTTTGCTTCTCTAAAAACTCTTCTACAGCGGCCCTTGCCTTCTCACGCTTCTTTTTATCCACTTTGTTGTACACATAAATTGAAGTCACAACCAACATAATTCCACCCAAAACGCTCAGGATTCCCGTTAAAGAACTGACCGGCAGAATCTTTTTAAAGATTGCTGCACCCGCCCAAACAAGCAGCCAAATAATGGTAAGCAAAACCATGATATAGCGTGGAGATAACGAAAATGCCTCCCCTTTATCGCTGCTAACAAGTGTAAGTACTACAAGTACAATTGAAACTATTAAAAAGATCCTGTGCATAATTATTGATCTATTGGTTTATTTTGAACTGCCTTGGCAATGTTTGAACCAACCAGCTCATTTACTGCATACCAAATAACATTTATGGTGCTTCAGCAATAGCGAACTAAATAATTTTTACGATCTTTTCAAAACAAACGGCAAAAACCGTCGAGCACCACTCCATAATTTCTGCAAGCACTGCTTATCAACCACGAAAGGAGAAAACAACTTCTCTTCGGACGACTTCGCTTGAAAAAATTATGCGCTTAGGCAGAAGTATCCAGCCCAGCCTCGTTTCATCCAAACTTGTTTTCGTATTTTTAGGCCAAATTTTGAAAATATGGCAACTGAATCCATCCAACAGAGAATCCAACAACTTCGGCAGGAGCTCGAAGAACACAACTATAAATACTATGTCCTTTCCTCACCTGTAATCAGCGATTATGATTTCGACATGAAGCTGAAAGAACTGGAAAAGCTGGAACAGGAACATCCCGAATTTCAGGATCCTAACAGCCCAACACAACGTGTAGGCAGCGACAGCAACCAGGAATTTACCCAGGTGGCTCATAAGTACCCCATGCTATCCTTAAGCAACTCGTACTCGAAAGAAGAATTACTGGAGTTTGACAACCGCATTCGTAAACTGATTGGCGATGAGTTTGACTATGCCTGTGAGCTGAAATTTGACGGTGCCTCACTCAGTTTGCTCTACGAAAATGGGCAATTGGTGCGGGCTGTAACCCGGGGTGATGGCGAAAAAGGAGATGATGTTACCGCCAATGCCCGAACCATCCGAAGCATTCCCTTAACGCTTAAAGGAAAATCGTACCCTGAATCGTTCGAAATTCGCGGAGAAGTGGTACTTCCCTTTCAGGTGTTTGCCGAACTAAATAAAGCACGGGAAGAAGCCGGAGAACAGTTGTACGCCAATCCTAGAAACACGGCTTCCGGCTCGTTAAAAATGCAAAACTCATCCGAAGTAGCTAAACGAAAGTTGGATGCCTATTTCTATTATTTGCTGGGAGAAAACCTCCCCGAAGACGGACACTACGAAACCCTGCAGGAAGCCGGTAAATGGGGGTTTAAGATTTCAGAACATACCCGCAAGTGCAGCAGCATGAACGAAGTGCTGGAGTATATCAGCTACTGGGATACGGCTCGTTTCGATCTTCCGGTAGCTACCGACGGCATCGTTATTAAGGTTAACTCACGTCGTTTGCAAAACAACCTGGGTTTCACAGCCAAATCGCCACGCTGGGCCATTGCCTATAAATTTACGGCTGAGCAGGTCAGCACCCGGCTTGAGTCGGTTAGCTACCAAGTAGGGCGTACCGGTGCTGTTACCCCGGTGGCAAACCTCAGTCCGGTGTTGCTGGCAGGCACCACCGTTAAGCGAGCCTCACTACACAATGCCGATATTATTGAAAAACTGGACTTACACCTCGAGGATATCGTTTTTGTTGAAAAAGGAGGGGAAATCATTCCTAAAATCGTTGGCGTTGACCAATCGGCCCGAAAGCCAGAAGCTCAAAAGATTCAGTTCATCGAAGCCTGCCCGGAGTGTCATACCCCGCTGGTTCGTCGCGACGGCGAAGCGGCACACTATTGCCCCAATGAAACCGGATGTGCGCCACAAATCAAAGGTAAAATTGAACATTTCATCAGCCGCAAGGCAATGGATATTGATGGACTGGGTCAGGAAACCATTGAGCTCCTTTTCAATCAAGGGCTTATCGGCAACAGTGCTGACTTGTACCAACTTGAAGTCGGGCAACTGTCTACGCTCGAACGCATGGGCGAAAAATCAGCCAATCGTATTTTAAAGAGCCTGGAGCAGTCCAGGGAAATTCCCTTCGAACGGGTTCTTTTTGCACTGGGAATCCGATTTGTGGGTGAAACGGTAGCCAAAAAGCTGGCCAACAAGCTGGTGGACATCGACACCATTACCAACTCAAGCTATGAACAACTGGTTGAGATTGATGAAATTGGTGGCAAAATAGCTGAAAGCATCCGTTTGTATTTCGAAAACGAGTCGAATCAACAACTCATCGCAAAGCTCAAAGCTCAAGGGCTTCAATTCAAGTTACATGAAAGTAGTTTGGAAGGACGAACCAACAAATTGGAAGGACTGAGTATAGTTATATCAGGAACCTTCGAAAAACATTCGCGTGACGAGCTGAAAAAATTGATTGAACAGCACGGTGGCAAAAACGTGGGCTCCATCTCCAAAAATACGTCTTACCTTCTAGGAGGTAACAATGTAGGCCCATCTAAAATTCAGAAAGTTGAAAAATTAGGTATTCCAATTCTTTCAGAAGATGAATTTTTGGCCCTGATTAACTGATTTTGAGACAGACTGGAAAAGTTAAAGGAAAGGCAAGCAGAACGAGCAAACTTTTATCAAACAAGTTTTTACATTTGGTTTGCTCCGACTCGTTGTATCAAAAACAAATTGTTATTTTTGCCTCAGGCTATGAGTATAAAAAATCAATTCATCACCTGGTCATTAAAACGTAAGCAAAAACAGCTAAAGCGAACCATTCGGTTCCTTAATCTGAAGCAGGTTAAAACAGCTGGCATTCTTTGGAAGTCGGATGATGCTAAGGCGTTTAAACAGCTCAACGAGCAACTCAACGAGCTTGGCATTTCAGTTAGCAATTTGTGCTTTTCAAACCAGCCAGGATCCGTTGGTGGTGAAGTGTTTTTTTGCCCGGACGATTTTTCCCTGTTTGGCAAAATCAAAAAAACAGAAATTGGTCGCTTTATAGACCAGCCTTTTGATTTGCTGTTAGATATCAGCCTATGCCCTGGGATTGAAATGCAGTACTTACGATGCTTGTCTCGAGCCCGTTTCAAAGCTGGGTGGAGCCATGCAGAACCCAATTACTTTGATTTGAGCATTGACATTCAAGACCGTAAAGACCCCAGCTACCTGGCCGAACAGCTAATTTTTTATTTAAATGAACTAAATAAACCATCATTGGTTAAGCAAGAAGTATAAAGTAATCTATAATAAACATAACATGACACACCCGTTTAAAGGAGCCGGAGTTGCTTTGGTAACTCCTTTTAAAGAAGATTCATCCATTGATTTCAACAGACTTGAAGACCTTGTGGAAGATCAGATTAGCAATGGCATGGACTACCTGGTGGCTCTCGGAACAACTGCCGAAACACCCACCTTGTCGTTACAGGAACAAAAAGAAGTGGTTGACTGCATCAAATCCAAAACAAACAAACGGGTTCCACTGGTTCTGGGCATGGGCGGCAACGACCCATACAAAATTATGCAAACCATTCAGCAAACAGATTTCACCGGTATTGACGGAATTCTGAGTGTGACCCCTTACTATAACAAACCCTTGCAAAAAGGATTAATTGAGCACTTCAAACTGGTTTGCAAAACCAGCCCCGTGCCCGTCATCCTGTACAATGTACCTTCGCGTACCGGTGTAAACATGGATGGAAAGACAACGGTTGAAATTGCGAAAACCTGTCCCAACGCCATCGCCATCAAAGAAGCTTCCGGTATTTCATCGCAAGTTTCGCGCATGGTTAAGTACGCCCCCGAAACGTTCGGAGTTATTTCAGGCGACGATGTTTTGGCATTGCCCACCATTGCCGTAGGAGGCATTGGCGTTATTTCGGTTATTGCCAACGTGCTGCCCGGAAAACTCAGCCAACTCATTCACTTGGCCAATAATGGCCAGTTTGCTGAGGCCCGCGAACTGCACTTGCAAATGCTTGATTTATTTAAACTTTTGTTCCGCGAGGGCAATCCTGGCGGCGTAAAAGCAGCCATGGAAATTACTGGTAAGCTTAAAAACATTGTTCGTTTGCCGCTTGTTCCGGTCAGCAAAAAACTCTATACTGAAATTGAAACTGAACTGAAGAAATTGCTTTAAGAAAAGCATCCCATATTCAAAAAAGACTCGTCCATGTGGCGAGTCTTTTTTGTTTGCAAAAGCTATTGGCATTGGCAGGGTCTCTCTTCAAAAAATTGAAGCCTAATCGTAATCAAAATTCCAATTTTTTAATGAACTTTGGACAACATGAAATCCTATAAGCTCCATCAGAATGATCAAGTCGTACACAGCTGGGAAGAGTTGTGTGAAGAAGTTTACCATGACTCGTGGAAACCACACTTGAGCCGTTATCGTTCCGACTATGCCTTTCGGGGCCTTTCCGATTCAAACTATGAGCTAAAAAACAGCTTTCTTCGTAATTGCGGCCACCGCCCCGAGCTGGAGTACCACTTGCTGCGCAATTTTCGAAAATACAGCCTGTCCAAAGACGCACAGCTTAGCGCTTCATTTTGGCGTTCGCTGGTGATGGCGCAACATCATGGCCTCCCCACCCGCTTGCTCGACTGGACCTATTCGCCATTTATTGCCATGCATTTTGCCACCGCCAACACCGAAAAATTCGACCTCGACGGCGTAATCTGGAAAGTGGATTTTGTAAAAGTAAACCAGATGGTTTCGGAGCCGCTGAACCACTTGCTGTGCGAAGAAAAGTGTAATGCCTTTACTGTTGAAATGCTGGAAGAAAGCATCATGTCCCTATCCGACTTTGACAAGAAGATGGATAAAGAACAAGTCATTTTCTTTGAACCCCCTTCCATCGATCAACGCATTGTCAACCAATACGCTTTTTTTTCGGTCATGAGCCAATCGACCAGCATCCTGGATGAATGGCTGGTAAACCACCCCGAACTCTACCGACGCATCATTATTCCGAAGGAATTAAAATGGGAAGTACGCGACAAGTTGGATCAGGCAAATATTACCGAACGGGTGCTATTCCCTGGGCTTGACGGATTGGCCACTTGGCTAAAACGGCATTATAAACCCGTTCCAAATGATGGAATGGAGGATTAAATTCGAACCCCGGCCTTACAAATATTTTTTCAGACTTTGGCTAAAAGCACTGTTCTCGTTGGAGAGTGCTTTCCTGTAGTGAGGCTTTAATTCTTCGGGCCCGTTTTCAACCAAATAGGAATACGAGGTGAAATTGAGCAAATCCAAATCGTTATAATCATTGCCTATTCCAAAGGTCATGTCATGCTGAATTTGCTTCTGTTCACACAAAAACTTCACAGCATTGCCTTTCGATACATCTTTGTGAAAAATTTCCATCCAAATATAACCAGTCTCCAAGGGCGAACTGGTGCGCACCACTTTAATATCGTCAAACTGGGCCTCAAGTTGTTGCTTGGCTTCTAGAAACGCTTCCAAATCATTGGGGAAAATAACCAAAAACTGGCAGGCATCGCTATCCAGCTGTTGATTGACAGGAAGCTCTTCTGAAACGGAATTATGGAAGTCAAAATAACGCTCAAACTCTTCACACGCCTGACTTCCGCGGTAAAACCAACAACGAAAGTTTTCAGGAACTGCACGAAAAAGGTGAAAGTTCATGTCACGATCAATCAAAAAACGAACAATACCTTCGGTGGTCTCACGCTTTAAGTTCTGCCGAAAGACCAGCTCCCGGTTTTTCCAGTCATAAATACCGGCTCCGGAAGAGAAAGCCACATAGTCGAAAGGCAAATGGTCGGGCAGCACTTCAAGCACTTTCTTGAAGTTACGGCCGGTAGCAACCACGCGCAATACTTCTCGTTCACCCAACACCTGCAGCATTTGAATATCTTCGTCACTGATCGACTTGTCATCTTTCAAAAATGTGCCATCCAAATCGGTGGCCACCAATCGAATATTTTTCATCATTTCAATCCAATAATTGATAACTACTCATTTGTACCGGGGCATTTAACGATGGTAAAACTTTTTCCAGCAAAATCCCCTCTGTCGCTCGTCCATTGTGTCCAAAGGTGGCGCGCACGCCCAAGGCAATGAACTGCACGGCCCGATCAAGCGCTATCGGCAAACTGTCGCCCTGCAGCAACGAACCAACCATAACACTGGCAAAGGCATCGCCGGTTCCCGGATAATGAGCCGGGATGTAATCGCAACTCACCCTCCAAAACCGGTTGTCTGTTTGATTAAATGCCACAACCGAAGTATTGTTATTTTTCATTTGGTCGGGCACACTGGTGATTATGACTTTATTGGGGCCCATTTCGGCCAGTCGCCGGGCCCATTGCTTAATCTCCGACAACTCAATTTCCGGTTGATGCACTTCGCCAAGTAAAAATGCCGCTTCAGTCAGGTTTGGCGTAATCACATCAGCCAAAGTCACCAGCTCTTTCATTTTATCCACCATAGCCGGCGTGTAAGCCGAATAAAGCGCACCATTGTCACCCAGCACCGGATCAACAACAACCAGCGGTTGATTGCCCGAAAAATCATGGATAAACTGCTTGACGGTATCCACCTGTCCGGCGGATCCCAGATAGCCTGAATAAATGGCATCAAAATCAAGACTCAAGCGTTTCCAGTGATCAATCATGGGCTGCAGCTCATCGGTCAGATCAATGGCGTGCAAATCCTTGTAAGCACTGTGTGATGACAAAACAGCTGTTGGCAACGGACAAACCTGAATTCCCATGGAGGAAAGAATCGGAATGACCACGGTTAATGAGGCACGACCGAAACCACTTAAATCATGAATTGCTGCTACCCTTGGAACTGAATTTCTCATTACTGGTTGGCTTACATTTATCTGATTATAATCTTTTCATTCTAAACAATTGACAGGCAAAAAAGATGAGGATGCAACGATTTCACAAAACCTCTGCTGCCTGTTTCAATCGTATCTCAATTTAGTTGACTTCAACAATGGTGATTCCGGCACCGCCAAACTGGACGTGCTCATCACGATAGGATCGGACAACAGGATCAGCTCCCAGAAAGTTACGGATCATTTCCCGAAGAATACCATTTCCTTTCCCGTGCAAAATACGAAGCTCATGCACATCCAGCATAATTGCCTCATCTAAAAACGCCTGGATATTGGTAATCGCTTCTTCGGCCCGCTGGCCGCGAACATCAATTTCGGGTTTGAACGTATTTCGCTTTTCCGACAGTTTTCGGTGGACATTGGGCAGGGTTCTGTTGGTGCCGCGCAATTCTTTCTTTGCTTCATTATTGCTCACCTTCTGCAGCTTTTTGCGGCTAACCGAGGTTCGCAACTGTCCAAAGGCTACCACCACATTCTTATCGCCTATTTCCAGAATTTCGCCAATACTGTTTTGGCCCTCAATCTTCACTTTATCGCCAGGCTCCAGCTCATCCTTCGCTTTTTTAGGCGTCACTTTCGGTTTCTCCTTTTGCTCCGGACGACGTTGGTTGCGACGATTTTCCTTATCCTTCAGCTTCTGAATCTTTTTATTGATCCATTCGTCGTTTTCTTCTTCCGGCTCTTCCACCGCTTCTTTAAAGGTTGCCAGCTGCTTCCGAATGGCTTTGGTTTTTTCCTTTTCAGCCTGGCTTTCCCGGATTTCACGAATGGTATTCTCTACTTTTTTGTTGGCTTCAGCCAATACACGGGCAGCTTCTTCTTTAGCTTCAGCAATAATTTGCTTGCGCTGTTTACCCAGTTCACTCAGGTCCAGCTCATATTTTTCGGCCAGTTCATCCAAACTGCGCTCCACCTTTCGGATACGCATACGCTTGGACTCCCAATAGCGTTTATCGCGCACAATGTCGCGCAGGTGCTTATCAAAATTGATGTGGTCCTTCCCGACCTTTTCGGTCGCTTCCTGCAAGATTGACTCCGGCATCCCGATTTTACGGGCAATTTCGAAAGCAAAAGAACTTCCGGGCTTCCCAATCTGCAATTGAAAGAGGGGTTCCATTCGGTGGTTATCATAGAGCATAGCTCCATTTTCGATCCCCTCAGCTGACGAGGCAAAATGCTTCAGATTCGTATAATGCGTTGTAATCACCCCAAAAGTTCGCTCTTTATTCAACTGGTCCAGAATGGCCTCGGCAATAGCCCCACCAATCATTGGCTCTGTTCCGGTTCCAAACTCATCAATCAGCACCAGGGTTCGGTCATTCGCAAATTTCAGAAAATGTTTCATATTCATCAGGTGCGAACTGTAGGTACTCAAATCATTTTCGATGGATTGTTCATCGCCAATATCAATAAAAAGCTGATCGAACACCCCGGCTCGGCTGGTTTCATCAACCGGAATGAGCAAACCGCACTGCAACATGTACTGCAGCAAACCAACGGTTTTCAGACAAACCGATTTACCTCCGGCATTGGGCCCCGAAATCAATAACAAATGTTTTTCCGGATTCAACTCAATATTCAATGGAATAACCGGGCGCTTTTCACGCTCCAGGGTGATGCGCAACAAGGGATGAACCGCTTTCTCCCATAATAGCAGCGGACCTGCTTCCATGAAGGGTTTTATGGCATCCATTCGTTGGGCCAAACGTGCCTTTGCCCGAATTACATCAACAGTTCCCAGGAAGTCATACAAGCCAAATAACTCGTTCAGGTAAGGACGGATATCATCTGAAAACTCAATAAGGATACGCACAATTTCTCGCTTTTCAGCATACTCCAGTTCCCGAATTTCATTGTTGATCTCCACCACTTCTGCCGGTTCAATGTAGGCTGTTTTCCCGGTGGCAGACTCATCATGCACAATCCCATTCAATCGCCTTTTCATTGCCGAAGAAACCGGGATGACCGGACGCCCGTCGCGAATGGAGACTGAAGTATCCTCGTCCACCAGTCCATCGCGCTGCGCTTGCCTCAGAATGCTGTGCAGGCGTTTGGATACATTGCTTTGCTTGCTCAGTAATTCTCTACGAATCCGCCCCAGTTCGGGCGAAGCCTGATCCTTAATCTTTCCGTGTTGGGTTATGATCTGATCAATTCGATCTTTTAGGTATGGGAACACCTGAACAGGACGAACCAGTGCTTTCAGGTTCGGATAAAGTTCTTCCTTTTGCTGACTCAGAAAACGAACAATTGCTGTAATGGTTTCCAAGGATCGTTTCAAGTCAAACAACTCATTCACTTCCAAAAAACGTCCTTCCGTTTGAATTTTGGCAAGCGATTGACGCAAATCAAAATAATAATTGGTTGGGAAATTGTCATTTTCCGCCATCAGCCGCATAAATTCATCGGCATAAGCCAATTCTTGCTGGATGGTATCAAAGTCCGTTAAAAAGTCTATTTCATCCACCCGGTCTTTTCCGAGCGATCCCAGACAATTCTCTTTAAGTAAGCTTCGAACCCGATCGAAACCAATTTTTGATTCAAAATTTTGAGGATATATTTTTGCCATTACCTTTAATTGTTCGGCAAAAATAGAAAGATGTGAGGTCTAACAATAGAATCTCAGTTAAAATCTTTTAGGATTTGCAGAAATTCATGAACCCGAAAAGGTTTCAGCATGCAGGCATTCATCCCCGAATCGATACAGGCTTTCATTTCCTGATCGGTATCACTTCCGGTCAAAGCAATGATGACGGCTTGGTTTTCAAGCGCCTGTTCCTTTTCGTAATTCCGAATCTTTTGAGTGGCTTCATAGCCATCCATAATGGGCATCCGACCATCCATCAAAATAATGTCGTAATGCTTCTCACAGTACATTTTGTAAGCCTCCATTCCATTCTGGGCTGAATCAATTTCACCCATCGTGTTTTTCAAGGACATGGTAACAACCCGCTGATTGATTGGGCTGTCATCAACTACCAAAAGTGATAGTTTATCTAAATCATTTTTCATACTTATCAAAAAGAATATGACAAAAATAGACTAATTAATGATTCCAACTATTTTTCTCCAAAGAAATCGGAATACTCTTTCCAGAAGGAATTCACTTCTGACTTCATTTCTTTGCGTAACATCAAAATTCCAAACAAGTTAGGAATCGTCATCATGGCTATGGTAATTCCTGAAAATGTCCAGACAATGGTTGTGTCCATAAAAGAGGCCACAAAAAAACCAAGCACATAGACCATCCGGAAATAAACAACCCATTTTATTCCGAAGAGAAAAGTTACGGCCCTCCCTCCATAGTAAGACCAGGAGATAGCTGTGGAAAAAGCAAACAACAACAAGCCAATAGCCACAATATAGCGCCCGGAGTCGCCAAACCAACTTTTGGTAAACGCTTCTGTGGTCAGCGGTGCACTGTGTATCAAAGACTTTCCGACAATCTCAATCCTATTATCCAGAGGAATATGTCCTTCCATTACCGGGAGTCTGCCAGAAAAAACGCCGCCATCTTTATGCACAAGCACTTCATCGGCCACCGAGCGGGCATGCAAAAGGGTTACCTCAGTGATAATTTTACCATCAATCACTTCCAGGTCGCCCGTAAACAAAGGTAGTTCTCTCTTTCCCAGCAAAAAATCAGCAATTTGCTCCCTATCCGACTCCTCACCTTCATCGTAAAAACCGGCCAGTACCTCCAAATCAGCTTCCTGAAACTTATTTTCCATTTTTTCGGTCCAAACCCCTGATGACAGAATCACCAAACCGGTTAGCATACAAATGATAATCGTATCAATGAATGGTTCCAGCAGAGCGACTAAACCTTCCGAAACCGGCTCGTGTGCTCTGGCTGCCGCGTGAGCAATAGGTGCAGAACCTTGTCCGGCTTCATTGGAAAACAAGCCCCGATTAACCCCCCGGTTGAAGGCGAAAGCAAAACTAGCTCCTAAGAAGCCACCCGCTGCTGAAGTACCCGTAAATACATCGCGAAAAACGGCAACAAAAGAAGGAACAATATTTTGGTAATTATAAAGGATAACCGCAACGGCCCCGACAAAATAAATTACTGCCATAAAGGGCACCAAGCGTGAAGTAACCTTGGCAATCCGTTTGATTCCGCCAATGATTACAAACCCCAGCAACAAGGCCAAAACCGCACCAGTCAAAATTTTATTGATGCCAAAGGTGGCATGCACCGAATTGGCTATGGAATTAATTTGCGGCAAATTTCCGGTTCCGAAGGACGAAAAAATAGTGGCCACGGCAAACAGGCCTGCCAGCCATTTCATATTCAGGCGATTTTTCATGTAATACATCGGACCGCCAGCCATTGTTCCATCCGCTGCTTTTTCCCGATACTTGTGCGAAAGAGTTACTTCCACAAACTTCGTTGTCATTCCTAACAAGGCAGTAACCAACATCCAAAACAGGGCAGCCGGTCCGCCCAAATGAATGGCCAGAGCCACACCAGCAATGTTTCCGGTTCCCACCGTGCCGGAGAGTGCCGTGGTTAAGGCCTGAAAATGTGAGGTGTCGCCTTCATCACCTTCGCGGTCAAATTTTCCGCGCACGATGCGGAAAGCAGATTTGAGGTATCGAAATTGTGGAAATCGTAAGTAAAAGGTGAAAAACAGGCCTGTACCCAGTAAAAAGAAAACAAACCACTGGCTTCCGCCGATATATCCGTCAATAAGAGAAAGGAGATCGTTCAGTTTATTCATAGTTGCCGTTTAGCTTAGGGCACTAAATATAACACATCGTTTGCTTTTGTTAAAATTAAATAGCAGAAACCTGTTATTTTCTTCAAATCGTAACATTAAAGCCGAATTTTGCAGGAATTATTTTAATTCAAAAATCTCAGGGAAAGCAGAATGCAAACCGTTTTTTTCCATAAATTTGCTTTTAAACAATTAAGCAAAAAAGCTATGCTACCAAAATTTTTACTTGCAGACAATTCTCAGGAAACACCTGACACAATTTTCGTGGTTCACACTGAAGTACCTAAATTCATTGTTGAAAGTGACATTGAAGACTTCTGGTCAAACCAAGTGGTTCACTGGCTAAGTGATGTGCCTGAATCAGAAAAGCTTATCAAACAACTGCTGGAACAAGCAGAAGAATATCTTGAAGCGGAATTCGAGAGTCAAGAGAACCTTTTTGATGAAGACGACGAAGACTAAAACCAATGGAAATTATTAATGCCCCAAAAAAACGGTTAACCCGTTCCAGGAACAAGATAATTGCCGGCGTACTTGCCGGCTTTGCCGAGTACTTTAACATTGACCCGACTTTGTTGCGGGTAATTTATGTTGTTGTATCTATCCTTAGCGCAGGTTTTCCGGGATTACTAATTTATCTTATTTGCTGGGTACTTATTCCCCAGCAATACTAGTTTTGGTCTACATCTTTCAAGCTTAGCTGAATTCGTTTTCGGGGGATATCCACTTCGAGGACTTTTACTTTCACATGTTCGTGTAGTTTTACCACCTCATTTGGATCACTTACGAAGCGATCAGCTAGTTGAGAGATATGCACCAGACCATCCTGCTTCACACCCATATCCACAAAAGCGCCAAACTTAGTGATGTTGGTGACAATCCCCGGAAGCACCATCCCTTCGTGCAAATCCTCGATTTTAAAAATGCCACTGGCAAATTCAAACACTTTTATGTTTTTACGGGGGTCACGTCCGGGCTTGGCCAATTCCTTCTGAATATCCTTTAAAGTAGGCAATCCGACCGATTCCGTTTGGTACTTTTCCAACACCAAAGCCTGTTGCAGTTCTTCGGATTGCATCAAATCAACAATGCTGCATTTCAAATCTTTGGCCATTTGCTCAACCACATGGTAAGATTCAGGGTGAACGGCTGAATTATCCAACGGATTTTGGGCATCCGCAATACGCAAGAAACCGGCCGACTGCTCATAGGCCTTCGCGCCCATTCGTGGCACTTTCAGCAACTCTTTCCGGGCTTTGAAAGCGCCGTTCTCTTTCCGGAAGTCAACGATATTTTGCGCCAGTTGCGGCCCCAGGCCCGAGATATAGGTTAGCAAGTGCTTCGAAGCCGTATTCACGTTGACCCCAACCTTGTTCACGGCCGATTCAACCACCGTGTCCAGGCTGTTTTTCAATAACTTTTGATCAACATCGTGCTGGTACTGTCCCACCCCAATCGATTTAGGATCGATCTTTACCAACTCGGCCAAAGGGTCCATCAGGCGGCGCCCAATAGAAACAGCACCACGTACCGTCACATCATAACTTGGAAACTCTTCACGAGCCACCTTCGATGCTGAATAAATCGATGCCCCATCTTCAGAAACAACAAAAACTTTCAGATCGCGATCGTAGTGCAATTTCTTGATAAAATGCTCTGTTTCCCGGCTGGCTGTTCCATTCCCAATGGCGATAGCCTCAATTTGATAGGCACTTACCAGTGAAGTAATTTTACGGGCCGATTGCTTGATTTCCTCTTGGGGTTTGTTGGGGTAGATGGTTTCGTTGTGCAGCAAGTTCCCCTGCTCATCCAGACAAACCAACTTACAGCCCGTTCGGTAACCAGGATCGATTGCCAGCACCCGCTTTTGTCCAAGTGGTGCAGCAAGCAGCAATTGCCGAAGGTTTTCAGCAAATACCTGAATTGCCTCCTGATCAGCACTCAACTTCGCTGCCTGGGCAAATTCGGTTTCAATGGCCGATGAAAGCAGCCGCTTATAACTGTCCTTAACCGCCAGCTTGACTTGTTCTCCGCAGGCATTACCCGACCGAACAAAAAAACGATTCAGACGCTCCAGGACAGCCTCCTCATCCGGCGACACCGAAATCCGTAAAACCCCCTCCTGCTCCCCTCTGCGCATAGCCAGCAAGCGATGCGAAGGACAACGCTTCAAAGGCTCTTCCCATTCAAAGTAATCCCGGTATTTAATGCCTTCCTCTTCTTTTCCTTTAACCAGTTTACTTTTAATCAAAGCTCCCTGCGCAAAAGCCTGACGCACCATATTTCGTGCTTTCTCGTTTTCATTCACCCACTCGGCAATAATATCACGGGCGCCTGACAAGGCATCCTCCACCGAGTTCACTTCGCCTTTGACAAAAGCATACGCCCGATTTTCCAAGTCGCGCTCGTCTTGCTTCATCATAATTTTGGCCAAAGGCTCCAGACCTTTTTCCCGTGCAATCGAAGCTTTGGTTTTTCGCTTGGGCTTATACGGCAGGTAAATGTCTTCCAACTCAGTTGCATCAAAACAATTTTCAATGCGGGCTTTCAACTCATCAGTCAGCAGCTCTTGTTCTTCAATGGTTTTCAGGATAGTTTCCTTCCGCTTGGCCAATTCTTCCAAACGGGCTTTCGCTTCCTTGATATCACCAATCTGAACTTCATCCAAACTCCCCGTCATTTCCTTGCGGTAACGTGAAATAAAAGGAACGGTAGCTCCTTCATCCAGAAGTTTGACAGTATTTTCCACCTGCTTGATTGGTAACTGAAATTGAGCTGCTAATCGTTGTATGAGTTGCATATTCATAGTCTTGAAATTTGGGCTAGCGAAGATAATTGTTTTTTGGCGGGATGCCTTATTCTGCGCCGAAGAAATGTGGCAAACAAACCGATCACCAACAAAACTGACAGTCGTATTTCTGTTAAATACAAAGTGTTCCTTACAGTCTGGTTTGAGCTTAAAGTTAAGCCATTGTTAGAAATCCCTCACAGGCACATCAGGTTCTGTTTTTCGTATTAACTTTGTCTGCTGAAAAGAGCGTTGAATGCCGACCCTCTTTTTTATTTTAGAAAAAGAGACTTATTGAGATATATAGCTTATGCTGGTTTTAGTTGGAATTATTGCCGCCTTGTTTATTCTATTGATCGGGGGCACCTGGCTTTCTAATCACTTCGGAAAAAAGAATGCCCGGAACGAGGAAGAGAAAGAAAATGTGAACGTCGCCTTGGATTGCTGTGGCGCGCATGAGGTGTGCGATTTTGAGGAGATGCTGAAGAACCCGGATGAAATCGTATACTACGAGGATGAAGAACTGGATCGTTTTCAGGGAATTGATTCCAATGCTTATCAGGATGATCAAATCGATGAGTTTCGCGATGTACTTTACACCCTCGACAGTGAAGATATTCGCAAATGGCTGCTCAGCATCGAACGCCGGAAAATTCAATTGCCCACTGTTCTGAAGCAGGAAGCCATTCAATTGCTGGCTGACGCGTAAAACTACTTTTCAAAGAAAAGGTCTTCCTTGATCCGTTTGATCCGATCCAGCGCGTAATAGGCATTCTCAGCCTCCTCACCCGCTTCTTTCAAATACGACTGGTAGTAATTTAATGCCAGTGTTTTGTTAAAATTGAATTCTTCGTAGGTGGTTGCTATTTCAAACAAGACCTCTACTTTTCGAGAGTCCAACTCATACGCTCTTTCATAACAGGCAATCGACTTCTCAAACTCACGCTGCGAACCATACACCTGTGCTAAATGATGATACATTTCCGGATGAAATTCAGGAATGGAAATGAATATGGCAAAATCAAGGTAATTTGCCGCCAGCTCATAATGATCCAGCCGTTTATGAGCAACTCCTAAATAAAAATTGATGTAAACATCGCTGGGGCTTTCCGCATAGCAAGCCTCCAGAACTTCTAAGGCATGCTCCGTGTGCTTGTTATGGTAAAGACAAATACCATAGTTCAGGTAAACGGACAGAGTGGTATCGTGCCGGGCCATAAACGATTGATAAACGTGCTGTGCAATGGGGTACTTTTTATTGACAAAAGCGGTATTCGCCCGTTTTAAATGAATAGCCCGACTATCCGGAAAGCGATAATGTGCCATCGCCAAAAGATTCATACACTTGTTTGGCTGATTTGCCTTCTCATAAATAGCAGCCAGATTTAAGTACGCACTCAGATCATCCGGATTCTGAATCAGATACTTCTCGTACAGATGCATGGCCCGCTTCTTTCGGCCAGCTTTAGAGGCCGCTAAAGCACTGTATTTATTAAACATCACATTGGTTGAATCAACCGCCTGAATTTCTTCGAACGTTTGAAACGCTTGGCTATAATCGTTCAGAAACAAGAAGGCTTTACCCAATTCGTATTTCAACAACAAATCATCGGGAGCAATCGTCAAGGCTTTCTGAAAATCAGTCACCGCCCTTGTATTGTTTCCCATGGCCTGAAAAAGGTCTGCCCGTCCCCGAAGATAAGTTACGTTGAGTGAGTCAAGTTTCAGGGCCGCATTTAAATCAGCTAAAGCTGCCGGGTAATCCATCAGCCGCTGATGCACCATACTTTTCTTAAAGTACAGCTCGGCAGTTGGCTTTTCACTCAAGGCAGCGTCAATAGTTTCCAAAGCCTGAGGATACTTCTGATTCAACAAGAGGATATCGATTTTTTGAGCTTTCCCGAAAAAAGGGAGTAGCAAAAGCAACAGGAAGACTGATTTTCTGAACATGGCTTATTCGGTATGAAAAAAAACAGGGACCCCGGCATGCCAAAGTCCCTTTAATCACTTATTCTAAAACAAAATTAATGGGCACCGTAAACGACACAGCAACGAGCTCCCCTTTGTGCTTTCCAGGGGTCCATTTGGGTGATTGGTTAATCACGCGTAAAGCTTCATAGTCCAGTGCGGTATCAACACCTCTTGCAATTTTGGTGCGGCCAACCGAACCATCTTTTTCGACCACAAAAGTTACATAAACCTTGCCCTGAACGCCATTTTCCTTCGCTGAAACAGGATACTTAATATTCCTCGCAATAAACTTGCGCAAGGCCAATTCTCCACCCGGGAATTCAGGCATTTCATCAACCACATGGAAAACAGGATCAGACGATTCAGGCGACGAATTACCATACGCCACAACAACAACGTCATCTACATCGGTATTTTGAGCATCCATTGCCCCGGATTTCAAGGTAATTTCAATCACCCCGTTTTTGGCCAAGTCGCCATACTTTTGGATATAGACATCATCAGCTTGCTTAACGACATTCACACTGGTAATATCTTTCGGGTCCAGCCGATCCATTGCTTCTTTACCTGCCAGTTCTCCGTCAATTATGATTAAAGGCTGTTCGCTCGTTGCCGACCGCAGTTCAAAATCGCTTTCAGGTTCAACCAATGCTGTCTCTTTGTTTTCGCAGGCAAAAACCAACACCAGCGTTATGGCCGTCATCAATCCGATTAAATAGCGGAAATTCGCTTTCTTGGAAGATTTTATTTTTGTCATCATTTTTAGTCTTGATTTGATTAAGGAAGAATTGAAATTATTGGCAATCGAAAATTGTTCGCCAATAAACTGGGTGACTAATATTTCCTTGTAATGATTTATAGCCACTCCTTTATTTAATACTGCCTGGTCAGCCATATACTCATGGTTTTCCTTGATCACTCTCCGAAGCAACCAGAAGAATGGATTGAACCATTGAATAATACTGATCAGTTCAAGTATTAAGATATCCACCGTGTGTCCCTGGCGAATATGTTCGCATTCGTGTGCAAGCATCTTCTCCCACCCGGGTTTCGTTTCCAGGTTTCGGCTCACAAACAAATAATCGAGGAAGGAATACGGGCTTGAATTGTCATCGATATAAACGTAATTGATTCCATGTTTGGAAACGAGCTCTCCTTGCCGAATCACCCGAACCAGCTGGTAAATGCGCCAGGCAACCACCAAAGCCATCAAACCAGCTATCGTAAAATAGCCTCCAATAATTACCTGACTGGCTGAAATCCAGCCAATCAAAGAATTGGAAACAGCAGAACTGCTAACCGTAATGGCTTCCAACATGTTGGTGGCTCCGGAATTTTCCAAGGCCACCACTCCGCCTGAACCATAGATTTTGAAATGCAGCAAAGGCAGCAAGCTGGAAAATACAACGGCAAAAAGCAGAAACAAGCGGTTGGTTTTGAAAAACGTTTCATGCCGCAAAAACACAAAGTAGATAAGAGATAAAGCTCCTAGGCTAATCCCCGACTCCAGAATGTAGTTAATAAAACTATTCATCGTTTTTACCTTTTTCGTTTTCCAAATCTTTTCCAACTTCTTTCATGAGCTCTTCCAACTCGGCAATACTCATATTGTCTTCGCGGGCAAAAAAGGAAACCATTTCCTTAAAGGAATTACTGAAATAGCCTTTCATAAAGGTTTTCATGTATTTTCGGGTATACTCCTTTTTGCTGATGAGTGGGAAGTACCGGTGAGTCTTTCCAAAAGCCTCGTAACCTACAAAGCCCTTTTTCTCCAATATGCGAACAATGGTTGAAACTGTGTTGTACGCGGGTTTTGGCTCGGGCATCTGCTCAATCAACTCCTTTACAAAGGCTTTCTCCTTTTTCCAGAGTAGTTGCATCACTTGTTCTTCGGCTTTGGTCAATTCTTTCATGGGGTCAATTTTTATAGGTTGAATCAATAACAAAAATCAAGCCACAAAACTAGAAATATAGTTCATAAACTAAACTCTTAGTTTTATTGGTTAAAAAAAATGCGCTAGGGAAAAGGCTCTTTGCTTGTTAATTCGTTTTTTGCTTTCATACAATTGAGTTTAAATGAATACTGATTTGGAATTCCAACTCAAACCTACAACTAATTTCTTAGTTTTCAAACTAAATTCATAGTTGATGGCGAATGTAAATTGTCTATTAAAAGCATATTCCTTTAATTACCTGCAATTTACGACTCTGAATTTAATTGAAAATCATCGGCATCAGGTAGTACTGGAAAATTTTTCCGAAAGCGCTCCAGCGAACTTTTAGAGAGTTTAGCATGAAGCAGCTGCTCTTTATTCTCTTCTGCAATCAACATGATTTTTCCTTTTGCGTCCACCAGGCAGCTATCGCCCTTATAGTTGATGCCTTTGGCATCGCGACCAATTCGATTCACGCCGGCAACATACGCTTGGTTTTCAATGGCCCGGGCTTTTAGCAGCGTTTGCCATACTTCGCGGCGGGGAGCGGGCCAGTTGGCCGTATTGATTAACAAATCGTAGTCCTGCCGGTTGCGGCTAAATACCGGAAAACGCAAATCGTAACAAACCTGAGGCAGAATTCGAAAAGATTTGATTTGAATCAGTTTTCGGTTTTGCCCTGCCGTAAAATGAACATGCTCCTCTCCCATCGAAAAAAGATGCCGCTTGTCGTAATAGTCGACTCTTCCATCAGGATGTGCAAAAACAAACCGGTTAAAAAACGAACCACCCTCATGAATCATCAAGCTTCCGGCTATCGATGCCTGCCTGGCAATTGCCAATTCCTTCATCCAGGCAATGGTTTCTCCATCCATTGGCTCGGCCCATTGCACAACCTGCATGCTAAACCCGGTGGCAAACATCTCTGGGAAAACCACCAAATCCGTATTCTCCGGCAAATCATGCAGCAAGCGAGTCAGATGTTTCCGGTTTTCAGCGGGTTGCTCCCAAAACAAATCGCATTGTACCAGGGTAATATTCAAATCGTTTTCAACCATTTCCATGCCTCTCAATTCATTTTACGTGCAAGTGGGTAAAGTTACTCATAAAAAGTTTGAAGTGCGTAGCCAACAAAATATGTTTATCATAGCTCCAAATTAAGACTCACAACCAAAATTCCGCACAAAATAGGACTACGACAAACCTCCCTATCCTACCTGATTTTGATTTTCCATACATTAGTTCTAAATTAAGCTGAAACCCACAAAATTAAGCAATCATGAAAAGTTATTTACTTGTACTAATCACTGTTCTGACGCTTTCTGGCAACAGTTTTGCAACCAAACTCGAAACAATTGACGATAACAGCAATAAGCTGGCAGTGCTATGGACCAGCGGCGATCCGGAAGTTGCTGAAAAAGTGTGCTTCATGTATACCAACAATGCCAAAAAACAAGGATGGTTTGACGAAGTTGTATTGATTGTCTGGGGCCCTTCTGCCAAACTACTAACCGAAAACAAGATGCTTCAAGACTACATCAAAACCATGCAGCAATCAGGCGTAAAAATTGAAGCATGCTACTATTGTGCTGACATGTATGGCGTTGTAGATAAATTGAAAGCAATGGACATTGATGTAAAAGGCATGGGCATCCCGTTAAGCAACTATTTAAAAGAGGGTTGGCATACTCTTACTTTCTGACTTAGCGGGTTTAACCTAAAGTTAAATTCCAAAGTTGGAGAAAGATTCGTTAGGTGGTTTTGCCTGCTTTTCCTATTTTTGAGACGATATTTTTTGAATCAATTTTTACATTCCACAAAATAAAAAATCATGAGAAAAAAAGTTGTTGCGGGTAACTGGAAATGTAACACAACCGTTCAGGAAGGTGTTGAACTAGCCAAAGCAGTAAATGAATTAGTAGCTAAAGAAGGTGCTAAAGATGTTGTTGTTGTTCTGGGAACTCCCTTCACTCATATTACAAGTGTTGTTGATGCTGTTGACACGAACCGTATTGGTGTAGCATCTCAAAACTGTGCTGCAGAAGCAAAAGGAGCTTACACTGGTGAAGTTTCAGCTTCTATGGTAAAATCAACTGGAGCAGAATACGTAATCTTAGGTCACTCTGAAAGACGTGAGTACTACGGTGAAACAAGCGAAATTTTGAACAAAAAAGTAGCTTTAACTTTGGAAAACGGATTGACTCCTATTTACTGCTGCGGCGAGGCTTTAGATGTTCGCGAAGCAGGAACTCAAAACGATTTTGTAAAAACGCAATTGGAAGAAACAGTTTTCAATCTTTCAGCTGAAGATTTTTCAAAAATCATTATCGCATACGAACCAATCTGGGCAATTGGAACAGGTGTTACTGCCAGTTCAGAACAAGCTCAGGAAATGTTGGCTTTCATCCGTGGATTGATTACCGACAAATTTGGTGCTGAAGTTGCTGAAAATACTTCAATCCTTTACGGTGGAAGCTGCAGCCCTAAAAATGCCAACGAACTGTTTGCTAACCCAGACATCGACGGTGGTTTGATTGGTGGTGCTTCGCTGAAAGCTGAAGACTTCCTGGCTATCATCAACGCCTACTAGTCAGCACGCGAAACAAAAAATAATCATGAGCCATCTGGTTTTTACCGGATGGCTTTTTTTATCTTCGTACAAAATTAGACAACAAAAGAGATGAAATATACGAAAGCCACTTTTAAACTTACACCAGACAATGAAACCAACCGTGAAATTCTGGTAGCTTACTTGTCTGAACTTGATTTTGAGAGCTTTGATGAAACCGAGCAAGAGGTCAATGCCTTTTTCCCAATCAATAAGGTTTCCACTGAAGCAATCGAAACTTGCCTGTCAATGCTTCCGTTTCAGGTAAATTTTTCGGAAGAGCAAATGCCTGACATTAACTGGAACGAAGAATGGGAAAAAAACTATTTCAAGCCATTGTTAATCAACAACCAGGTACTGATTCGGGCACCGTTTCACAAAGACTACCCGCAAGCTCAATACGAAATTGTAATTGAACCCAACATGGCTTTTGGAACCGGAAACCACGAAACGACCAGCCTGATGATGAGCCACCTTTCGGAAATCAATCTGGAAAACGAAACGGTGCTGGACATGGGCTGTGGAACCGGAATTTTAGGGATCTACGCATCAATGCTGGGTGCAGCCAACGTTACAGCCATTGATATCGACAGTTGGTCATTCGAAGCCGTTGTTGAGAATTCCAGACTAAACAATGTCTCCAACCTCGAGGCCCTTATAGGCGATGCCCAGTTGCTCGGCGAAAAAACATTTGATGTCATTCTCGCAAACATACAAAAGAATGTCATTCTTCAGGATATTGAAAAATACGTTTCTGTTTTAAATGATGAAGGACTTTTAATTGTCAGCGGATTCTACAACGAAGATTTAGAGGATATTCTGGTAAAAGCCACAGAGCTTGGGCTACGAAAAGTTGAAATAAAAGAACAAAATAATTGGATTGCCTGCGCCTTCCAGAAATAAGCTGATTCGGGCATACAGCCAGACTTTAGTTGCAACAAAAAGAGACTGAAAAAGACAGCATGGAGTAGAGTGAAAGCTCAGCATTCTACTGCCATGCAGTTTATTACAAAAAGGAGAGAGCAGATAGCCCGATTAAAATAGCAATGGCAAAGCTGATAAAGGTTCCCACTAAAACATACTCGGAAAGCAAACGGGCATGAGCTTCACTTTTCACCGAAATTCGCAAAATGGATTTGGCTGCAATCAGAAAACCTATGGCTTGAAACTGAGCCGTCAATACAAAGGTCAAAACTAAAACGCGCTCTAAAATACCAATCCATTTACCAGCATTAGATAAACTAGGTTCTACGTCTTCATTTATTTGATTTTGCCATCGTTTTGTTGCCAGGCTAATAATAATCATGGATGGCCAAATGACGAAAATATAGGCTACAATTAAAACCAATAGGTTTGGGTCGGTAACTAACTCCGTAAACTTCATTTTCCAATCAAATGAAAAATGATTTGTTATTGCAACAACAGCCACTATTGCCACCAAATGAACCAGCTGATCAAACAAGAACCATAGCAAATGATTGAGTTTGGCTGGCTTTAAGTATATCTTTCCCAGGTCAATCAAATAATGAAATACGAATATAAAAACGGGGATTTTCCATGAAAAATAGTCCAATGTTAAAACGACCGATAGAAAAGTAACAACAAGCACATGCAGGAGTAATTTTACCGATTTAATTCCGCGTTCATTCTTTTCCGTCACCCAAGAGCCAGGCTGAAACAAAAAATCAGCCAACAAATGCGCAATTAACAATCGAAGCAATAAAACCATTATTCGTCAATTTTTTCAACAATCTCAAGAAACCGCCTGTTCGTTTTCTCAATCAGGTTCCAATTGGCAAGCTGAATTCGGTTACTTACTGAAGGTTGTGAAAGATTCAGTATACCTGCAATTTCCTTCTGCTTATATCCTTGAACAAGATAATAAATTACTTCAGCCTGTGCCAGCGTCCATCCATTAAAAAGATGATCTAAAAAAGAGCAAATCAACTCAAACTCTTTATTATACTCTTCATGACTTGTGGAAATAATAAAGCTTTGCTTTTTTTTTTTCATCTGGTCAAGTGCTCGTCCTGAAAGCACAAAAGGTTCTTCCATCGATTTTCCAATATGATCTGGTATTTCTTTGGCAAGTCCAACAGCCAGAGATATTCGGATATCGATAGGAGCTTTTTCTCTTTCATCTTTTAATCCGACCTGTTGCTTCTTAAAAAAGGATTTTAAATAAATCGATTTCATGAAACTATGCTGAATATCAACAGTCATTAGCTGAAAGCTATCGCCTCTACTTGATAAAACAGGCTCCCCTTTATTGGTTAAGTAGGTTCCGGCAGGCTCTTCAAGAACATGCATCGTGTTCAAAAAGGCTTGTTCATCAAATTGTGATGAATTTATTATATCTGACGATATGACGGCTATCTTTTCCACACATCTAAAATAGAACATTTAAACTATATTTGCAAATATAGTCTATTAATACTATAACGTAGTAATATATACCGAATAGTCTATTTTCTAGAATTTCGTTCGTTCGAACTCTAACACTTCAAGGTCACTTATATTCTTTCCATCAATCTTAAAACGAACTGCTGTGCAAACATTATGGAATCCACTATTTCCTGCAGCTCCGGGATTTATATGTAACGTATTGATTTTCTTATCGTGAACAACTTTCAGTATATGAGAATGCCCAGAAATAAAGAGCTGAGGAGGATTAGCGTACATTGCTTTTCTGATGCGGGGTTCATAGCGTCCGGGATAGCCTCCAATATGAGTCATCAACACATCAACTTCTTCACAAAAAAAACGCAGATTCTCAGGATACATCCGACGCAAAACATGGCCATCAATATTTCCATAGACTGCTCGCAGCGGCTTCAACTCCATCAGTTTATCGGCTAATTCTTCGGAACCAATGTCTCCAGCATGCCAAATTTCATCAACCTCTTCCAAAAAACGAACCACTCGTTTGCTTAGTTTTCCATGGGTATCCGATATCAATCCGATTCTTTTCATTGCAAATTTTATTAACGTGTAGTCGTCAAAAATAGGGTTATTTTAGTTGTAAAATCATTTATTTATCCCGATTTTACAATCGAAACGAAGTGTAATATTTATAGTTAAACATACAAAATCTAACCCCATGAAAAGAGTTGTGATTGTTCGTCATGCAAAAGCAGTCCCTTATGGCTACGATGAAGATTTTAGCCGAAAACTTCGGGACCGCGGAAAAAGTGATGCAAACCGAATTAGTTTAAAGCTAATTGGTGATGGCGTAAAAGCAGATCTCATTATTTCAAGCCCAGCAAAAAGAGCTTTAAAAACAGCCAAAATATATGCTGATAATTTTCGTTATCCTCTCAATTCAATCCAACTCGAAGAAGACTTATATGAGGGAATGACCACGCAAGAATTTATTGACCTTTTGCGTGAAATACCAAATGACATACAAACTGTTTTTGTGTTTGGGCATAATCCTATGGTTTATCATCTGACCAACAATCTGGTTAAGCTATTTAATAGTGATATGCCAACATGCTCTACAGTTGGTGTTGACTTTGATGTTGACGAATGGGAAGGTGTTTCAGCACGCGGAGGCGACCTGGCTTTCCACCTTATTCCACGAATGCTTAAATAGCCACCCTTTCAGTGTAAACTTAAGGTTTAGAATCCCCGGACTTCATATTGATCTCCGGGGATTCTAATTGTATAGTGCTTCTTTCTGTCAAAAAAATATTTCGCTACTTTTGCCAAAAATATTGAATATGCAGCTTTTTTACACGCCCGACATCAGCGAGTCTACTTATTGTTTAGATGAAACAGAATCAAAACATGCTGTTCGCGTTCTTCGGTTAACAGCCGGTGATGTTATCCAGCTTATTGATGGAAAAGGAAACTTCTTTGAGGCTCAAATCAGCGATGCACATCCCAAAAGGTGTCAGGTTGAAATCATTAAGAAAATAAGCGAGTATAATAAGCGCACACATTACTTGCACCTGGCAGTTGCACCAACTAAAAATATCGATCGTTTTGAATGGTTTTTGGAAAAAGCCACCGAAATTGGAATTGATGAAATTACCCCGGTTTTATGTGACCATTCAGAACGAAAAGTCATAAAAGACGAGCGCTTACAAAAGGTGATTATCTCTGCCATGAAACAGTCACTCAAAGCTTATCTTCCAAAATTAAACCCGCTTACTCCTTTAAAAACTTTACTTGACACTGACTTTGAAGGGAAAAAATTTATTGCTCATTGTTACGAGCAAAATAAGAAAGAGCTAAAAGATGAGCTAAGTGAGAGTGGATCCAACTTGATTCTCATCGGACCAGAAGGCGATTTCTCCGAAGATGAAGTAGCCAAAGCAATCCACAAACAATTCATACCGGTTAGCTTAGGAGAAAGTCGGCTACGGACTGAAACGGCTGCCGTGGTTGCCTGCCATACGGTTAATATGTTAAAATCCTAAAATCAGACTACCAATTCTTATTGATTCAAATCAAATTCACCTAAAATATTCATCAAGTCTTTCTTTTTCATAATTCCTGACCTATTTTTGCCTTTCATCAAAAAAAAAAGGAAAAAATGAACCGATCAATAAAAGAATATCTTCTGATTGTACTGAAAGGAATGGGAATGGGAGCCGCTGATGTGGTTCCGGGGGTTTCCGGAGGTACCATTGCGTTTATTACCGGAATTTACCAGGAATTAATCAACTCCATCAAGTCTGTTAACTTTAAGACCCTGCAATTATTCTTCACCGGAAAATTTAAGGATTTCTGGAATGCCGTAAACGGCAACTTTTTACTAGCCGTGGTACTTGGCATCGGCATTAGTGTACTTTCATTAGCCAAAGGGCTTGAGTACCTGCTTAACCACCACCCAATTCTGATCTGGTCTTTCTTTTTTGGGTTGATTATTGCTTCGGCAATCTACGTAGGTAAAGATATTGCCCAATGGAAAGCTTCTACTTTTCTTTCGCTGGCAACCGGTGCTGTAATTGCTTACTTAATAACGGTCATCACACCATCCGAAGCCCACACCAGCTACACCTTTGTCTTTTTGTCGGGCTCCATCGCTATCTGCGCTATGATCCTGCCAGGCATTTCAGGCAGTTTCATTTTGGTTTTACTTGGTATGTACAAATTTATTTTGGGGGCCGTTTCAAGCTTTAATTTACCAGTTATTGCCGTTTTTCTGGGTGGTGCCAGTATCGGAATCATTCTGTTTTCGAACTTGCTTAGCTGGCTGCTCAAACGCTACTATGATCTGACCATTGCACTATTGGCCGGTTTTATGATTGGCTCTTTGAACAAAGTCTGGCCCTGGAAAGAAGTGGTAGAAACCTTTGTCGATCGTCATGGAGAGCTCAAACCACTAATTGAGCAGAACATTTTACCAACCAACTACGAAGTAATTACAGGCAACCAACCGCTTTTAATAGGCGCCATTAGCCTTGCTGTGGCCGGTTTTGCGTTGATCTTTGTTGTTGAAGGTTTATCCAAAAAACTCCAGAAATGAAAACTTACGGATTAATTGGTTACCGCTTGGGGCACTCATTTTCCAAACGTTTTTTTACCGAAAAATTTGAAAAAGAGGGCCTTAACAATCACGAATATCTGAACTTCGAGCTGGATGATATCAGTCTTTTTCCTTCCATTTTTCAGGAAAATGATCACATTGCCGGACTGAATTGCACCATTCCCTACAAACAGGATGTTATGTCTTTTCTGGATGAAATTGACGAAGAGGCTGCAACTGTAGGTGCAGTCAATACAATTAAAATTATCCGGAAAGCCGAAAAAATAATCCTAAAAGGATTCAATACCGATTGTTATGGGTTTGAACAATCACTCCTCCCTCTGTTAGGAGAGAAGCATCGGAAAGCACTAATTTTAGGGACAGGTGGAGCCTCTAAAGCGGTCAAATTCATCCTGTATAAACATGGCATTGAATACCTTTCAGCCACAACGAAAAAGAGCTTATCAGCAAAGGAATTAAACTATGAACAGATTGACGAGCAACTGATAAAGGACCACCTCATTATCATTAATGCAACACCGCTTGGAACTTTCCCTAAAGTAGATACTTGCCCGTCGATTCCTTATGAATCTCTCACTCCAAATCATGTTCTTTTCGACTTGGTTTACAATCCGGAAGAAACCTTGTTTTTGCAGAAAGGAAAGGCTAAAGGAGCGAGCATAAAAAATGGCCTGGAGATGTTGCATCTTCAAGCCATCAAAGCCTGGGAAATTTGGAATGAATAACCATTCATTCCAAATTCCTCAAACCTTCAGATATCAAATCTAATCCAGCACAAACCGATACGTAATCGTTCCCTGCTGAAAGGCTGGGGCTGACTCATCGAGATTAAATTTAGCCTTAAGGGCTGCCTGCTTGGCTGCATTCAGCAACTGGGCATTGTAGGTTGTTGATCCCCGTGCCCCGGGCTCGGCAGTAGTTACCTTTCCATACTTATCCACTGTAACCTGAACCACTACGACACCTTCTTCATTTCCCGGATAGGTCGGTTTGGGCAACGATTTAGCTGAACGTCCTGCCAGACTGAATGAAATACCGTTTCCTTGTCCACCACCCTCACCATAGTTGGTTGAGTTCGCCGAACCATTCGGAGAGCCTTGGTTTCCTCCGGGGAAAGTAACACCCTCTCCGGTACTTTTTGAATCGGAGCTACCAGCTCCTCCTGCTCCAAAAGCATTGGACACCCTACTATTAATTTCTGCTATTTTTTGCTGCTCAGCTTCTATTCTTTTGCGCTCTTCTTCCTCCCTGCGCTTCCGTTCAGCTTCTTCAGCCAATCGTTTACGCTCAAGCTCTTCCTTTCGCTCACGTTCCAATTCAGCTTGACGCTGAGCTTCCAAATCTTTCTGCCGTTGTTTTTCCAGTTCTTCCTGTTTCCGCTTATTTTCCAGCTCTTGCTGCCGTTTTTGCTCCTCTTCCTTCTTCTTTTTGGCCGCTTCCAAGGCTACCGTTTTCTCATAATCCTGCGTTAGCAACTCCTTTTTTGCTTCAGGTTGTTTGGCCGCAGACGGAGGTGGCGTTGGCGTTGTAGCCGGAGGAGTTACCGTTTTCTTTTCTTCTTTGACAACAGGAGCTGGAGTTTTCCGGCTTGGTGCCGGCTCTCTCGGGCCTGCCCCTTGACTGGAGTTTCCAAAATTCACCAGAATTCCTTCTTCTCCGGGTAATGGCAGTGGGGTGAAAAAACCAAATAACAGAAGCAAAATTAAAACGATTGTATGCACAACAATCGTCCCGATAAATCCCTTTTTATGTTTTTCAAAATAACTCATTAACGTCCTTCGGGTGAAGTGGCCAAAATCATTTTATACTTATTTCTTTTGGCAATATTCATCACTTTTACAACTTGTTCAATCGGCACGGTCCGGTCAGCATGTAGCGAAACATAGGCCTCCGGATTTTCACCAATAGCGTTTTGCAAAGCCGGTTCTATTTCATGAAAAGCAACACGCTTAACTTTCCCATCAATATTGACATGGTATTTTAAATCGGCAGTAATGGAAACCGTTGTTATCGGCTTTGCTGCAGTTTGATTGTTGCTTTGTGGCAACAACAGCTTCAACGCATTGGGAGCAATCAAGGTTGAAGTCACCATAAAAAAGATAAGCAACAAAAATACGATGTCAGTCATGGAAGACATGCTAAAACTGGCATCGACTTTATTTCTTCGTTTTAAGGCCATTATTCCTATTTTGCTGGTTCATTTAAAAGATCAAGAAATTCGGATGTTGCTGCTTCCATCTTGAAAATCACTTTTTCAACACTAGCCACCAAAATATTGTACGCGAAGTAAGCAATAATACCAACCGTTAATCCGGCAACAGTAGTTACCATGGCTTGGTAAATTCCTGATGACAGCAGAGTAACATCAATGTTACTGCCTGCATTGGCCATATCGTAAAATGCCTGAATCATCCCAATTACGGTTCCCAGGAAACCAATCATTGGAGCTCCCCCGGCAACACTTGCCAAAACAGGCAATCCTTTTTCCAGCTTGGCAATTTCCAGGTTTCCGACAGTTTCAATGGCAGAATTCACATCCGACATCGGACGGCCAATCCGGCTAATTCCTTTCTGAATCATTCGTGCTGTGGGGTTATCCTGTGAACGAGCCAAAGATAAGGCGGCATCAATATTCCCTTGCGAAATGTAATCTTTCACACGCTCAAGCAAGGAGTCGTCAACCTTTCCGGCTTTTTTAACGGCAAAATAACGATCAAAGAAAATAAAAACAGCAATCAGCGAAAGCGCCACAATGGGAATCATGATCCAGCCTCCTTTGAGTGCTAAATCAAAAAAGCGGGTCACAATGCCATCCTGTTCGACTGTTTCAGCCAGTGCCTCAGCACTTTCTCCAGCTGCATTTGAAACTTGTAACAAAATATATCCAAACATAAGTCTTCATTTAGAGAAACACATAAAAAACGAGGTATAATAACAATTATTATACCCCTCAAAAATAATGATTATTTGCAAAGTTACGACTTAAAGTCGGAACATCGCTCAAGAGATTTCAGGAAGGGCCCGCTGGTGACCATTCGTATCTACTCCTCGTCCCTTTTGACAAACAAACGCTTCAGCTTTCGCCAAAGTTCGCCCAAATTATTGTAGTTCTCACGGTACGAAACACCAATACCCTGAGTATAAGGCGATGTCTCATAAAGCAAGTTGTCGTTTGAATGATTATACGCCTTTAACTGCAGCTTCCCGTTATTGGTCAACTTTACATTCAAGTCAAAATCACCAACAATATTGCTGTTATTTGAACGGGCTGCGTTGGCCGTGCTGTTATTCCCAATGTTACCATTCAGCGTCACCCGGTCGTTAAAAATCTGAGTGCTCAAGGCCAATTCAATTTCGTCATCCGATATTTGATTACCCGGACGATAGTTCACCCCAATATCAAAATCATTGCTAATTTGAGACAACCAGTTGCTCAGCTGATTGGAGAACAGTTCGCTGGCAGTTGAACCAACCAGGTTTGGGTTGGTGGCTTGGTACGATCCTCTGAGATGGTCGGGCGTGTAAAAACGCCCCAAAACCAGCAATGATAAAATCTGCCGGTTCATATCTTCATCCGTGCTGAAAAACTGCTGAACCTGATCTTTGATTTGATCTTCAACCGTTGGAAAATTAATATCGAATGCAATCTCTGGATTACTCAGGTTTTCTGTCAAAAAGATTCCGCAAGTAACCGGCACCCGCTGGTTGTAGTCAACAGTCCCCCCCGCATCAACAAAAAGTTCTGCTAGTGAAGTTTTGAGCCTGTAGATGGCCTCCAGATCAATCGTTGCATCATATGGGTCTCCGTTCCAGTGAATGGTTCCGCCATGGGCTATTTCAAACTTTTTATTGATAACATTCTGAAGCGTAAACAAGTAATCGCCCTGCTCTACCCGGTACTCACCAAACATGGTAATATTAAAATCAGGATCAATTCGAACCAGTAAATCGCCCGTTCCACGCGAACGGATAACATCACCAATTTGCGAGTTGTAAATAAGCTGAACCTGTGCGTCGGAAGTTACATTGAAATCGAAGTTCATCTGCAAATTCGACTTTTGATTCTGTGACTTTGCAATTGGGCTACTGATGTTGATACGTTCCCTGTTTACAAAGTTTATAAAATCATATTCCTGGGCCTCTTCTTCATAGTCCAATGAAATATTGATCGACGTTCCGCTTAAAGAGCTGGCAGCCGAGGTTAAAAGAACATCCTTGCCATGCCCTCGAACCTGAAAGCTCCCACGGGCATAAGCTTTCCCATAAAAACGTTCGTTATCTCTAAAGGTCGTATTCATGGCCAGCAAGCGTGGGGAACTAATTTCCAGGTCATAATCCATATTCTGAAAATTATCATGGCGAATTGAACCATCAAAAACACCTTTATTCCCTTGGTAATCGTTAATCTGAATTTGATCAAAAATGATTGAATCAGAACGAAAGCTCACCGTATCGCTAAAGTAATAGTCGACTTGCATCGACTTTACGGCCAACCCGGCATCCAGTCCCAGCACATCACCATCCAACAACAGCTTTTTGGGAGTCCCGTGAATCCACACTTCACCCGTACCACGGCCCCGAACATTCTGAAAACTGTTCTGCAAAATGGGCTGTAAAATAGTTAATGACAAATCATTCAACCTCACCGAAAAATCGATTGAATCATTTCCAGGCTTGTAGGAACCAAAACCATAGAGCGATTGGTGATTCTTCGTGTTCACACTAAGCTCAGCCTGCAATTCTTCCGAAGGCCGATCCCACTTACTAACCAAACTCACGTCGCCAATAGCATGATTTCGAAAACTCAAATCGTCAATCTTCAAATCGGACAACAACATGGCCCGCTCATAAACATCAAACAAACTGGCCGAACCATTAAGAACACCCCGGACTGCAACGTCCTTTTGAGCAAACGAATTCAAATTTCCCAGGTTAATTTCGTTTACCTTCAAGTTTAGCCGATCGGCTTTATCTTTAGAGACCACCCCATCCACGGTAAGTTGCTGTTGCTTATTCGAGATTCGAAAGTTATCCACCGCAATGCGCGACGAATCAATGGTAACCGCAGAAGGATGCACGGTCCATAGCGTATCAGCAATGTAAATATTGGAAGGCTTGACCGCAATTTCCACATGCGTTTGGTCATAACCGGTACTCTGGAAGTCAATTTGAGTTTCCAATTCGCCACTGTAGGTCGTCTCATGGAAGTTATTCCATACTATTTTAGAATCCAGCCGATCATCAGCAGCATTGGCCAAAAAAGCCAGGTTGTAGATGCGCTGTTTATCGTTGATCATCAATTCTTCCAGGCGGCTTTTGATCTCCAGTTCATCGTTGGAATGGATACGAAGTGAATAACCATTAAAAATCAGGTTTCCATACTTCATATCAGGAATATCGGCATGAAAATCCAGGTGTAATTGCTGATCATCAAACCGTCCGGCAATTGTTGAAGGCCCAATGTACAACTGGGGCAACAGTGTTCGGGTAATGGGATCAACGTCTTTCACCATCACTTTAAAGTTAAATTGGTTCAGACTTTTAGTCTCGTCAAAAGCAAGGCCTGACGAAGGTAAATAGCGATGCAATAAATTTTTAACACTTCCAACAATGGTCCGAAAAGAGTAATTTCCTGTGATTTCGGCATCGGCAAAATCGGAGCGAATTTGCAGGTAAGCCGAATCTTCATAAAAAGTATTTACACTAAAACTATTCAACAGTAACGTGTCGTTTTCATTCACATACTGCCCTTCTTCCACCCAAATATTTCCATCGAGGTTGTCAATGCTGTTTGCTTTAAAATTGGCATTCAAAAACATCGACAGCATTGATTTTTCATACCGGTGATCAATATTCAACGCTTTCAGATTGGCCTGTCCCAGCTTCATCTCAAAATCAAACTCCGGAATGTCTTTGTTAAAATCAAGCTTTCCCACAAAGTTGGCATCCAGGTTCGGGTCCTGAATATTGAAACTACCTTCAAACTTTTTATCCTGAAGCGCACCATCCAGACTCAGGTTCTTAAATTTATACTGATTGAACACCAGGCTGTCCACCACTCCAGCCACTGCCACATCAAAAGCGCGCGTCACCTGATTAAACGATCCATCAACTTTTCCGTTGAAGGTCAGTTGCTCAAATTGATTAATTTGAGTGAATTCGCCCAGCTCAAAATTCACAGTCCGCAAGCTTCCGTTTACTTTTAGCCGGTTACCCTTTTGCGGAACAAAAGAAAGGTCGGTTTTAATTTGACCAAAGTTGGACTGCACCGAACCATAGGCCACAAAATCACTCAGGAAACCGGTAAAATTACCCTCATAACGCACCACGCCTGCATCGTAAAGCAACTCTGGAAACTCCAAAAAATCGGCATCCATAGAATCCGGAAGTTTGATTTTGCTCAGATCTTTAAAGTCAGCCGTTGAATTCTTAAGGTCAAGTAAAATATAGGTTTGATCGAGGTCGGGCAAACCATTACTGTATAAATCACAAATCAACCGGGTGTTTTGGCCCATCGATAGTTGCAGGTCTTTTGCTTTCAAATCGGCTATGGTTCCATAAACCCGGCCCGACAGGTCAATTTTCAAATCCATTCCACGCAAAGAAGGAACCAATTGACTCACATCCACAAAGTCAACCACCGATTCTTTTAAATCAACATCCAGCTTTAAAAATGAGAAGTCCCTTCCCGCTCCCATCTCCGACTGGTCCAAAGTAACATCGGCATTTCCAATGGAAGAATGAGGCGTGGAAACATTCAGATTTTGAAGTTTGACAACATGATTCGATGAAACAAGCTGGGTGCTTAGCGAACTCAGCTGAAAGGATTTATGATCATCAAAGCTCATGTTATTGATGCTGAATGATAACGAATCGTGATGCAGTTCAAAATCACTTACATCCAATTGAATATCGTATAAATCAATGGTTTTAGGCTTTTCCATTTTGTAATAGGAATAGCCCAAACGAGTATCATTAAACAGAAAATTTTGACAAAAGAAGTCCCAGTTATCCTGTTGTTTATTCGAGCGCATGGCATCAAAAATAAACTTGTAGTTGGGCAACTGATCTTCGGTTAACGACACAAAAAACTTCGTCTTACTCATTTCGATGGACGACAGATTGATCAGTTTTCGTTTGATCTTCAGGTCATCAATCGATGCCACCATTTTATCCACATAAAACAAGGTATCCTGCTGCTGATCTTCAATCAAAAATTCATTTAAAACCACTTGGTTAAAAAAACGAATGTCCACGCTAGCCAAAGTGATTCGGGTATTCAGGCGCTCCGAAAAGTGGTTGGCGATTTGCCGTACCAGGTAAGTCTGCACCACACTGGTCTGAAAGGCCAGATACACACCCAAAATCAGGACCAGAAATGCCCCAACTATCCAAATGACTATTTTGACTGATTTTTTAATAATTTTGTGGCTTTAAAAAATTAGAAAACAAAATAAACTAAAATCCACGTAAATCGTTAGGTTCAACAGTTAAAATAATTGAAATCTACGCTGAAAATTGGTTTTCATGAATAATAAAAAAGATATCATCATTTTAGGGATCGAATCATCATGCGACGATACCTCGGCCGCTGTCATCAAGAACGGGTATTTGCTATCGAATATTATAGCCAGCCAGAAAGTTCACGAGGCTTATGGCGGTGTTGTCCCCGAATTGGCTTCACGGGCCCATCAGCAAAATATTGTTCCCGTAGTTGACCAGGCCATCAAGCAGGCAGGCATTAGCCGCGACGAGATTTCCGCTATTGCTTTTACCCGTGGCCCGGGCTTACTTGGCTCGCTGTTGGTGGGTACTTCTTTTGCCAAAGGATTTTCGCTGGCTGCCGGCATTCCAATGATTGAAATTAATCACTTGCAAGGCCATGTGCTCGCACATTTCATACAGGAAGAAGGAGTAGAGTTTCGCGAGCCCAAATTCCCGCACCTGAATTTGCTGGTATCAGGCGGAAACTCGCAAATCATTATTGTGAAAAATCACCTGGAAATGGAAGTCATTGGCCAAACCATAGACGATGCTGCCGGCGAAGCTTTTGACAAATGTGCCAAAGTAATGGGCATGCCCTATCCGGGTGGTCCGTTGATTGACAAACTGGCAAAAATCGGCGATCCGAACCGGTTCAAATTTGCCAAACCACGAATCAAAGAGCTCGACTACAGCTTTAGCGGACTAAAAACCAGCTTCTTGTATTTCCTGCGCGATCAACTCAAGGAAAATGAGAACTTCATTGAAGAAAACCAGGCTGATTTGTGCGCCTCGCTGCAAAAAACCATCATCGACATTTTAATGGATAAACTGGTAAAAGCAGCCAAACAAACCGGCATTAAGGAAGTTACGGTAGGCGGTGGTGTTTCAGCCAACTCAGGCTTGCAGAATGCACTGAAAGCAGAAGCCCAAAAACGTGGCTGGAACATGTACATTCCTAAATTTGCATTTACCATGGACAATGCAGCAATGATTGCCATTACGGGTTATTACAAGTACCAGAACAAACAGTTTGCCGCGCAAGATGCCGTTCCCTTTGCCCGTATGAGCATCAATGACTAGATTTTTAGTCCGAGCCTATTTGTTAATTAAAAGCCCATTCAACTCCCTGCTAAATCAATGCAGGTTAACTTGAGTATGGCAATCTGCTTCCTGCATTGAAGCAAACAATCCGGAATTCTTAAACATTCAAATTTGGAACAGCACACAAAAATACCCGTCGTTTTGGTTACCGGCTTTTTAGGCGCCGGGAAAACCACCTTGATCAACGAAATTATCCACCACCACCAGCATTTGAAACTGGCTTTGGTTGAAAATGAATTTGGACAGCAATCCATTGATCAGGATTTGATTGTCGGCATGCGCTGTGAAAACATTTTTGACCTGAGCAATGGCTGCATCTGCTGCTCCATCTCCAATGAGTTTTCACTCACCCTGCTTGACCTGGCTGACAAAGCTGGTGAGATTGATTACTTACTGATTGAAACCACGGGGGTTGCCGACCTTTCAAATGTTATTAAACCGTTTTATGACGACCAGGAATTGAAAGAAAAATACACGCTCGCCGGCAGTGTGTGCCTGATTGATGCCAGTAATTTTATTCAACAGATGAGTGAGCGCGAACAACAAATGCAAGTTATTTTAAGCGACTTGCTTGTTGTAAACAAAACCGATATGGTTGATGAAACAACACTGGACGACATTAAAAAGAACCTGACAGCCTGGAACCGAACGGCCCAAATACAGACCACAAAGTTTGGACAATGCAACGAACTTCAACTGGATCATTTTGCTGAAAGTGTACATGGACAGCTGGAGAAGAAGATGGCAGAACCTTTTATGTTTCGCCTCGTGCAATCTAAAAAGTACACCACTTTCACCCATGAGTTTTCGGGCGAAATTCCTTTGGAACGCTTCAAATACTGGTTCAATTACTTTGCGGCCATCAATCAGCGCGAGATTTATCGCATCAAAGGCATTTTATTCTCTCAGAATTCTCCTACCAAAACCATTGTACAATCTGTTGGCGGAGCAACCAGTTATGCCGAAGGCAGCATGATTATCCCTGGCGAAAAACCTGTAAACAGGTTGGTTTTTATCGGAAAGGAAATTGATTTTGACCGGATCAGTTTTGAGCTTGATCACTACCTAAATAAGGAATAAACGTTCAATTAATACCAGCCCAGCACCTGAAGAATAATGACCACCAATACCGTTGTCAAGGCGGTAACTCCAATGGCCAGACTACTCATAGCTCCTTCCGTCTCCCCCATTTCCATGGCTTTGGTCGTTCCCAACGCATGAGCCGAAGTTCCCAGGCCAATTCCTTTAGCTACCGGATGTACTATTCGCAACAAACGATATAAGGAAGGTGCAATGATCACCCCAAAAATACCGGTAATCATGATCGAAAGCACCGTGATTCCTTCATTAGCTCCTAAACTGTCGCTAATTCCGATACCAATCGGAGTCGTTACCGAATGGCCCATAATGGAACGTTCAAGCAGCTCATTCAACTGAAACAGACGCCCAAGTAAAATAACCGATGCCACGGCCGCAAAAACACCAGCGGTAATGCCTCCCATGATGGCGAATTTATGGGCTTTCAGCAACTTTCGGTTGCGGTACAAAGGCAGGGCCAGCACCACCGTTACCGGTCCTAAAAACGAATGGATAACACTACCACCTTCCATAAAGTGTTCAAAAGGAATATCGAAAAGAAGTAGCAACCCAATAATCAAAGCGATGGAAGACATCAACGGATTCAGCCAGGTGGCTTTCAATTTGTCCCTCAGGTAGCTAATTCCATAAAACGAAGCTACCGATAGCAGAATGCCAAACAAGTGGGTATCAGTCAGAAACTTCATCGTGATTTTTTCTTCGTTTAATTAAAAATTGGGTCACCAGGCCAGCGCAAGCCATAACAATAAGCGTTGAAGCCAAAATAGCAACAATCGTTTGAACATACCGTCCTTCAAGCGATTGGTACGAAACCATAACGCCAACTCCGGCTGGGATAAAAAAGAACCCCATGTTCTTCAGAAAAAAATCCGCAGTTTCTGCAATCTGCCTTTCCTTGATTACTCCGGCAAACAATAGCACGAGCAATAAAATCATGCCGGTAATGCTCCCTGGAATGGGCAAACTCAAATAATGGGAAAGCAATTCTCCCATAAAGTTAATTCCCAACAGAATTAAAAGTTGTTTAAATACCTTCATTATTTGCGGATTAAAAACGCGGCCAACCGAAGCTGAACAAGCTCACTTAAACCTTCTCAACAAAAGGACGAACGTCGGTCAGAAACATGCCTGCAGTTTTGGCTGCCTGCATTCCCAACACCCCATCTTCGTATACATGACACTTCTCTGGCGTAACATTGATCAACTCAGCACACTTCAGAAAAGTCTGCGGTTCCGGCTTATGCTCGGTCACATCGTCAGCCGTAACAATCGCATCAAACTTATCCATAATCTTCAGCGTTTGCAATTGCATTTCGGCACTTTTGCGGCTGGCGCCGGTTCCCACGGCCAGTGGAATTTTTCCAAAATAGTCATGCACCAATTGAACCACTGAATCATGCGCACGCAACTGATCGGCGCTCTGCCAAAATATTTCTTGCTTCATGCGAACCAGTGCCTCCGGATCAACCCCTTCCAACTGATTATCGCTGATAATGCGGTAGGCAAATTGAATGGTTGGCATGCCAGTTAGCTCGGCGACCATACTTTCATCGAAACGGCAATTGAAGTGCTCACATACCTTATGCCAAGTGGCAATATGTACCGGAAGTGAATCCGACAAAGTTCCATCCAAATCAAAAATTAAGGCTTTAGCCTCGGGGTGCTTATCTAGTTTCATAACTATTTTTCTTGATGTTTGCGGCGAAATTACGCTTTTTTTCGCCCTAAAAAATAAAGCCCTTGGTTTAGCGCAGGGAATACCGGCAATTTAAACTTCTTTTAATTTTCAGTATGAACCGAGCTTAATGCACGCCCATTAAAATCAGGAAAAGTGCTGCATGGTTCCCGGAGTTTCTGCGTCCAGGTGATCGACATTGTTCAGCTCAACCACACGGTGCCTGCCATCGGCATACAACTCCACCCGACTGACCGAGGTATTTTTAGTTACTTCCCACGAAAAATACTCACTAGCCGGCTTGTTGGCAAGTACGGTCCAAAAAGCCCGAATCAAGCCGCCATGAGTAATGGCAGCCACCCGCTGTCCATCATGCAGCCTCAGCATTTTATCAATAAACTGTTCTGCACGCTCCAGCATGTCTTCATTGGTTTCCGCTCCTTCAGGTAAATAATCCCAACTCCAGTTTTTGGGAAATGCTTTGCCTTCCCACGAGGTAAGCGATCGTTCGCGCAAGAGAGGGTCTGTAATCAACTTCATCTCCGGGTGAAACTTTAAGATTTCATTGGCTGTATCAATCGTCCGCTGCAAATCGCTGGAATAAACCAGATCCAAAGGTTCTTCTTTCAGCTGAACGCCCAATTGACGGGCTTGCCTGATCCCCAGTTCCGACAAGCAACCATGCTGCTGCCCCTGACAAATATTATTTGCGTTTTCAACCGTCTCTCCGTGCCGTATAATCATCAATTGAACCATAAGTCTGACATTATTTAACTGACTATTTATAGTATTTGCATACAAATATGAACTAACTAAGACAAAGATGAAAAGTTTCTGTTCAATGCCCCTTAATACAGGAATTACCTTTACTAAGAAATAACCTTTCAAGCATCTGTTTGTTAATAAAACGAAATCAAACCCCTAAATTTGAGTGTAATTCATTTGAGCAAATGATACTTATTGGGTACGAAATCCAATACAACCTTATCGATATCAATTAAAACGATTCAGTATGTTTAAAATTTATCTTTCGTTCATCTTTGTTTTTCTACTGGGAGCCAGTACGGTTTCCGCAGAAAACGCTGAAGCCCGACTCCTGCGTTTTCCGGCAATTTCCGGCAACCAAATTGTTTTTACCTATGCCGGCGATTTGTACTCGGTGCCAGCCGATGGAGGCACCGCAAGAAAACTAACCAACGACATTGGCTTTGAACTTTTTGCCCGCTTTTCGCCGGATGGAAGCCAACTGGCATTTACCGGCCAATATGATGGGAACACCGAAGTGTTTGTAATGCCTGCCAATGGAGGCACTCCCAAGCGACTAACCCACACGGCGACTCTGAGCCGCGATAAAGTTTCGGACCGCATGGGACCTAACAACATTGTGATGAGCTGGACTCCGGATGGGAAAAACATTGTGTACCGTTCGCGTAAGCAAAGCTTCAATTCTTTTAAAGGACAGCTTTTTCAGGTATCTGTTGAAGGTGGTTTATCTTCTGAACTGCCACTGGCCGAAGGCGGATTTTGCAGCTACTCTCCTGACGGCAAACAACTGGCCTTCAATCGTGTTTTTCGCGAATTCAGAACCTGGAAATACTACAAAGGAGGGATGGCTGACGACGTTTGGGTTTTCGACTTCAAAACCAAGGCAATCAAACAAATAACAGACAATGATGGTCAGGATATTTTCCCCATGTGGGCCGGCGACGAGATTTTCTTTATCTCCGACCGCGACCGAACCATGAACATCTTTGTGTACAACACCAAAACCGAATCGGTTGAAAAAGTAACCAACTTCACCGAATATGATGTAAAATTCCCATCGATTGGTGGAGATTACATTGTGTTTGAGAACGGTGGTTACCTGTATAAAATGAATGTGAATGACAAGCAACCGGTAAAGGTTCCTGTTCACATCAACAACGATTTTACATATGCCCGTAACGAATGGAAAGATGCTTCCAAACACATTACTGACGGCGACATTTCGCCCAACGGAGAGCGTGTCGCATTTTCAGCGCGCGGCGAAGTATTTAGTGTTCCGGCCAAAAAAGGGATCACCTACAACCTGACCAAAAGCTCCGGAGCCCATGATCGCAGTGCGGTTTGGTCGCCTAACGGCAAATACATCGCTTACTTGTCCGATCAATCCGGTGAGTTTGAAGTCTACATCCAGGATCAACTGGGCAACCAGGCCCCGATTCAGCTCACCAAAGGAGCCGACACCTATAAATTTAGCCTCGAGTGGTCGCCTGACAGCAAAAAAATCATGTGGTCGGATCGTAAACTAAGACTCCGCTATGTCGATATTGATTCGAAAAAAATAACCACGGTTCATACGGCTGAGTATGGTTTAATCCGGGCTTATAACTGGTCGCCCGACAGTAAATGGATCACCTTCAGCCTCCCAACAGATAACCGCTTTTCAAAAATTGTGGTCTACAATACCGAAGCCAAAGCATTGCATGAAGTGACCGACAACTGGTACGATTCCGGCTCGCCGTCCTTCTCCAGCGATGGAAAATACATCGTATTCGTTTCGGCGCGCGACTTCAATCCCACATACAGCCACACCGAATGGAACCATGCTTACACCAAGATGTCGCGCATCTACCTGGCTATTTTATCCAGTGAAACCACATCGCCCTTTGCGCCCGAAAACGACACGGTAAAAGTTGCAGACGCATCGAAAGAAGACAGCAAGAAAGATGTGGCCAAATCTGCCGAGCAGAAGTCAACCGATAAAGCGGTAAAAATTGATTTGCAAGGGTTGTCGGATCGGATTGTTTCGCTGCCTATTCCAGCTTCAAACTACTACAATGTAAATTGTGTGGACAATAAAGTTTACTATTACGACTATGGAGATGAGCGCAATGCAAAACTTTACGACCTGGAAAAGAAAAAGGAAACGGTGTTGGGTAACTTCAATTTCAGTATTTCTGCCAACCACAAAAAAATGCTGGTGGTCAAAGACCGAAAATGGGCTGTTATCGACCTCCCCTCCTCTAAGGTCTCACTTGATGAAACGATTGACCTATCAAACATGGACGTTTGGGTAGATTACCAGGCTGAATGGAAACAGATTTACGATGAAAGCTGGCGGCAAATGCGTGACTTTTTCTATGTAGAAAATATGCACGGAGTGAACTGGAAAGCCATGCACGACAAATATGCTCCGCTGGTTCCCCATGCGCGCCATCGCGATGACCTGACTTACATTATTGGCGAATTGATTGGCGAACTGAATGTTGGCCACGCCTACGTGCAGAGCGGCGAACGCCCCGAGCCAGCCCGTATTCAAACCGGACTTCTTGGTGCCAAAATCAGTGCCGATGCTTCAGGCTATTTCAAGATTGATGAAATTTTGGAGGGAGCGAACTGGAGTAAGGAATTGCGCTCGCCATTAACCGAAGTAGGTGTTAATGCCCAGGCAGGAGATTACATTGTTGCCGTAAATGGCGTAAGCACCCAATCAACCAAGGATATTTACGCCTTACTGGTAGGCAAAGCCGGCAAAGAGGTAGAAATCAGCCTCAACAGCAAACCATCAGAAACCGATGCACGCAAGGTGCTGGTAACTCCGATTGCCGATGAAGCCAATCTTTATTACTACAACTGGGTACAAGACAACATCAAAAAAGTAAGCGAAGCCACAAACGGCGAAGTAGGTTACATTCATGTTCCGGACATGGGGCGTGCCGGGCTTAATCAATTTTCCCGCTTGTTTTATCCCCAGCTGAATAAAAAAGGGCTGATTATTGATGATCGTGGCAACGGCGGCGGAAATGTTTCGCCTATGCTTATTGAACGCCTGCAGCGGGTGGCACAACGCGCCAATGTTCGCCGAAATGTCAAACATCCTACTCCCGTTCCCAGCCAGATGGTTCTTGGTCCTAAAGTATTGTTAATTGACCGTTACTCTGCTTCTGATGGCGATTTATTCCCTTATGCTTTCAAACATTACAAACTGGGAACAGTTATCGGAACACGCAGCTGGGGTGGTGTTGTAGGTATCAGCGGTTCACTTCCGTTTATCGATGGTGGCGAACTCAACAAACCGGAATTCGCCTCTTACTCGTCTGAAAAAAGCGAGTGGATTATTGAAGGATATGGCGTTGATCCGGACATTGTTTTAGACAATGATCCTTACCAGGAATACCTGGGCAATGATGCTCAGCTGGAAAAAGCCATTGAGCTAATCAAAGCAAAAGTTAAAACGGAATACAAACCATTACCCGCGGTTCCGCAAGCACCGGACAAATCAAAATAGTCCAATCAAACAAGCATAGAAGGAGGCCGATACGGCCTCCTTTTTTTTTGCTTCAATTTTCTTAAACACACTCTAAATAAATCGATTACATCAATATTAACCAATCCGGACTGACCTTCAAACTTACACCTATCAAAAGTGCTTTTCTGAAAATAAACGGCCTGAAGTGTTCCAATCTAAGCTTTCTGCCTTACCTTTGCCCCCTCATAAAAAACAAAAAATCATAACCATAGAATTATTACGAGATGAGCCTGGAGAAAAAATTACTGGAGCGCAGCGGATCGGTATGCGAATTATGTGGATCAAACCAAGAACTGAAAGCTTATGAAGTACCCCCTAAAACCAGTGGATCGGTTGATGAAAGCATTCTTGTCTGCAACCACTGCCTGACACAAATTGAAAATCCAGACCAATTGGATGTCAACCACTGGCATTGCCTGAACGACTGCATGTGGAGCCAGGAGCCCGCTATTCAAGTCATGGCCTGGCGCATGTTAAACCAACTTCGGAATGAAGGCTGGGCACAAAACCTGCTGGACATGCTTTACCTGGAAGAAGACGTATTGGAATGGGCCAAAACAGGACAAAGCACCGGAGCAGAACAAGATGACGCCCCGAAACACATGGACAGCAATGGAGTTCCCCTTTTAGCCGGCGATACTGTTGTGCTGATCAAAGACCTGAACGTAAAAGGAACCAGCTTTGTAGCCAAACGAGGCACGGCTGTACGCGGAATTTCATTGGTGCACGATAATCCGGAACACATTGAAGGTCGCGTAAACGGACAACAAATTGTTATTCTGACCAAGTTTACCAAGAAAACAAACTAGAAACCTGGCTGGATACCGGTTTTTAACTTCACCATAACAACAAAGGCAGCATAGTCGGTTATTCCGATTGCGCTGCCTTTGTCTTATTCAGTCCTTTCAGGTTGCCGTCACTTCCATCGGTTGTTTCTCCAGCTGGCTCTCGCTTCTTTTGTCAGAAATGTCCATGCTACAATGCGGCTGTTTTTTTGGCCTTGTCCCATTGGCAACGTTTCTATCTCAGCGGCTTCAGCTTGCTTCAAAGCGCGATAGACTGTCGGAAGATTTTCCTTCTTGGAAATTAAAGTAGAAAACCAATAGCAGGAATTCGCAAACTGCCGGCTTTGTTGAATCATTCTGCGCACAAAGTTTGCTTCTCCCCCTTCGCACCACAATTCATTGTTCTGACCTCCAAAGTTCAAATTGAGCTTGCCGCCTTTTTGCTTGTTCAAATTACGAAGCTTCCGAATTGTTCCGGCCTGCGCCTCCGCTGCCGAAGCATGAAACGGGGGATTGCAAATCGTCAGGTCAAAACGCTCACCGGCACGAATAATCCCCCGAAAGATATCCTTCGAATTGGGTTGCTGACGCAAGTCTATTTTCCCGCTTAGCACCTCATTTTTTGAAACAATGTTGGCAGCTGACTTTAGAGCCACCGCATCTATATCTGCTCCAACAAACGACCAACCGTATTCAAGTGTCCCCAAGATGGGGTAAATACAATTGGCTCCAACACCTACATCAAGGCCGGAGATGATACCTCCACTGGGGATTTTACCTTGATTTGAACGGGCAAGCAAATCCGCCATATAATGGATATAATCTGCCCGTCCGGGAATAGGCGGACAGAGATAACCGTCAGGAATATCCCAATACGCCAGATCATAATTAGCCAAAAGCAAAGCCTTATTTAAGGTTTTTACGGCCTTCGGTTCTGCAAAATCGATGGATTCATCCCCATAATCATTCAGCCTTACAAAAGGCTTCAATTCGGGGCAAGCAGTTACCAGCCACTGAAAATCATAACGGCTTCGGTTTTTATTTCGTGGATGTAAGTTAGATTTTTCGTTCGGATGAATTTTCTTTTTCGCATGCATGCATCGTGGCTTTTCTGTGCTGCAAATTTAAAATGAGCTGAGCCTAAATACAAGGTTTTTTTTGCCTGCCTGGGCTTTTTTATATTCCGAAGTTTTAGCTTCTCAACTCTTTCAAAACGACCAAAGCCCAATTGCTAAAATTAAAAGCAACCGTTAGTGGAATATTTACTCAAGATGGAAGCAACAAAATTCACAAGCTAGACCAGCGGACCGGCATAGCCTTCGTAGTCGGCTAATTTCTGAATACGTTTCAAGTGCCGGCCGTTTTCGAAGTTGGCTCCCAGCCAGGCTGCAACCAATTTGATTGCCTCTTCTTCTGAAACCATTCGCCCGCCCAAAGCAATCACATTGGCATTGTTATGTTCCTTGGCAAGCACAGCCGATTTTTCATTCCAACAAAGCGCACAGCGAATACCCTTCACCTTATTAGCGGCCATAGCCTCCCCATTACCACTTCCTCCAAAAACAACCCCACAATCGGCCTGGCCGGTGACAACCGCCTCAGCAGCAGGAATCACATAATCGGTATAATCAACGGCCTCTTCTGAGAAAGTTCCCAAATCCACAAGCTCATAACCTTCTTTCAGCAAGAATTCTTTTATAGCTTCCTTCAAACGGTAACCGGCATGGTCTGTTCCCAGTGCAATCTTTTTCATAATAATAACTTATTCGTTTTTAAAGCTTTTTGTTCTTAACGACGAAACTCGGAAGGGCTCTTCCCTACTTTGTTTTTAAACAAGCGACTGAAATAATGAATGGACTGAAAACCCAACTCATAGCTAATTTCCTTCACACTTTTATCCGTCACCAGCAAAAGCTCCTTGGCACGCATCACTTTTAACTCCAAATGATACTTATGCGGCGACATGCCCGTATAGCTTTTAAACATCTTACGAAAATAGGAGTAGCCAATGTTATAATTATGTGCCAGTTCTTTCATATCCAAAGTCTGGTCAACTTGCTCCCTTATTTTAAAGCGGGCCCCTTCAATAATCTCTTCAATACGCTTCCCGGTAAATTCTTTTTGTTTTTCGATGGAAATGAGTTGTCCCAGCATTTTCATAATCAATCCTGACGCAATTTGCTGGAAACCGGGTTTTTCATCACTCACCAGGTCAAAAATCTTATAGTAAGTATCAATCAAATCTTCGCGCACCCCAACATTTAAAACCGGCGGATTACGGTTAAACAGCGGATGCGTCAACAAGCGGGAAGCCAGCTCCCCCTCAAAGCCAATATAGTGCTCCTGCCAGCCACTTTTTCGGCTGGGCTGATAACGGTGCCATTCTCCCGGCTTAATCAGCAAAACAGCGCCGGCCCGTATAGGCAAACGCCCTTCCCGACTTTCAAACACGCCACTCCCCTGGGTTATGTAATTAAGCTGATATTCCTGCAGAATCCGGCCACCATCCCAGCTAAAATAATACCCACTGGGGTGCTTCATGGGCGGATAAGCCTTCTCGGGCATAGCCCGATAGGCACCTGCCACACTCAAATACAATCCCCAGTTTTGATCCTCCTCACCAGCGGTCAGGTATTTAAAAAAGTCATTCATAATTGGTGTCAAAAAGTGCAAACTATCTGCCAGATTGTGCATTGTTCAAATCTACTAATCAAGCTACTTTTGAAATTGGACTAGTAAGCAAACAAAATCAAAATTACTAAATTCCTGTGGCTTCACAGGATTAAATCAAACTAAACATGCAAGCAATTTTAGGAATTATTTTTCACTCGCTCGGTGGCGCTTCCTCCGGAAGCTGGTACATGCCGTATAATCTTGTTAAAAAATGGCGATGGGAAGTTTACTGGATTGTCGGAGGATTATTTTCCTGGCTAATCATGCCTTTCATCGCAGTTTTGTTAACCACTCCGGAATGGCAGGGAATATTAGCTGCTGCTGACTCTTCCGTCCTAAGAACAACTTACATTCTCGGCGTGCTTTGGGGAATCGGAGGGCTGACCTATGGTTTGGGTATTCGTTACCTGGGAATGTCATTGGGTAATTCGGTTTTATTGGGAATTACCTCGCTCGTGGGTTCGCTGGGTTTACCAATTCTTCGCGATGTTGGAAATTTAGCCGAAGTTTTACCTGCAGGAGATTCTTTTACCGATATGCTGTCAACCGCAAGCGGTCAGGTGGTTTTGTTCGGAATCCTGGTACTCATGGTCGGAATTGTTCTTTGTGGAAAAGCCGGACTGATGAAAGACAAGGATCTTCTGGGCCATAAAGATGGCGTAAACACGGAGTTTAAATTGACCAAAGGCTTAATTATTGCCGGAGTCTCGGGTATTTTAAGTGCATTCTTTAGTTTTGGTATCGATGCCGGTAAGCAAATGGGAGAAGCCGTGCGTGAAATTGCTGTATCCAACAATTTTCCCTTTGTTAGCGACGGCACTTACCTGTTCGAAAATAACATCATCTTTTTGGTTATTCTTTGGGGGGGATTAACAACCAATTTAATCTGGTCAGTGGCTCTTATTCTGAAAAATAAAACCGGGGGTGATTTTGTTGATTCATCTTCGCCATTACTCAGAAACTACCTGCTTTGTGCCTTAGCCGGTACCACCTGGTTCCTTCAGTTTTTCTTTTACGGAATGGGTGAAACAAAAATTGGAAACGGCGCCAGCTCATGGATTTTACACATGTCTACGATTATTCTTACGGCCAACTTCTGGGGTTTTTACCGAAAAGAATGGGCAGGCGTTTCGAGTAAAACGCGGTCGGCCATTTTTCTTGGAATTGGTCTGATTCTGTTATCCATCATCATCATGGGTATTGCGAAAAGTGATTTCTTAAATTAAAACACCAATCGCATGAGTCGTTTAGCATTTAAGATGTATCTGAATGATGGTCAAAAAGAAGAATACATCAAGCGGCACCAGAAAATCTGGCCCGAGCTGAAAAAGCTCCTGAAGGATTCCGGTATCAGTGAGTATTCGATCTTTTTAGACGAAGAAACCAACACGCTTTTTGCTTTCCAGCATACGCACGGGAAAGAAGGCTCTCAAAATCTTGGAAAAACGGAGATTGTGCAACAATGGTGGGCTTTTATGGCCGATATCATGAAAACCAATCCGGATAATTCACCGGTAAGCATTCCATTAAAAGAGGTCTTCTATATGAAATAGGAAGGCTCAGCTAATGAGCTTCAAAATCCATTTATCAAAAATCTAAAAATTAAATTTCTATAAATATGAGTAAAACAGAGTTGATTAAAAAGGCTTATGAACTAGCCAAGGAACAATATGCGGCCATTGGTGTGGATACGGATGCTGCACTGAAAAAAATAGGCGAACTGGCTATTTCACTGCACTGCTGGCAAACCGACGATGTAGGTGGTTTTGAAACTCCCGATGCTGAGCTTGGCGGCGGCGGTATTCAAACAACTGGCAACTACCCTGGAAAGGCACGTACGATTGAAGAAATGCGGGCTGATCTGGACAAGGTCATGTCCTTGCTTCCTGGCAAGCAACGCCTAAACCTACACGCGATATACGGAGATTTTGGAGGCGAATTTGTTGATCGGGACCAAATTGAAGTCAAGCACTTCCAGAGTTGGATTGACTGGGCCAAAGCCCGCGGTATAGGATTGGATTTCAATGCAACCTGTTTCTCTCACCCAAAAGCAGAAGATGGTTTTACCCTATCGAGTAAAAATGAAGAAAACCGCAAGTTTTGGGTTGAACACGTTAAACGTTGCCGGGCAATTTCGGCTGAAATGGGAAAACAACTGGGAACTCCCTGCGTGCATAACACCTGGATTCCGGACGGAACAAAAGATATTCCTGTAGACCGTAATGGTTATCGTGCCACCCTGCGCAAGTCGCTCGATGAAGCTTTTGCAGAGGAATACCCAAAAGAGTTTATGAAAGACGCCGTAGAAAGCAAGGTATTCGGTATTGGTGTTGAGTCAATGACTGTTGGTTCGCATGATTTCTACTTGGGCTATGCCATCAAAAATAACAAGCTAATTTGCCTGGATAGCGGGCACTTTCACCCAACAGAAGTGGTTGGCGACAAAATTTCGTCTTGTTTACAATTTGTCGATGAACTGTTGCTCCACGTAACACGTCCGGTTCGCTGGGATTCTGACCATGTGGTTACCCTGAATGAAGACGTGCAGCTAATCGCTTCAGAAATTGTTCGTAACGACTTTATGAGCCGAGTTAATGTTGGCTTAGACTTCTTCGATGCTTCAATCAACCGGATTGGCGCTTATGTGGTAGGTACACGTGCCGCGCAAAAAGCCTTCCTTATTGCCATGCTGGAGCCAACTAAAACACTGGTTGAACTAGAAGAGGCTGGCCAAAACTTTGAACGCCTGGCTATGTTGGAAGAATTGAAAACAATGCCTTTCGCTGCTGTTTGGGACTACTACTGCCAGCAGGAAGGGGTTCCCTCCGGAGCTGATTACATTGCTGAAATTCAACAATATGAAAAAGAAACTTTAAGAAAACGTAGTAGTTGATTGTCTGCTTATTGGTTGATTTATGCAAAATGGTTGTTGGCAGAAAATTCTGCCGGCAATCATTTTTGTTTTAGCAGCTTTTTCAACAAACATTGCACTCTACGCACCAAAGCAGCCACCCCGAAAAGCTAAAACGAGCTGCACCAACCGCATGCTTTTACACATTTATTAGCCCTTGTTTGCATTTTAACAAATAGAATTCTTCTACCTTTGAATTTCCATTCAGCAAACAGTTAACTTGGAAACTATGAATCGAATTTTGGGTATACTATTTATATTGATTATCGCAGCAGGTTGCAGCATGCAAAGCAAACTTAATCGTGATTTCAAAGGTGAGCGGATAGAAAAAGTCACCGAAGAGTTCTCAAACCTTCCACTATCAAAAATCCCAATGAACAATGGCCACACCAAGTATATTTTCACCAGAGAAGAGCGGCTTCCTGAAACAACCATCAGTCAAGGAACAAAATCTTTGGACCCGATGAGCTCGCCGGCCGTAACAAAGGTTGAACAGTTCATTTTTATTGTCGACGAAAACGAATTGATTATCAATACGCAATATAATAGCAGCTATAAAAGACTCTAATTGGCGATAATATTTTTAAATAAAAGTGTCGTCGTTCTGGATTTTTTTATAGTTTTGCACACACAATTGAGACACGGATTAACATCCGGTTACGTTCTTAACAGAAATGCCCAGTTGGCGGAATTGGTAGACGCGCTAGTTTCAGGGACTAGTGTCCATCTGGACGTGAAGGTTCGAGTCCTTTACTGGGCACACTTAGAGATTCAAATTAAAACAAAAGCGCTTAAATTCAACGATTTAAGCGCTTTTGTTTTAAGGGACCAAATCAAAAATTGGTCGCGGAAAACAAATAAAACGCAACAAAATCGAGACCAAGCCACCCAAAAAAACTTCTGGTCGCGGCAAATCACGCAACAAATTGATTCAAAACATTTTATTTGATTCACATTGACTCATTTTGCCGCTTTTTAAAAAAGTCAAAATGAGGTATTTTAATTAGTCCAATGGACTTAGTTTTTGATTTTTTTATTGTTGCACCATGAAAATTAGTATCAACTTTTTATTACGAAAAAGCAGAAAATCAGAAGATGGCCGATCATCGATCTGTGTAAGGTACACATACCGCGGTAGTCGAACCGAACTCTCAACTGGCCTATACGCTTTACCGGAGCATTGGGATATTTCCAGGCAAAAGATTAATAGCAAAGTCAAAGGATCAAAGATTCTGAATGAAAACCTTGACCGGATTAAAATCGAGATCTTAGATATTTTCAACCAGCTCAGATCCTCTAATGAGGAGTTTGATGTAATTACCATCAAGCAGAAACTATTGAAAATTCAGGATTCCAAAGGTATTTTGGACGTCTTTGATTATTATTTGGATAGCATCCTTGCAAAGCTAAACAAGGGCTATTCAATGGAAACCTACAAACACTATAAGTCGTCCAGAAAAAGGTTGTCTGAGTTTATTACCAAGAAATTAAGACGTTCAGACATCTCAGCTTTATCCATTGATTATAAATTCCTTAATGCCTTTGATGTTTTCATCAAAAAGAACTTCAACAATTCCCAAAATACAGCATGGAATTATCACAAACACCTTAGACGGGTTTTAAACCTGGCAATCTCTTTGGATTACATCGATAAAAATCCCTATTCAAAATTTAAAGTTCGCTTGGATGAAACTCATCGCGAGATTCTGTCAAGCGATGAGTTGAAGAGGATTGAAGGAAAGCAAATCCAGATTGAACGGTTGGCTGTTGTTCGTGATATTTTCGTTTTCGCCTGCTATACGGGACTTTCATTCTCAGATATAGCCAAACTCAGTGCTTTTCACATTCAACAAAAAAATGATGGCAGGGAATGGATTATTATCGACCGAAAGAAAACAAATAACCGGTGTCGGATACCATTGCTCCCCAAAGCAAAGGAGATATTAAAGAAATACGAAGATTATCCGAAAATATCCGGCAAAGCAATTCTCCTTCCGGTTTTGACGAACCAGAAAATGAACAGCTACCTCAAAGAGTTAGGTGATATCTGCAATATCAATAAGAATATTACCATGCACATTGCCAGACATACTTTTGCAACGACCGTCACCCTCAGCAATGGTGTTCCAATTGAAACCGTATCGAAGTTACTGGGGCACTCTTCGCTAAAAACAACCCAGATATATGCCAAAGTATTGGATAAGAAAATAGCAGAGGACATGGAATTATTAGAATCGAAATTAAATCAAGTCCAGACCAGTCCTCCCAAAGATTAATGCCATTCCTGTAATTTCTAAAGTAAAAAAGGCGAAGGCTATTCGGCCTTCGCTAATGCTCCCAATCCTTGTAAACTTACCAGTCCGTCCGGTTCAGTCCGATGCTCCAGGATGTAATCAACTGCTTTCTGAGCCATTGACGAAGCTGTAAGCAATAACTTTTTATCCTCCTTTAATTTCCCGATCCAGCTTTTAATGTAAGCAGCACTGTTATCGATTGTGGCATTCTGAATACCGGTGAGGTAGCACAGGTAAGCAGCCCCCATTTCAGCAACAAGTTCTTCAATACTATAATCTGAAGAGCCGAACTTATGATTAGGTAGTTTTACATGCCTTCCTGTCCGGTTGATGTGACCTGTTGCATGAATGGCCTCATGATAGAGAACTGAATAAAATTGTTCGTCCTGGAAAAAAGTACGAGGATTTGGCATTCCGATATAGTCTCCAGATGGTGAGTAAAAGGCATGAGATTGATCTAATCTGATTTCAGGACAACCAGACCAGCCCTCGATTAACTTTTCTGCCTGATCAATCGGATTAAAATCGTGATCGTAGGCTGCGGTCGATGGAATTTTACTTTCATCAATTCCCTCGGTTTGTTTCAGATTGAAAACGGTGTAATACCTCAGCAACGGAATTTGATCAATACTTCCATCCTTTTCTTCTTTTTCCAATATCTTCCAAAAAACAACAGGAAATCCTTTCTGCCCTTTCAAAACATGACCTCCAAGTTCTTGCACTTGCCTAAAGGTGAGGAAAAACGGGGAATCAAATTGACTGGCAACCGTTAGAAGAAACCAGAAATTAAAACCACGGTAAACTTTACGGTGAATCATATTCTGCGGTAACCCGTTTTCTACTTTCCACGGCATTTGCCAAGGAATAACACCTTTTTCCAAACGCTCAACAATCAGGTTGGTAACCATTTCATAAATATCAAATGAAGTTTTCATGGGAAAATGCTGCTGCCCTGCAGACTTATTTTGGCACCCTTGAAGTATCCAAGGAAATCTCTGGCACGCCATTAAACTTAAATTTTTGGCGTACCTCCATTGAGCTATACCGGATGAGGTCAATGGGGTGCATGTCATTCCGATAATAATCGGAATGAACGCATCCGAAGGAAACGAGCCACGAAAAGCGAGTTCCCCTTTACCGTTCCGGGAAGCGATTAATAACTTTGTCAGAAATTTGAGTGTAACAGGAATCCTCAATACAGATCTCCCTAGAATTAATGAAACGAAAAAAGGAGTGGTCAATCCAAATCAGACTGGAGTTGCTACATTGGAACAGACAGAAAGTAAAGGTATGATTGCCCCTAAATTATACCTTAGTATCATGAAAAAAGCTAGAAGGACTTTTACAAGAGAATTTAAGCTTAATACAGCTGGGCCTCGCTAACGACTAGTACTAGCCAGAGGAAATAAAAAAGGAGGAAAACCTATTTAATTTCCCTCCTACTCTATTTTAATGGATTTTTTGTGTTAGAACAGCTTCGCCGGCTTTGATGCGCTGAGCCAGCGATTGGATGGTTTCATTATTTACCATCTCCGCAAAGTTGTCTCTGATTTTGGAAAATTCATCGTGCAACGGACATTTGTTGGTCGCATCGCAATTTTTAAATCCAAAACTACAGCGTGTAAAGGATTTTTCACCGTCAATGGCCACAATAACCCGATACAGTTTTAACGGGCCATCCTGCTCATCAAAGGTAAAACCACCATTGCGCCCTTTCAAACTGTAAATCAAACTGAAGCGGGTCATAATCTGAAGAATCTTTGCCGTGAAATGTTCCGGAGAATCAATCTCCCGTGCTACTTGCCGGTATCCCGGACGTTTTCCTTCCCAATTTTGCATCTGGATGTAAACCAGTGCACGAATAGCATATTCTGCAGATTTTGAAAGCATGTTTTTTTGTTTGAACGCAAATTTAGTTCTTTTTCACAACTTCTTGCTCGAGTAGCGCTGCCTTTGGAAAAAGAATGTTGTTTTCCAGGTGTATATGCCGGTGCAGGTCTTTTTCGAAAGAGTGCAGGGTTTCATAAGCTGCCCGATAAGTATTGCACGCATCCTGTGGGATGGTGTAATTTTGTGTTAAACGGGCTATTTCTTCGAAACGGGCTCCTTCATTTTCATGTTCCTGCATCATGGCATTGATGGGGTTGTTTACCGACGCATTGTTGGAAATCGTGATGGTTTTGGTTTCTCGCTTCAACTGGCTTAACTTCTCAATTAAAGGAAACAAAACAATTTCTTCTTTTTGCATATGCATCGTCAATTGCCCTGCCGACTCTTTGAAATGGGCATTTACCTCAATAATCTCAGGATGGCGTTCGCCATGTACTTCTTCGATTTTATCCAGCATCCGGGAAAGCAGCGGGATGGTCTCCCGGACAAAACTATGATGGGTATTAATAATGTACTGAATCAAGTCGACCAGTTCCATCGAATCAAAGTTAGGGGCATTGGTCGGTTGCTGAATGGCTTCTTCCAGTCGGCTAATCAGCTCGCCAGGATTGAGCGATTTTTCTTGACAGACTCTTTCCAGACTTTCTTTTCCTCCACAGCAAAAGTCAATCTGGTAATCATCAAACACTTTAACGGTTTGAAAATGGGTTTTGGCAATTTCGCCAACGGGTGTTTCTAAGCTAATCATGACGTTTAATTTTTAGGGATAAAGACTTTGCAAAAAAATGTGGACAAATACATCCATTGATCTACAAATCTAATGCAATCTTTTTATATTTGCAATAGAAGATCAATGGAGATTAATATCTACTAAAATTTTATGAGTACGAAGAAGTTATGGTATGGATTTACCGCAGTAATGGTGCTGTCTTTCGCGGTACTTTTGTTTTATGGTTACGAAATTTACCGGCAGGCTCCACCAATGCCTGATCAGGTGGTGACAAGCTCCGGAAAAACTGTTTTTAGTGGGCAAGACATTAAGGATGGTCAGAATGTATGGCAATCAATTGGTGGACATCAGTTAGGAACGGTATGGGGGCATGGTGCGTACCAGGCCCCAGACTGGACAGCAGACTGGCTTCACCGGGAGGCTATGTTTTTGTTGAACTATTGGGGTAAAAAAGATTTTGGAAAGGCTTATGAGCTGTTGAATGAAGAGCAAAAAGCGGCTCTGGAGGCTCGGGTTCAAAAGGAAATGCGAACCAACACCTACGACGAGTCAACGGGAAATCTGGTTATTTCAGAACTTCGGGCTTTGGCTATCCGGGAGGTTAGTAAGCACTATTCCGGTTTGTTTCAGGATGGCCCTGAGGAAGCTGCTCTGCGGGAAGCTTATGCTATTCCGGAGAATACCATTAAGGAACAGAAGCGAATGGATCACATGAATGCTTTCTTCTTCTGGGCGACATGGGCTACGGTAACGGAGCGCCCCGGACAGGAAATATCGTACACCAACAACTGGCCCCCGGAAGAACTGGTAGGCAATAGACCGACCAGTGCTTTGATTTTGTGGACGGGTTTCAGTGTAATTATTCTGCTGGCTGGTATTGGATGGTTGTCGTGGTACTATGCTTCTTCCAAAGGTGATGAAGAACATCAGCCCGTGCCGGAAGTGAACCCGGTTAGTGGGATGAAATTGTTTCCATCGATGAAAGCGACCTTAAAGTATTTTTGGGTGGTTTCTCTGCTGATGCTGGTGCAGATTATTGCCGGAGTTATTACGGCTCACTATGGGGTTGAAGGCAGTGCTTTTTATGGCATTCCGCTGGATCAATGGTTGCCTTATTCCATATCCAGAACCTGGCATGTTCAAATTGGTATTTTCTGGATTGCTACTTCCTGGCTGGCTACCGGCTTGTTTTTTGCTCCGGCCATTGCCGGTAAAGAACCCAAATTTCAGAAACTGGGAGTTGACTTGTTGTTTTTTGCATTGCTGGTTATTGTTGTCGGATCATTGGCCGGACAATGGCTTGGGGTGATGCAGAAACTGGGTTTGGTTGAGAATTTCTGGTTCGGACACCAAGGCTATGAGTACGTTGAGCTGGGACGTTTTTGGCAAATCTTTCTGTTTATTGGCTTATTTATTTGGTTGTTTTTGATGGGACGAGCCCTGTTGCCGGCTTTACGCGAGCGGTCAGAAAACCGCAACCTGCTCATCATGTTCCTGATTGCATCGATTGCCATTGCCTCGTTTTACGGTGCCGGACTGATGTGGGGACGACAAACACACCTGGCTATTGCCGAATATTGGCGCTGGTGGGTGGTTCACCTTTGGGTGGAAGGATTCTTCGAAGTATTTGCAACGGTGATTATTGCTTACCTGTTTGTACGGATGCAGCTGATTGGTTCGAAGATAGCCACCACTACGGTTTTGTTTTCCACCATCATTTTTCTGAGTGGAGGTATTTTGGGAACTTTCCATCACTTATATTTTACAGGAACGCCCACGGCGGTGCTGGCCTTGGGGGCTACATTCAGCGCGCTTGAAGTTGTCCCGCTGGTTTTAATGGGCTTCGAAGCCTACCATAACCTGACTTTGAGTCGTTCGGGTGAGTGGGTGAAAGCTTACAAGTGGCCGATCTATTGTTTTATTGCTGTTGCATTCTGGAATTTTCTGGGAGCCGGAATCTTTGGATTTTTGATCAATCCCCCCATTGCTCTTTACTACATGCAAGGCTTGAATACCACTCCGGTTCATGGTCATACTGCTTTATTCGGGGTTTATGGCTTTCTTGGAATTGGCTTGATGTTGTTTGTGTTGCGAGATATGAATCTGAAAAGCGAATGGAAAGAGAAGCCAATTAAGTTTGCTTTTTGGGCTATTAACATTGGCCTTTTGCTGATGGTGTTGATTAGTGTTCTGCCGGTTGGATTGGCACAAACCTGGGCCAGTGTTAAGTTTGGTTTGTGGTATGCCCGTTCGGCCGAGTTTATGCAGCAGCCCTTTATGGCCACACTGAAATGGTTACGGGTGATTGGAGATACGATTTTTGCTGCCGGGGTATTTGTTTTGGTTTATCATGTGTTTGGCCTGGCCTTTGGCTGGTCATTTGAGAAAGATACAACGCAAGCCTGATTATTAGTCGTTATTGTTGATTTTTCGCTTAAAAGCCGCCCTTGTTGGGGTGGCTTTTATTTTTACTGAGAATGCATAGGATTGATTGAGGGCTGTAAAGCGTCGGGCTTTCGGAGCGGGAGGCGCAGCGCGTGTTCCTATAGGAAGCTGTTATGTAGTTATTACAAGGAAGCAAGAGCATTTGATAGTTAACAGTTAGCAATTGGCCTAGCTAACCGCTCATGTCCTTAAAATTCCGCAATATCACCTTAATAATACCAGCCTTTATTCATTCGATTCAGATCTATCTGATTCACAATCCTTGCCATGATCGGAACTATAAAAAAGTGAGGTTCTCCCAAAAACTTGTTTTGAGAGAACCTTATATATTGCAGAGATATTTATGGATCAATTCATTTTAATTTCTAATTAACTGCATGTTTGAATCGAATGGATAGCTTTGTCCTTTCTCCGTTTGCTCCAGCTCAATCATTTGATCTCCATACTTCAGTTTTACCGGCAAGCCATTCAGCGATGTTATTGTTGCCTGGGTCAATTGACCGTTTTGCCAGTCAATAGCCACGATGAAGCCACCCCGAGCTTTTAATCCTTCAACTTTACCCGTTGGCCAGGCAGAAGGTAAGGCTGGCAGCAAGTCGATATACCCCGCATGACTTTGAAGTAGCATTTCGGCAATACCGGCCGTTGAACCAAAGTTAGCATCCATCTGGAATGGTGGATGTTGCCCGAATAAGTTTGGGGAAGTACTCTTGGCCAATACCGTGTTCAAGCTTTCCTTGGCTTTGTCACCATCATGCAAGCGCGCATATTGATTAATCAGCCAGGCAGCACTCCAGCCCGTGTGGCCTCCTCCATTGGCTATGCGATGATCCAATGACTTACGAGCTGCTTCCATCAACTCGGGAGCGCTTTCAAAATTAATCTGAGCACCCGGATGCATGGCAAACAAATGCGAAATATGGCGATGCCCAGGCTCAACCTCCGGGAACTCTTCAGCCCACTCCATCAATCGACCATCCGACCCCACTTTTGATCCGGCCAGTTTCGCTTGTGCTTTTGCTACTTTGCCTACCAGTTCCTTTTCAATGCCTAAAATCTGCGAAGCGTGAACGTAATCTGCAAACAACTGCCAGATTACTTGCTGGTCGTGCGTTGGCCCCATGCTAATTTGGCTGCGGCTTCCATCGGGGGCAATAAACGTATTCTCCGGTGATACAGCCGGACCTGATACCAGTTTCCCGGTTTCTTGATCTTCAACCAGCCAATCCAGGTAAAACAAAACAGAACCTTCAAGTACAGGATATAGGCGCTTTAAGAAAGCCTCATCGCCCGTAAAAGCATAATGCTCAAAAACATGGGTACTGATCCAGGCACCACCACCAGAGTGCAAGCCCCAACTGGCACTTTCGCCCGGCGAGGTATAGCCCCAAACATTCGCAACCGGGTGTACCACCCAGCCATTCATTCCATATTGTGTGTAAGCCGTTTTCTCTCCTGGCTCCGAGATCATTTCAATAAAATCAAACAAGGGCAAGTGCATTTCCGAAAGGTTGGTCACCTCTACTGGCCAGTAATTCATTTGCACATTCACATCGGTATGGTAATCGCCATTCCAGGGCGTTTGGATTTTGTTGGCCCAAAGACCTTGCAAGTTGGCCGGCAAAGTTCCGGGACGAGAGGACGCAATCATCAGGTAACGACCGTATTGAAACAACAACTCAGCCAGGTGGGGATCATTTTTTGTTTCCTTGAAGGTCGCCAATCGCTCATCCGTTGGAATAGCGGTCAGCTCTTCCGGTGTAATGTCCAAACTCACCCGGTTAAAATAGCTTTGATATTCATCCAGATGGGCTTGTTTCAAATCCGGATAACTCTTTTCAGAGGCCGCTTGCAACCGCTTGCTTGTTAAGGCAGCGTAGTCACGCCCTTTGAAGACGGGATAATCCAACACATAATCCGTGGAGGCGGCTAATAAAAGCGTTACTTCATCAGCATCCTTTACCGTCAACCCATCATCGCCAGAGCTAACTGTTCCCCCTTTAGTGATGGCTTTTAAGCGAGCCATATAATGTAAGTTTTCACCACCCTTGCCATCACTAAGCGCTCCGCTCATGATCAACTCATCGCCTTCAGCGTAAGTTTTGAAACGCTCCGGACGATCCATTTCACAACTAAAAGAAAGCTGTCTGGGTTTGTCTGCCGTTAAGCGAACGACCATCACCTGATCAGGTTGACTAACAAAAACTTCGCGTTGGAAAGTCACCCCATCCTGAACGTAAGTCACGCGGGCGATCGCATCCGTTAAATCCAGCTCCCGATAATAGTTATCGTAGGGCAGCTTTTTGTCAAAGTCGATGCGTAAATCGCCCAGTGTCTGGAAACATCCAAAAGGGACTTCTGCCCCATTGCCATGCCCGGTCCCTTTCCCTTGACAGATTTGGGTTTTATTGGTTAATGCTGTCGCCTCTTTGTACTTTCCATCATTCAAAAGCCGACGAATCTCACCGAGGTATTTACTTGCCTCCGGGTTGTCATTTTCATCCACACTTCCCGACCACATGCTCTCTTCGCTTAGCTGAATGCGCTCCTGGTGAACATCACCAAAAACCATGGCGCCCAGGGAGCCATTTCCCAACGGTAAGGCACTTAACCACTGAGGATCATCTTTCCATCCATTGGGATCATCGGCAACCGTAGCATCTGCCGGTTGATCATACCAAATTTTAACAGGCTCTTTCGGCGGCTTCGTACAGGAAACACAGAGCACTAAAACAAGTAGTGTAAAAACATTCATTGAGTTTTTCATAAATCGTAGTAGTAATAATAGATTATTTGATTTTCAGATTTTAGACATTTATTGTATATGGTTTTTGATTCAATTGCCTGGCATTCGCAATCAATCAGCATCAAACGATTCAATAGGTTCCCTAAAATTAACTCCCTGTTTTTCTAATCCATCCAAATGCGGCTTCAACTTCTTTTTGAAAACATTCCAATCCCTTTTTTCAGGAGACGACCACCCAGCCTCAGCCAAAGCAAACCCGCGAGGCCAGGTCATATAAAAAGCTCGATCAATATCGCGAACATATTCCCCCCAGACTGTAGCTTCCACTCCAATTATGTGATCACATTTTGCGGGCTTCAAACCCATACAAGGATCAAACTGATAAACTTGCTTTAAAGAGAGAACTGGCATCCAATCACAAGTTTCTTCTCCTTTTGCTTGCGGATAATCAAAATAAGCATGCTCGCCTGGACTCATAATCACACTATAACCATTCTTATACGCTTGGTGAATCACCTTCCGAGACAATCCTTTTCGCCATGCATACATGATACTATTTTCCGGATAATATGGCACATCCAGTTCATACCAGATTAACGGTTTTTTCTGGTTCTTCTGAAGCGACTTATTGACTCGCTCAAAAAAGAAACTCATCAGTTCTCTCGGATTTTCAATATCCAATGTTTCCATTCTCATTTGGCATTTTGGACAGGTTTCCCAATGGTCCAGAGGAGCTTCATCTCCCCCAATATGAAACTCTTCGCTGGGAAAAATAGTAGACAACTCTGTTATTACAGCATCTACAAACTGAAACACTTCGTCCTTCCCTGCGCATAACAGATCTTTAGAAACACCAGGCGTTGTCCGAACATTCAACTTTTTTTCATCAAAACAAGTTAAGTAAGGATAAGCTGCAATAGCAGCCACACTATGTCCGGGAATATCAATCTCAGGAATAATAGCAATATGCCTCTCTGCAGCATAAGCTACCAATTCTCTCATTTCATCCTGAGTGTAAAAACCTGCATGAGTTTTTCCGTCTCCGTCTGTTTCCTGCCTGACTGATCCTATTTCAGTCAACTTTGGGTAGCTCTTTATTTCGATACGCCATCCCTGATCATCGCTCAAATGCAAGTGCAACCGGTTAAACTTATATTGTGCCATTACATCTACGTAACTTTTCAACCCATCCAAAGGTAAAAAGTACCTTGCCGGATCAAGCATCAAAGCGCGAAATGGAAAGCGAGGCTGATCAGTAATAAAAACGCCTTTAAGAGTCATCGTTCTCGCATTATAATGTTGCCACATCCATTGCTTAAACGTTTGTAGTCCATAGAAAACTCCTGCAGAAGTACTTCCTGCAATTACAATACTATCGTTAGAAACCCATAGCTGATATTGTTCTTTAGCTGAAATCGTTTTGTCTAGTAGCAGCTTTATTTTGCCATCATAGTTGTGCCCTGTCCTTACAACCGTCTCAATATCAAAATCTCGTTGTAGAAGATCCTTGCAATACTCTGCTTCAAACAATAAAGGCAAACCTGCCTCTATTGTTGTTTCCTCCGAAAAGTTAAACGTTGTGTTATTATCAGACACCTGTAATGGTTCCGGAATGATTGTATGCTCCTGTCCAAATGCGACTTCACAAAAACCGATCAACAAGAAAGCAATACCAAATATGAACTTTTTAATTTCATTTCTCATTATTCTTTGTCGTTTGAAATAAATACATTGACTGATCTTTTGACTTTATTGTGATCTTCGCATCTTTCCCGATCGGCACTGCTGTTTCCAGTTTAATTGAACGATTGGTATAAGGCGCTAATGCTGGCACATCGCATGTTAGTTGCGTTGTTTTATTGTTGCTTTCAATTTCAACATCAACGGTGGTCAAAACAGAAGGCACTTCGCCGAAGTTGCTCACTTCAAATTCCAGTATGCTTCCACCCTGAGTATTCGCTGAAACAACCGGTTTTCGGGCTGACAGGATTGGGGTCTGATACATCAACCAAGGCAAGCGGGCATAGCCAAACAGCAAGCTTCCGTCCTTGGTTTTCCCAAGCAGTTTAGCCGCAAAGTTTTCATCGGTCAGTCCATTTCCCTGGCCATCAAAGAAAAGGACAAGGTCTTTTCCTTGTCGCTCTGTTTTTACAAGCTTACTCCCCCGCCCAAAGTTAACTTCTTCGGCTGCACCAAAACGAAGCGATTCCAAATCGATGTCTGTATGAGGATCAAAATCCGGTTCTGCTTCAAGCTTCACCCGGATCAGTGGGGTGTCCTCTGTTATTTCTTCCTTATCAAGAATCGTCAGCAATTTTCCTTTGGTAAGCGGGATACCGATGTTCTTGGAACTGTGGTTGTCATTGCCTAAATCGCCCCATTTGGATGAATCAATCACGGCAAAGTTAGCCTGATAAGCCCGTCCATACTCATCCTGAAGCATTTTGATGCGCTCGTATTTATACCAGTCTTCGACTGTTCCATCCTCGTATTTGGCAATTCCCGGCATGTAAGCCTCACCGGGCTCCACTTTCCAGTCGATGCCATTCGGTGAACGCAGGTAATAGGCAATGCGGCCATACCAATCGTTGACGATCATATGGTACTGAATATGCGTCCGCCAGATTACCGGGTCTTCATAGCGCCCGTCAAAAGCAGGATAAACTGACTTGTTCGTTACCTGGTAATAAGGCGATAGGCCGGTTTCACTCATCCAGATCCCACCACCACGACAAACAGCCAGGAAGGAGCCGTCTTTTCGTTGAGCAAAACTCACATTCGACAAGCCATCATGAATCTTCCGATCACGCGGATCGAATGTAAACTCTCCCTTCGTCCAAGGACCATTCAGTCCGTCGGCAACGTAATAGGCATTGATTACATAAATGACATACCGCCCGTCTTTCAGCCTGAAAAACTCCGGGTTATGACCTTGTCCAATGGTTTCACCCTGCACCTGAAAAGGCCCCTGAGGATTTTCGGCTACTGCATGCACCACTTCGGATTTTGGCCATTGCATATGTCCTTTTTCTGAATTTTCGGGCCAGCGGCAAACGATTAGATGGTACTTCCCATCATCGCCTTTGCGGATATTTCCTCCCCAATACGACCACTGCGGATCTTCAATACCATTCGCGGTATAGCGGGGCTTCACGGCATCAGCCCCCCAGGTATCGGAAGTCAGTTCCCAAATTGGAGGGATGGCTTCAAAGCGATCCATAAAGCGGCCACCCAACACCAGCTGTTTCCATTCCTCAGGACGCTGGCGCTCGATATCCTGGGCATTTAAAGGGCTGAATTGCAACACCCCACATACAGCCAATAAAAGGCAAAAAGAATAGTAGTAGTTTAGTTGTTTCATTATTTGATTCGTTGATTATTTGTCTTTCTTTACTCTCAACAACCATTCGTCAAGAATTTTACATTCATTTTTCAGAAATCGTATTTATTGTTTTCCTTCTTCAATAATAAACAGCCATCCCTTCTTGCTTTCAATTGGAATTTTATCTGTAATAGCGAACTGAGCGGATGGTTGAAAATCTGCTATTTCCGGGGCAATTAGTCTTGCATTTGCAGATGAAAAACCAATTCTATCCCAATCCAGGTTCAGCTTAACTTTTTCCGTCTTATCCGACCAATTTCCCAGTGCTATTAAAGTTTTGCCATCGCGGATATAAGCGGTTGCTTTCACCAGGGAGTTATTAGTTAGTACAACAGGCTCTTTTTCCCAAAAACCAACCATTTGGGATTGCTCGATGCCAAATTCATCCCAAACCTTCCAAACAGGACGAGGATCACAGGTTACGCCTTCGGTTACCCAGGGATGCCGAACTGTCATGCCATACACCATGCCCAACCAGCGGTTCCCTCCTCCGTGAAGCATGTCGCCCATCAACCCAAATGGAATACCGGATACTTCAACCAGCCAATTGGCAGGCTCCATTTCGCTATACATAAAGCTCTCTCCAAACCAGAGTTTATCCATATACGGAAAATACTCGGTGTATTGTGTGGCCGGACCTTTACTGAAACCCGTATTGGAGTGCAAGTCAATCAAGCATCCCGGCTTCTCCCGGTCAAGCACTTTTCGGATGCGCTTAACCGTGCGGCGGTCATACGACACATCATCCAGGTACAGTCCATCGATATCGACGTGGCGTACCAGCCAGGCCAAACCTTCAATATAGTAGTTGTACCAACGTGAATCGCTTGGGGCATTAACCACAGATGCATCAGCACTTTTATCGGGAAACCACTGGTACCACTGCGGCCGGTAATTAGAAACCAGGTGCTCGCGCAACCAAGGGTAACCGCCTCCACGACCATTGCCCAGAATCTCATCACCCAGGCTACGCAGCGCCCACAGTTCTGTAGTATAGTTGGTCAGTTCGCGGATGGTGTAGTAAATTTTTACTTTTTGCCCTTTCTCATGCATCCGGTCCACAAACCATTTCATGGAGTCGACTGCGACAAAAGGATAATTGATGTGGGGATTGTAGTTATTTGCATGGTGCAAATTCACAATCTTAACACCACTTTCAAGATCTTCGTCCGATGGTACTGGCTGCCCACCATTGTGGTAATAGCGATTGGTAAACTGGCTCTTGTAATCAATATCCTTAACCGGGGTCAGCAGCATACTCCACTCAAAAGTCAGCTCCTCCCCTTTCTCCAACGAACGTTTACCACTATAAACCAATGCTTTTACTTCTGACGAAGTGCTTTCAATACGAAAACCTCCTTGATCGTTGTTGTACCAGCTTGCCGGATAGTCCGGGCGATAAAGATTTAGCAGAGGTCCGCTGTAGCTGCTACCCCGCAATTCGCACCACAGTCCGGCATGCGTATTGCCAACCCAAAAACTGTCGTGCGGTCCATTCCATCTTGCCGAATGCTTTTTAGGGACAACTCCACCGGGCAAGTCCATGCCCATGATATATTCGGCAACCTCCTTTTTAAAAGGAATTTCCAAACGAATATCTTTTGCATTTATAGCATTCAATGCTTTCAACTTTAGTTTGTAGTTTATAAAGCCATCCGATTCGATGGTTCCAAGTCCTTCAATTTTTATATTTTCAGAAATACTTTCCCATGAGCCAATCATTTTTCCAGGCGAGTTTTTTACCAATTGCACATTCTGAGGTTCAGAAAACTGTTCCTTACCTTTTCGGGTTTCAACAACAAAAGCAATGGGACGGCTAAGAATTTCTGTATCTTTTACTTTCAACGAACCCGGAAAACCTTTCTCTGACATCTGCATGGTTTTTCCTGTAAATCCATAGGTTCTGTCGCCCAAAACAGAAATTGGTTTGTACTCTTTGGTTGGCTCATCGTCAATTCCTAATGTTGAGTTTAACCAACGCAAACGTGAATGTCGCCAGGCCTCGCTATCGCCGCGGTCGGTTAAAACCTGGTTACCAATTTTTAAACTGATGTTGATGGTTTGTGCCGCTGTGTTTTTTGCCGAAATTGTAATCGTTCCTTTATATTTGCCACTTGCCATTTCTTCGGGAATATCAACGCCAATCCAAAGAGGTTGTACATTTCCCTGCTCCACATCCAATTGTTTTACAAACGGCTCGCCATAAGGTCCAATACCACCTGTATTAAAACAGGTGAGTTTCGAACTTGGAAGTGTCGTATCTCCATTTTTTAGTGCCGAAAACTCAACTTTTAAATCGGTTAAATCTTTTTGAGCGGCAAAAACACCTAGTTGAAAAGTGTAGTATTCGTTCCTTTGTGCCTCACCTTTAAATTCGCTCGCAGGTCCATTTTCAATCCAACGTTGCGGAATTTCATCCAACATACGGATGGGTAGTTTGCGATCTTCAGGGAAAACAAGGAAGTCACTTTTATGAACGTTTAAAAGTGAATCCTTTTCGCTTTGTAAGGCGATTACCTCCATTGGGTAAAAGCTATCGAACTCGGTTCTGGATTGAAATTCAACCAATTTGGCTTTTGGAAGCGATTCAATATCAAAACTTTTACTCCAGTTTTGTTCAGGTTTTAAATACCCTTTGTTGTAAAAACCATATTCTTTCTGAACCTCATAAGGTAGGTAGTAGAAATAATAATTCCCGGGCTTTTTCAGGGGACCGAAAGCCAATTTACAGCGCTCATTATCCACCGCAATTCGATGAATATTCTGAATGGTGTCTCCACTTTCATGAATAATAATGAATCGCTTTTCAGCTGGATCTCGATCGTGTCGACGCCAATCAATATCAATCAATGCGGCTTCCGCAGGTTCTTCAACCTGAAGCACGGCACGATGATTACCAAGTGATTCTTCCCAGGGTGTATCGGGGACTGAATACAAAGAGTTTGTTTCAGGCTGACATGCTGTGAATAACAAAATCAGCGTAGTTGTCCAGATAGTACAGATCGGTATTCTTAGTTTCATAAGTTGATTGATTTTAAATTAATGACTTCTCCTTCTTGCATTTCTATGACGATATTATCGCCCTCAAATTGATAGTTTTTATTCATTTCGAACTTGCCTGCGAATGGATTCTGCATCCTGAGAAGCCCACCCTTTTCAGAAACAATTTTCACATCCTGAACCAAACCGTTTGCTTTGTTAGCCGAAATAACAAAAGCGCCATAAGTACGAAGTTGCTCAAAGCTTACATCATTCCAATCTTCGGGAATAGCTGGAAAAAGCTTTACAACACCTGTATGACTTTGTATTAACATCTCCTGAATTCCAGAAGCAAAAGCAAAGTTGCCTTCCAAAGTAAATGGTCGATAAGTCATGTTTGAATGCCCTGCCTTGCATTGGTCGCCATTAACATGAAACGAGTTTTTCAGGCAAAAACACTCGGCAAAAATCCGCAATACACGGGCTGCATTCTCTCCGTCAAAAGCACGGGCATATAAATTCCCCTGCCAACTAAACGAATAACCTGTCCAACCTCCCGAGCCTTGTTTTTCAAGGTTTCTCAAAGTGTTATCGATAACACTTTTATCCGCTTCGCCTTTTGATACATCTAACAACCCAAGTGGGTGGTAAGCCAATAAATGTGAAAAATGGCGATGCGATTCATCGTAAGGGAAACCGGGTGCAAACATCAACCCTGTTTCAGGGTCGATTGACAATTCAGTCCATTCTGCTAATATTTGCGACCATTTCTCAGCTTCTTCTTTTAATCCCAATTCAGTTGCCAGTTCGGCAGCTTTTTCGTAAGTCCAGCGAATTAACGCTAAATCGAAATTAGTTGTTTCGGCAAACCAGGCATCTCCCGAGTTATTGTAAATCTCAGGGCTTGAGCTCATTATTAATTTACGTTTGTCATTTTCGCCTTTTACCGAGACTTCATCAAGGAAGATTGCCACATCTTTTAACCAAGGGTAGGCGCGGTTTTCCAGAAAATCTCTATCCATCGAAAATTTCCAGTGCATATAAAAATGATGCCCCAGCCACGAAGCAACACTTTGTCCCATCGAATACTGAATCCAGCCTCCCATTGGTTCTCCTTCCAGAGTGGTAACTCCTGGTACATTCATTCCCTCTACTCCAAAATAATCTTTGGTATATTTTTTAAATGCAGGACGATATTTCCATAACCAGTTCAAAAAGCCCTCTTCCAAATTCAGGTAGTTTCCGGCATAAGCAGGCCAGTAACTCAATTGCGTATTTAAGTCGTGGTGAAAATCTCCTTTCCAGGGTGGTAGTTTTCCATGGTCGGCAGTCCAAACCGATTGCAATGCGATAGGTGCAGCATCACCACGGGCGGCAGAACCAAATTTGTACATTTCGAGCATATACTGGCGTTGCAACAGCGAATCGGGAACTGAAATACTCGATGTATTCCAATAGTTTTTCCACCAATTAAGGTGCGTTTTTAATGCCGATTTATAACCAATTTCAACATCAGCACGAACTACCTCGCTTGCCAAAGGTGCTGGCTCCCATCCTTTATTTGCCGACGAGACCGACCAACATCCGCATAATTCATTTTCCTTTTCTTCCCACGATGTGTAAATTTGATAGGAAAAATCGCCCCAACCTTTTTGGTTGTAGGTAATCGAGTTTTCATTTTTCACTATTCCTCCTTGTTCGTAGCCCAACTGTTTTAAGTCGGTTTTAGCCTGACTTGTGTACCCTTCTGTATTTTCGCGGTTGTAGGCAGGCGAAACCAATTCAATAGAAATATTTTCAGGCAGGTTTTCGAATTTGTACCAGCCCAAAGGTTTTTCAGCATGAACAAAGGTTGTAAGTTTTGCCCCGTTCTCCCAGTCGATTACACAAGTTGCTGTTTCAACATCTAAACTTACCAATTTTACTTTTCCGAGTTTGGCAATATCAAATTCTAAAGCTCCTGCCGGAATTTTTGATGGTGCGGGAAGTTTATCGTAGGGTACATCAAAAACCTCCTGTACTTTTTTATATTCTCCGGATTTCCAATGTTTATAAACATTTTGGAACTTCCATTTATCGAAATCAATGTTTTCCATTGGGCGTAAATCCCACAAGTCGGCACGGTCAAGCGAAAAACGTAGTTTGCCTTCCTTTTGCCAAATAAGACTACCAACCATGGCATTGCCTAATGGCATGGCTTCATCCCATACGTCAGCCAAATCGTAAAAAACAAGGTTATTCCCTGCATTTTTGGGCAGTGGTTTTTGTATTTGTTTCCCGCACAAAAAAAGAATGGAAACAAGTACGATGATTACTAACGATTTTAATTGCATAATTATTGATTTTTAAAAATTCTTTTGTTTGCCAATTTCAGCTTCCAAAAATTGTTTTGGAGCATTGTTTGCATCGCTTTTAAAGATTTCAGGTTCCACAATATCCATCCCCAGTGGAATAATTATGTAGGATTCACCTTTTTCTGTTTGAAATTCGACACAATTATTATCTATTATTTGATGATTGACCCGAAGATTTTTGTTTTTTGTTTTTAAAACAGAAATGGCTTGCTCTCCCCACGGATTTACAATCTTACAGGTATTTCCTTTTAAACTTTCAACTTGAACTCCGGGGATAGAGCCATCATCGTTCATTTTTGATGAAACGATAAATGCACCACGTGCGCGTAATTTAAACGCCGGAGCCCATCCCGATGGAACGGCTGGGAAAACCCTGATTTTTCCTTCATTACTTTGCAGTAGCATTTCGTTGGTAGCCGCGCCGTAAATACTCAATGTTTCTAATCCGCACTGAATAAAAGGCTTTGCCGGTTGTCCTTTGGGATACTTAGCCCGTGCATCGTAAATATAATCGCGCTGAGTAGTAATGTCGGGTTGCTGCACCGAATCCATGTACAAAGAAAGGTTGTACCAATGGTCGATATTATAGAACAATCCTTGTGGGAAATGTTGCAAACGCCTTATTCCATTAGTCATTCGTTCCAAAACAACATCGCCTAAACCCAGGCGAGCTGCTACAATCGGGTCGGGCGAAATGGCATTTATTGCAATCGAATGGTTTTTAACCACATTTGCTGCGGCATTAAATTCGCGGCTGCCTTTTTGGTCGATACCGATTACATTCGCCGGAAAAACCAAAGATGTATTCGCGCTAAAATGATTTGTCCAGGTACCGTAATCTTCAGGTTTTGGGTAAATACTTCCATCGGGGTGGTATGCCAACTGCATAACTTCGCCTATACCGGGTTCTGTACGAAACGGAATAGCCCATATATGGTCGATAATGTGTTGCCACTCTTTTACTTTTTGTTTGTCAGTATTCAATATGTCAGCCGCTTCGATGCATGCCCGCATTGTTGAAAGAACCATGTTCCGGTCGGAAATTGGATTCTTCAAGTCATGTGTTCTCGGACTTTCATAGGGTTGTGATGGGTAAATATAATATTCGTTCCTTTTTTCGTCCCACTTTAAAGTTTGCACATAAAATTCGGCTGCTTTTTTTAGAAATGGATAGGCTTTTTCTTCCAAAAATTCTTTGTCGTTTGTAAACTGGTAGTACTCCCAAAAGAATCCTGCAATTTGACTGGCAGGAGTAAAATTATTGAGCATGTCTCCACGGTTCCAAAAGGTCATGCTTCCGAAAAAATCGTGAGCTTCGCTCCATAATATTGCATTTTTTGCCCCTCGTTTTTTTGCGTGTTTTTCTGCCTCGGGCATTAAACGGAAATAGGTATTTAGGTAGGGCAACATTAACTCGCAATCGTTTTGTGCCGCCAGCCCCCAGTATTGTTGCTGGGTATTCCAATGGTGGGGTGTTACCCAATTTCGCACATCGTGGTTCCAGGTCCACAAACCACCGTTAAATACCACTGGGAATTTTCCTCTCGATGAACTGCCCATTAAATAACGACGCAGGTAATAAATATTTTCGATGTAATCGTTTCCTAAACTTACAAACGACTTTCCCCAAAAACTGGCCCACCAACTTTTATGTTTTTCCTTTTGTTTTTCAATACTTTCACTTTCAACATCGTTTAACAATTCAATGGCTTTTTGTGTAGTGTTTTCAGCCTCGTTTGAAGTTACTACCGACACCATTACCGTAATACTATGACTTTCTTTTTGCTCGGTTATTAGCTCTGCTTTATTAGTGCTAATGGTTTCAGCCTCCGATTTTTCACCCAAAATCCTGCAAGCCACCGAGAAATTCAAGCCTTCAAATTTTTCTTCAATAACAATATCACCGGCAATGGTTTTTGCCTGCGTGTTGCCCAACCCTATTTGCGTATCTTTTATGTATCCTCCGTACCATCCAGGGAAAGCACGGCTGCCATAACGTTCGAGTGAAACACGTACTTTGTTTCCCATACTATTGCCATCGGTACTGTTTGAGCTGATCTGTACAAACCACACATTTTTATTTGCCGACACCCATGAATTGATTTGGTTGGAAACAAAGGGAGTAACTGAACGAAGCGATACTTCGGCATTTTTAAGTGACAAACGCCCATCGAAATCATCGAGGTACAACCACTCAAATCCCGGGGCTCCAAGATCGATACTCAAGCGTGCGCCTCCACGCAGGGTTGCTCCAGCTTCGCTGTTCGGCTGGTCGAATAAATCGTTTTTATTGATTTGAACTTCAATTCCATTTTTACTGTTCCAAACCATTCCGCCTAAGTCTCCGTTTCCCAAGGGGAAGCCTTCAAACCCTTCTAAAGCAGGAGTTTTATAAACGATGTCGTGTTTTGAAAGATATGTATTATCAACTTTAAAAATTTCATGGTTGTGCTGAGCATTTAACAGCAGTGGGAAAAATAGGACTATTGCCAAAAGTAATTTTGTCATTATATAATAATTTAATCGAACCTTCAATTTCTGATAAAACTCAAAAAGGGTTATTATTTCAAACAAACCACCTGTAGTATGACGAATGAAACAATCCTATCCCCTGATTCATTTTGATAAAATCAACAATTTCTTTGTCTTATTTACAATTATCAGAGTTTTATCTCGCGAACCGTGCCATTATCCAGGCGCGATTCTTCTGCCATAAAACCCATCAAATGGCTTTCCATTGATGCCTGAATGGTGGAAGTAAGCAAAGTTGGGTCTTGAAAACTTACCGCCCTAACAAAATCATGCACCAAGCCGTGGTCGCCACCACCGTGCCCGGAACCATTATTGTTTGCTTTGCTTGCATCCCACACTTCCTGTTTCCCTGTAAGTGAATTTGTAATTGTCAATGTATGCTCATCTCCAATCATATCACCGTTAGTACAAAAAATTCGTGTCCGCCGCCCACCGTAATGCGAATGAGCCTCCATGGAAAAGGCTACTGTTATCCCACCTTCAAATTCAAAATTTGTTATCTGATGATCCACCACATCGTTATCGCAGCGATAAACACAACGTCCGTAGGGTCCGTTTTTCAATTCACGCGTTATGGTATTATCATTCACTTCTTCCAATTGTAAATGGTGCAGCCACCCTCTTTCGTCTTTGTAAATTTTTATGGCCGAATACGGACATTGCCGCTCCACTCCACAACCATCGGTACAACGAGCAGTAGAACCATCAGGGGCATTTTCTTTTCGAAAAACCGACAGAGAACCCATAGAAGAAACTTTTGTACTTGGTTTGCCTACAAGCCAACGCAAAATATCAGTGTCGTGACACGATTTTGAAAGAATAATAGGATTGGATTTCTTTGAATTGCCCCAATTACCACGAACAAAAGAGTGCGCCATGTGTATTCTTCCTATTGGCTCCAAATGTTGCACGCTAACTACGTTACCAATCTCTCCCGAATCGATTACCTCTTTTATTTTACGGAAATAGGAAGTATAACGTAAAACGTGACAAACTGCAACAATGGCTTCTTTCTTCTCAGCCAGTTTAAGAATATCGTTGCACTCGCTCCAGGACTGCGCGATGGCTTTTTCAAGCAACAAATCGTAACCCAGGTTTAAACCCGCCATTGCCGGGCCATAATGTAAATCATCGGGTGTTGTAATAATTATAGCATCGGCAAATTTTGGTTTTTCGAATACATGCTCCCATGTAACAAACTGGTTTTCTTCAGGGATATTAAAGGCTTTTGCCATGCGCTCGCGCCGATACGGAATTGGCTCTGCTACACCTACTATCTGCAATTCATCTGGGTACTTTAAGGCATATGAACTGTATGCCAGCCAACCGCGGCCTCCGGCACCACATACAATGGCTGTTACCGGTTTATCTAATTTCTTTTTATCCTTTTTAAATAGTGGTAAACTATTTATTTCTGAAGTTTCAGCTTCAATAGCTTTTCCTGCAAGCGGTACTCCAACTGCTGCTAATCCTAAGGATTTCAGCACGCTTCTTCTGTTCCAGTTTGATTGTGACATGGTAATAATATTATTTTTTGCGATACTCGCATAATGTATAAATTGCATTCTGCTTCTTATTCATTATAAAAAGAAAATGTTTAATTATTAATTAAGTTCCTTCAGCAAGTAAAGCAGTAATTCAAAGCGTTTATCTTTAAACCTGGTATCGTATGCCATTACAATGCCTGTGTCATGTTTTATCTGATGTTCGATATCACCTGCATCGCCATTTTGGTCAAGCTTTGCTTTTACCCACTCCAGATAAAGACTTTCGGGATACTTTTTTAAGAAGTCGGAAAGCTTGAGTTGGGCTTCTTCTTCCCTGTTATATTGTTTTAACATCATTAACTGAAGAAATAAGCTTGAATTTTCTTCTTTAAAGCCGGGATGGTCGTAATCTGTTATCTTTAATGCTATACTTTTTGCTTTTTGCTTGTCTCCTTTTGCGTTGTAGGCTAGAAACAGGATGTAATCTTCTAATCTTTCATCCACATCGTAGGGTTTCCCAACTCCAAGATTCAGTGGCCATTTCTTTGCTTTTTGTACTAGTTTGATGGCTTTACTGTATTTTCCACTATTTATTGCCCGCACTGCAGAGCGAATACATACCTCATTATACAAATCACGACCTACAGTAGCTCCTTCGAATGGTAAAAGCTCATAGTTCTCCAGGAAATAAACAGCCTCCTCAAATTTCTCTTCACCACTTAAACACTGAGCGTAACACAATCCTATTGCCGACTGTTCGGGATGAGTTTGCAAGAATGGCTGGATGATTTTCTTTGCTTCTGAAGGCTTGTTATCCTTTAAATAAGAATTAGCCACCTCCAGAGCTGCCCTCCAACTTTCAGGTTCGAGCTCCAAGGCCATTTTAGCACATTGCAGCTTTTCTTCTTTCGAATCCAACAACTTCATTTTTGCCAGATAAAAGGCCGCAAAATCAGGGTTGTTCTCACATAGCTCAAATTGCTGGACGGCTTTTTCAAGCAGTCCTTTGTTCCAATAAACAAGCCCAAGATAATAGTTAAGCTTCCAGTGACTATGTGTGTTTAAAAACGATTCAATTAATTTTGCCGTTTGGGCACGATGCGGAAATACAAATTGAGCCGACTGCGATACCACCTTATTTATGTAACTTTCCGTATCTGAATTTTTCAAATGTGCTAGCCACAGATTCACAACCGCATTTTCGGGAGCGAGTTCCAATACTTTTACTGCTTCCTGTTTGCACCCTTTTTCGTAATAAGAAATTGCCAGATCCAGATAAGATTCATGGGGTAGCTCATTGCTGATCCCTGACACAAAAAGCTTTTGGTCTTCCATTTTTTCAGAAAGAAGAAAGGTTTCAAATTTCTGAAAATGGTTGGTTCCATCCAATTCTGCTATTGTTTTTAAAAGTTCCTTCGCTCTTTCCTTATCCCCGGATTTTCGGGCTGAAAGTGCCTGTATTTGTAGTGCATCCAAATTATAGGCATTATAAGCGAGGGCCTTATTTGCATATTGTTCTGCTTTCGACCAGTTTTCTTCATTCAGAAATAAATTAGCTAACTCAGTAGCTGCTGCAAAACGAAAAGCAACTTTACCCATAGCAATTGAAAAACCGCTTTTGGCAGTTGTAATGTCACCACTCTCCCTACAAATTAATCCCAGCAAATAATTCGCCTCTCCGTCGTAGGTATCAATCGACAGCGCTTTATGGATTAACTCCAAAGCTTTTTGGTAATCCATCTGTCGGTAATAAGACAGAGCTAGACGATTTAAGGCCGGCAAAAATCCGGTGTCTTCTTTTAAGGCACTTTCGTAGTGTATTTTTGCCTGCGAGTACTCTCGTTGTTTTTCCAGCTCAAGTCCCTTGATGAACCGGCCGTATGCCGAATCCCAGTTAAATTCATTATTGGCAAGTATCGGGCGGTCGACTAAGGTTTCTTCCGGGATTGACGAATATGTAAGTTTGTTATCGCCAAGAGTAACCTTAAGCACATCACTGGCATTTGATTCTATATTCGTTTCAAACAATTGCAAAGGATCCAGCTTTAAATTTTCCGAGAAAACAAGATTCCCATTTTTATATATGCAAAGCAGGTCTTCTACCATCTGTAAGGCACCTAAAACTATTTTTTGTTTTCCTTCCTGCTTGTTAATATTCAAAACCCCAAACTCCGATGCGGCCACCATTCCTCCGGTTCCCTTTAAAGGAAACCATATTTCATTCATGATATCAGCATCGTGAGGTACAAATTCTTTGTGTTTAAATGGAGTTAAAGTGCTACTATTGGCTGCTTGATTAAACAACTTCCCCGCCTGAAATTCGATGTATTGTCCATCGGTGTCGGTCATTAAATCTTCCCAAACCATCCCTTCAGGTGCAAGTCCCCAAATCCAGAGTTTTTTCCCTGGTTTTTCATCAAAATTACCGTAATGTCCAAAGCCAAAATCTTCGTTATGCCAATAGCCCCCAAAGAAATCGGAGTAAGAATTCATTACATGGTATGATTTATAGCTACCAAAATTGTTGTTTTTATACCAATTTATTTCACGATTATTATCAGTTGGCCAGTTTCCAACCTCTTCGCCGTGCCCAATCCAGTTTTTTCCCGGATATATAAACTCCAGATCGTCGCCGGCTTTGGCGGCTGCATTCATCCAATGATAATAGGTGCAAGGCAGTTCAGTGTTATTAAACCAGCTTGCCTTTGTTTCGAAGAAAGCTTTTCCCGGCGAGACTTTAATTTCCACGTTCCATTTGGTTCCCGATGGTAAATCAATTGCCCCGACCACACACGAAACGCTTCCGTCTTCATTTTCCTTCGTAACATAATCAACGGGAGTAGCGCAGGTTGGAATATGCCCGATATCTCCGAAATTATATTCCAGTCCGCCCGATGTCCAGGCTCCCCGCATGGCGACATCTCTGAATTTCACAACATGATTGTAGTAGAGAAATTCTTTGCCAGTCGATTTTTCTCTGGCTCCCCAGATTTTCCCTCCAATCTCAGGACAAACAAATACCTTTATGTATTCGTTTTCAAGTACAACCATTTTCCATTTTTGCTGAAGGGCATGGTTGGTGTATCCATGAAAATAGAAATACGGATACATACGGTTTATTTCCGGCACCGGATCAGGATCGGAAAAGGGATAGGTTTTAAACTCAATTAGCTCTTCCTTGATTTTCGCTTTTTGAGCATTCACATTTAATATTAGCCCACCCATAATTAGTCCCACTACTATTCTAATAAGGTTCATCGTTAAAAAATTGTTTCATATTTATTGTAAAAATCCATTCATTTGCGCACCATCTAACATACTGGCTGTCAGATAATTGCAATTTAGCACTATTAATTACATTCAATTAGTACCTCTCGAACAGGAGTTTAACCGATCAGAGAGGCACAAAAGATAACTATCTAGATTTTAACCAAATACATCTACTCAACCACTATGCAAGGCGATTTCCCTATCTTTGATTAATCCATCGTAGCCTCACAATTTGGAAGAATGGTAAACTTCACTTCACGCACTTGCTCCTGGCCTTGAGGTTGAATCACCAGGTATCCTCCCTTTCCTTCATCATTTTTAACAAACTTATAAGCGTCAGACTCAGGTAAAATTTTCACAGAATTGGTGGATACATTCTCAAATACAGGGATATAAATGCGTGTTGGGGCTTTTACCTCAGCTTTCTCCTGCCATTTACAAGAAAATGAATTCGCTTTGATATTATATTTGTAAGATAATAATGTACCTGCTATCTCAGAAGGGAAAGGACGAATTACGCCATATTTAAAGTAAGAGTATTGTTCAGTCCCCTTATGATAAGCCCAGTAAGTATTATTGAACAAATACTTTTCAAACAGGCTCAAGTTACGATGTGCCAATTCTGTTCTTCCTGGGGTTTCATGGCCTAGGGCACCCCACTCGCCTATAAGAACAGGAACATTCATACGCTGTCCACTCTCATTAATCCGTTCAAAAATCAATTCGAGGCGATCATCACTTGAATCCGACAAGTTATCAGTATCAACCAATAGATCATAACCGTGAGCAGCATACACCACATTTCTGTCAACTTCTCCGTTTGACAGTTTAAATGGTTTAAGTGCAGTATAAACCCCGCTATTACAAAAATAGCTATGGTTAAAAAACAGCATTTTATCCTGAGAAACCTCCCGAACTGCGTCTGCAACTTTTTGATAAAAGCTTTGCAAAACACCTTTTTCAAACACACTATTTAATTCATACACCGCATCCATAACTTTTGCAAAACTTTCCTTATCATTAACCAATTGCAAAGCTTCATAACGGTTCCCTGTATTTTCCCACATTTTTGCAACATCCATTGCAGATACCTCTTCATTTGTTTTTTCAGAAACTACTTTGGCGTATGCACTAAATAAAACTGGCATAAACATCTTTGCGTCTGTTCCGGCAAATGGTTCATTCATTATATCGAAGCCTATCACAGTTGGATTATCCGCATAACGCTTGGCTAAATGTTGAACGGCGTCGGCATAATGGTCTTGTACTCCCATCCCATCACTTACCGGTTTATTCGCCCAGAAATTATCCCAGGATTTCTGTACCGCAGAACTTATTAGGTAAGAATCACTCCACACAGCACCTGTAATATGCTCTTCTCCTTCATCTAATGTAGCCCACTCAGGAGCCCCATCACTAAATTTAACACTGAATAAATCCTGGTGCATATCAAGAAAGACAAACAGGTTATTATCTTCCGCCCATTTAACTTGCTCATCTATCTTCTTTAGGTATTCCTCGTTGTAAACACCTGGTTCAGGTTCCAGTCCATCCCAAATAACACCTAACCGAATCACATTAAAGCCCCATTTTCTGAAGCTCCGGAATTCTTCTACTCCCTCTGGTCCAATATAACCTTCCTCTGGTTTCTTATTTACAAGATTCACCCCATTCAAAAGTACTTGTCGTCCATGATGATCAATAAATAATCTATCTTCAATATGTAATCTTGTTGCATTAATATCAATAGCAATATCTTTTTCTACTTCCTGACAAGCCCCAATTAATAATCCCAGACTAATAAAAACTAAATAATAAATTCGTTTCATAATTGTTATTCTTACTTATTTTAATTTGATTCCAACAACTTCCCCAAACATAAGCAATTAGAGCACTCCCATTTGCATTTAGGGATATTTACAGCTATTATGGGATAAAGGTGCTATATAAGAACAAACATCGTGAGTTTCAAAGCTTCTCAAGGTGTCGTTTGGGCTGTTTCGAGCATGCCGATGTTACCAGCAGGCCAATTAGTAAGAATAGTACGGCAGTAATTTTCATAAGCTATAATTTTTGAATTGGGTGCAATATAAATCTAAAGGAAACTTCTTTGTTACCATCTATAGTATATTTTTTATGAGTTCGAGCCCCCAGGAATCATCGCCACCTACACCGTGTATTTTGTAATCGATATTTATGTTTATCAAATCGCGTTGTTGGATTTCGTGCGGGTGTTTTGCGGCTTCCAAATCGCTTTCCAAGTAGGGCCAGGCACGAAATGAAAAAGGTTGAATCCCACGAATCACAATTCCTTCCCCAATTTTATTTGTGAATTTTGCATAGCGTGTATCACAACGGTTACTATTGTCCTGTGGCGAGATATAGGATGTAATAAATTCATTCAGAGTTGATTTGTACAATCCCAACATTGCACCGTTTTTACGATCGGGATAATTTTCATGAGGCCCTCTGCCATACCATTTAATATGGAAATATTGTTTTGGGATTGCTATGCGAAAACCAAATTTTGGCATTAGCTGATTTGAATTACCCGAAGGATTATAATCGCCATTTACCTGCACTTCTCCACTTGCAGAAATTGTATAAGTTAATTTATAGGTGGCTTTAATTTTATCCAATTGAATAGCAAATTCAATAATAAGTTGATTGTCGGCTTTGTTTTCAGTGACATTCACCTCAGAAATTTTTCGGTTTTGAGCTGCTTCTTTCCAATCGCCCAAACGTCGGACATAATTGTTCTTTTCCTGGTTATCGTTTGGTGACTTCCAAAACAGGACCCTAATGGGCTAACAATGAATTCATTGCCACTAAATACGAAGCTTATTAATGCGCCACTTTTTAAATCAAATTCTATTTCAAAATTTTTCCCTTCAACTTGAATTGACTTTTTGTTTTTCGAATACTGAAACTTTTGATTATTATTTTGAGCCAATTCGGGAACATTGTAATTGTTTAATATAAATTGTTCTTTAGAAACCACCGTTCCTTTCTTGGCCCAATTTGTATCATCACTTAAACGGGCATAAATATTTAGAGTGTACTCACCTTGTTTAAAATCTAATTCTGGAAGGCTAATAGATTTTGTGATTGATTCATCTGGAGCAACATCTAATTCATCTAATTTTCCATTCGAAACTTCTTTCCCATTTAAGTTTAGTTTCCATTTAAAATCAAACTCCTTCAGACTAATAAAATCGTAGCGGTTAGTAATCTTCACCGAAGGATTTTCTGCATCAAACCATTCGAAATTTATCGACTGATGAATTTTTTGCGCTGCAAAATAATGCGGATTAGGTTTGCGATTGGTTGCAATTAAACCGTTAATACAAAACTCCGCATCGTTTGGGGCATCGCCAAAGTCTCCTCCAATAGCAAAAAACTCATTTTCGTTTAGTTCCAGTTGCTGAGGGTTTTCAGGATATATTAACTTAGAGCCATCGATAGGCTTAGCCAAACCCTGATCAACCCAATCCCAAATTGCACCTCCGGCAAAACGATTGAAATCGTAAATTACATCCCAGTATTCCTTTAAGTTACCAAGAGAATTCCCCATTGCGTGGGCATACTCCCGCATAATAATGGGTCGGTCGGTATGGTCTTCAACCATTCGTTGTACCTTATCGGGGTGGATATATGAAAAGTCGTACATATCCGAAGCATCCATATCGCTGTCGCAAAATACCATAGCTTTTGGGATAATCTGGCGGATACTTTCTGCCATGGCCAACATGTTCCTGCCCCTGCCTCCTTCATTTCCAAGCGACCAGATGATTACACTTGCATGGTTTTTATCCCTTTCCACCATCGAAACAGCACGGTCAACATGTGCCTTTTCCCATTCGGGATTATCTCCCAATATTTTATTGCCAATATCGTAGCCGTGCGACTCCTGGTTGGCTTCGTCCATGAGGTAAATACCATATTCATCGCAGAGCTTGTACCATTGCGGAGAATTAGGATAGTTGCTGGTGCGTACAAAATTAATATTGCATTGCTTTAACAATTTTATATCGGTAAGCATAGTTTCGTTATCAACATATCGTCCGGTCCGTGGATGGTGTTCGTGACGATTAACCCCTTTTAGTTTAACCAATTCTCCATTAATTTTAAACAAGACGCCATCAATTTCAACTTCTTTAAATCCAAATTTCCATGGAATATTTTCAGTTACTTTTCCGCTTGCATCTTTTAACTGAAGCAATACGGTAGACAGATTTGGTGTTTCAGCATTCCAATGCAAAGGCTCTTTTACCACCATTTTCAGGCTTATTCCCGTCTCCTCTTCCGAAGAAAGTTCAGGTAGCTGTGCCAGCAAAATTGTATTGCTTTGCTGGACTATATTTTTATTCCCATCAAAAAGCGTTGCCCGTACCTTTAAGCCTTTTGCAATTTCATTCGAAGCATTTTTAACTTTTACATCAATCGTTAAGTGTGCATCTTCATAATTTTCATCAAAATCAATGGCTAACTTAAAATAGTGAATGAAAGTTTTACTCCTGGCAATTAAAGTTACATCACGATAAATTCCGCTTAATCGCCACATGTCCTGACATTCGAGGTAACTTCCATCCGACCAGCGATAGACTTCAACAGCAATTGTATTCTCGCCAACTTTTACAAATTCAGAAATACTAAATGTTGCCGGGGTCATACTTCCCTGGTTGTATCCAACTTTTTCGCCATTAACCCATATATAAAATGCAGATTTAACGCCGTCAAATTGTACAAAAAGTTCTTTGTCTATCCACTCATCTGTAATATGAAACGTTCTTTTGTAACTACCTACGGGATTTCGAAGTTCAAAACTGGTATATTCCGTTAAAGGTATGGCTGTAACCTTAGGCTGCTCCTTTTTAAAGGGATACTTTATATTAGTGTAAATTGGTAACCCAAAACCCTGCATCTGCCAGTTTCCAGGAACCATAATTTCATTCCATGCCTCAACATCAAAATTATTTTTGTAAAAATCTACCTGACGCTCGTCGGAATTAGCTACCCAATTAAATTTCCACTTTCCGTTTAACGTTAATTCGCTATCGGCATGTCTAAAAGTCAGTGCATCTTGCACCTTTGAATAGGATGAAAAAGTCGCAGTGGTATTCTCTTTATTTATACCCACTATTTGAGGATTTTCCCAATCGTTAATGGTTTGGGCTTTGAGTTCGAAAAAACTAATTATCAATAAAAACAATGTACCTAACCTCATTTTATCTCTATTTTTAACTAATTATTTTAACAACTTTGCATCGCACCAATTCCCTAAATCGCCTTCTATGCCATCACCGCCACCTAATACTCGCAGCTCTAACATTTTAGCTTTATTAATTTCTATTTCAACTCTCCTTGCTTTACACTTCTGGCTCATTAATCCACTCGAAAATGTTCGTTTCCCATCAAGCCATACTTCAAACTCAATATTTCCTTCGTCTGCTTTGTTATCCACGCCAACCCATGAAATGAATTTTTTAAATCCCAGCCCTTCGATATTATATTTTATCCGGCCATACGAATGCATACCAATACCCCTTTTATATTCTTGTTTTGCAATTGTCAGTTTTGAGCCTAACGCATTCTTACTGACCTGAAGTTGCATTTTTGACATGGCCACCTCATCCGGCAAAATATCATCCAAATAAACCTGCTGCTGAGCAGGAGCAATTTTCCGAATTCCTTTGGAGAAGAATCTCAAAGGAATGATTGTTTTAACCTCTCTTTTTATATGGTTATGTACCGCTAATGGATAATTCTTCTGTTCAGTTCTTTTAGATTTATCGCCATTATCAATGTTTATCGTTTGCAAGGCTAATTCTTGCTCGGACCATAACCAACATCCAAGAGAAGCCTTAAAAGTTCCAGTTTCATTCACTGGTACATCAATAATAAATTCAATTTCACTTTCCCCTGTTGGAACATTAAGACTATAGTAATTCCAATCGCTAATAGGCATTTCTTCAAACACTCTTATATGTGGGGTTTCCAACGGTGGAAAACTTACTGTATATTCCGATTCAACACCATTAATCAACACCCTAACATCGGGTTTATATGCAGATGGCACAACCGGGGAAAACAAAATATGCATTTTAGGCTCCGTGCCTTCCGGAATTACCAGATTACAACTTCCTGTTAATCTGTTTTTACCATTATCTTTGCTTTGAAGCTCAATTTGTGGATTGTTAATCTGAACACTATCAGCTTTTCCCGGGAAATGAATTTCGATGGTATCTTTGTTTAGCCTCTGATAATCTCCTTCAATTTTAATATCTTCATTTCTGATGTTCGAGATTTTATAATTGGAAACCGCACCAGATGCACCGTATAAATGAAAACCGGTTTTATTATCTTTTTCTTGAAATACTTCGTACCTTCCCCCGGTAAGTATGGGTTGTGAGTCTATTCCCGATTCAATGTGAACAATAAGCATTTCATGACCTTCTAAATTAATGTCGATTGTATTATTGTATTTTATATCAGTCTGTAAAACTTGGTTATAAGGATAAACAACACGAGCATTAAAATCCTGTTTAGTTAAATCTATTGAAGTATTGTTTTGCCAACCACTTTCCTCATTTAAAGTAATACTGAATTCTTTAGGAGCTATAAACGGGTTGTAAACGACAATAATTCCTCTATTGTTCTTGAAATGGGCATAACCGTAAGGCTCTTTATTTAAAGGATTTCCGGAAAGTATTTTTGTATTTATTAGTATCGTATCGTTTTCCTGCGCCCATTTTATGGCTTTTGCCAAAAATTCCCAGTCTTTTTCGGTTTTTAACAATTCATATGGATCAAGATAGAAGGTCAACAGTCGGCTCCCTCGTCCCATAACAGCCATAACTTCATCATACATTGTCTCATAATACGGAGTAAATACTCCAAGATTTTCCATTGCGCTCATAGGGAAGCCCGGGTTTTCCGAATCTCGCTTCAGAATCATAGCATCACGTGTAGTAATTCTACCATAACCTTTATAAGGTGTAGGAACGATAGGTTCCGGAGGGCCATCATATAGTTCTCCCCACACGGAACTGGAATATTGCAACCACCACGGACTTAACCACATCCCACAGGTTAAATCAATATAGACATCCGGATTTGCTGTTCGAACGTCTTTCAATAATTCAATAAGAGCATCAACATTTGCTTCCTTTGAATAATCGCCCGGTAAATGATTATGGTTTTCAGCATCGCAGTTAAAACAAATTCCATCGTATTTAAAAAACCTTATGTCATAATCATTAATTAATGTATTTATTTTTTCTGAAAGATTATGCGCGTAGCGTGGGTCAGATTGGCAAATAAATTTTCCCCGTGTACCATTCTGGGGGTATCCCTGCTTCACCAACCAGGGACCATGGTCGTACCCCGAAGAAGGAGATAACCACAGCCCCAGGTGCAGTTTTTCTTTTTGTAACTTGTTTTTTACTGAATGAAAACCATTGGGGAATCTGTCTTTTCTGATATCCCAAAGTGTTTTTTTATCGTCCCATCCATCGTCAAAAGTATAAGTATCAAACCTTACATTATATGGTTTGATAAGTTTTTCAGACATCAACTCAAGCATGTCTAAAGATTTCTTTTCTGTGGGGGGCATCAGGGTTTCCCAGGTATTATAATTTATAAAAAGTGGTTTCTTGTCAGAAGGGATAGCTGAAATCGAATCCAGATATTCCTTAAAACATTCTTCAACATTTCTGTTGCCTACAAGCCCAAACACAGCTGATTTTGAGATGTATTTTTCGTTAAATGTTTTCCCAGGGAAATGAGTAAGTGTAAGTGTTCCATCTTTGTATTGGTTATATCCTGCCGGGTATTCCAGACCCCAGAAACTATGATCAAAAAAAACGGGTTGTCCAAAGCCCTTATTTTTACCAAATCCCCAAACCGGATGCGGATATGCCGGACTACCTTCTTCCTGAAAAATACAATCCCCCTCAAACTCCAGTTTCCATGTGTCAACTTGTGATATATTCAATGGTTTGGCTGTTGTTAATGCCAGTTGCCGCCTTACAAAAAAATCGTCATTGCCAAGTGAATAGGTAATGTGCAAATCCATATTTCTTTGCTTGTGCTGAAATTCAAATACCAATGTTTGTTTCGTATCGAGGTTCGCTTTTCTAAAATTTAAAAATTTAAAACCAGATGCATTTAACGGTTCTTGATTTTTTAGGTTGATTTGAAAATCATCGTTTTTAACCTGAATGATACTTCCGGTTTGCAAATTAATTATTTCTCTTAAGCTGATATTTTCTTCTTGCCTAACATAACGAAGTTTAACTTTGTTGTTCCCAAGAACAATTTCACTACTTTTTTCAATTAATTTTCCGGAAGCATTAGTGTAAAAGCCCAAAATATTTATCAATATCAGACTTAAAAAAAGTTTTTTTAATACATTCATCCTCATTAGCTTATACCTTATTAAATTTGTTCATCCATCTCTTCCATTCTCAAATATCCAGTATTTTTCCGTGATAATAAACAGTCATCCAACAAATACGCAGTTAACACCATAAACGGATAATTATCGGCACCGGAATTTTCCACCTCCCAAAAGCCTCTTCTATGGTTGTTTAAAACCGTTGGTATCAAACCACTTTCGGGATCCGTATGTTCGAGCCAGGCTTTGGTTAAGTTTAAACTTTTTACGTAGCCTTGATTGGCCTTTTCTCCATTTTCAATAGCCTGAGTAAAGTCTTCTTAATGAAATTGTTTTTGTACGCATCCATACAGTGAAAAGATTAATAGTATCAAATAGAAAATATGTTCCATTTTAATGTATTTTAATATTAATTGTTTCTAATTCCATATTTTATGGAAGTTTTATAATTCGTAAAATGAATGTATTTTTGATTCTCCATCCATAAGACTATCTCATCCATGTTCCTCTGCAATCCTCTTGGAACATAGGGTCTCACATTATCGTACTCAGAATTTTGAGTAACAGGCTCTTTATTCCAGGTTTTACCCAGATCATCAGTTTCCCACCTCTCTATTTCAAATCTGCCATTGATTTGCCGGGATAGATAAATTACATTGGCATTATCGGGATGAAGAGTCATTCCCCCAAAGTAGTGGGGTTCACTCTCTTCTTCTCTTTCAGGTGTTTGAGGAAACCACCTGCCTGATTTACAAAGTTCGGTATTTACCCATTTTTCACCATCATAACGTGCATAAAAATAACGATGATCGACTTCTTCCGGATGCCTCGTGTAAAGAACAACGGGATTCCCATTATCGTCCTGTCCAATATCAGCGATCCAGGCGCGTCCCTTCTTTTCAGACGCTTTATAAATTAATGAACCTTTTGAAGGGCTAAATGGTAGATTTTCAATTTCGGTAATTTTACTTTTATCAGCACGGTACAAAGCACCATCTTCATAGTAGGCATAATAAACCGAATTAGCAGGGTGAAGCCGAGGATGTCCATCCGTAAAAACCATGTGTATTTTTGAATTCCCATCAGAGAAATACTTCACATACGGTCTCTTCCCTGGTAAGAAAGGAAGTTCAGCTATCATTACTTTACTTTTCGACCATGTTGTCCCGTCATCGTCAGACCACATAATATTGGGTTTGTAGCCGGTCCATCTTCCAAAACAATAAATCCGGTTATTTTCAGATTTAAGACTATACGGATTTGCATAAGTAACCGTGGCAAAAGGAAACTTTTTGAGTTCCTCTGTATCAAGAGGATTTACTAATCTGGCATCTCCAAAACTTGAGACGTTACTTCCATCGGTGGTTTTGTTTATATAAATCTCTTTTCTCGAATGACGTGTGTATGTGGCAATAATATTGCCATCACTTGTTTTGAGAAAAGAAGGATTATCATGATCATCTTTCTCCAATTGAAAAAACAGTTCTTTAGTTTCAACGGAATTGTTATCTATATCTAATGATGCTGCCTCAATGGTTCCATCTGCCGTTACCCAGCCGGTAATAATTAATCCATCACTATAAATAGCCCTTGGATCAGAAAACCAGCACCATGCTCCATTTTTCGTTAGATATCCGGTTTTATAATTCTTCTGAGAATAGCCGTTAAGAGAAATTGCTGTAAAGACCAGACATATAAAATACCATTTAACTAATTTTCTATTTATTCCGACCTGATTTATATTTAAGATTTTCATTCTAAATTTCATTGGTATTATCACGTTATAGATTAATCATTTCGCTTCCTGCAAGTAAAAAAGCCCCGGTACCAAAATTGCTCCAACTTTCGGAAGAGAAATTCTTTTTAGGATCCTGACCGATAGGCTGTACCCAGCCAACCTTACCATTCTTCTGCTGAAGTGCGCATAAACCGATCCATGCTTTTCGCACAACTGGCAAATATTCCTCACGCTCCAATATCCCACTATTAATCCCCCATGCCAAGGCATAACAGTAAAATCCTGACCCGCTGGCCTCACCACCCGGGTAACTATCCGGATCTAGCAGGCTTGTACGCCATAGCCCGTCCGGTTGCTGCAATGTTCTAATCCTTTCTGCTATTTCTTTAAAGTTAGACACATAAAATTGCCTGTTTGGATAATCCTCTGGCAGCTCCTTTAAAATACGTGCTAAGCCTCCCATAACCCAACCATTTCCACGACTCCAGAACACTTTTTCACCATTGGATTCCTTTCTTGGCTTTACTCCAGGAAAATCCCATTTATAACTGATATCTCGGGCATAAAGATGTTCTTCATGATCGTACAAAAGTTCATATGTTTGTTTGAATAAACTATCGCAAAGCGACAGGTATTTCTCCTCATTCAGTGTTATTCCCAGTTTTACCAAAGCCGGAGGCAACATAAATAAAGCATCGCACCAGAACATAAGGGTACCATTCGCCCTTTCAATCGCATTTGCAAGTCCCGGTGTTTCGGAATAATGGGTAGACATAAATTTATCCACCGCCTGCTTATAAGGATGAATCATTTTTTCTTCACCACATATTCGGTACATATCAATGTATGTTTGGGGAAGTGCATGGTCATCTGCATGGTGCAAAAGTTCTCCCATTTGCCATTTATTGGATTCCCCCATTTTATAAAGTGCTTTGTAAAGTTTTTTTGATTCAGAGGCTTCATACGCAGCGAACAGTCCTGCATAAAAAGCTCCGTTGGTCCAGTCTGTAAACTTGTATTCATTTTGAGGATGCTTTAATTGCCAACAGGCAGCTCTATTAAGGCGTTTTTTAATTTCTTTCCTTTGAAACAAATGGGTTGTTGCATTTTGCGCAAATACGGAAATCATCAAAACAATACCTAATAGGCTTAATATTATTTTTTTCATCTGCTTTTAATTGTTTATTCTTTATGGCAATGCGGAGTACTCGGGGGAACTCACATGCTTATTATCATTCGCTTATCTGTGATGACTTTATTATGCTCGTTTCACCTTCCTTATTCTAATTGATTTTCTACTTTATTCAACTTATCTGTAGTTTTTTAATCATACATATTTTCAGAAGTACACCAAACCTTTATGGGCTTTTCATATTCTCCTTCAAAGAAATGATTCCAGAAAGTTCGTTTCTTACTTTTGGTTCCTAGATGTGGTACATTTTTGAAACTGTTCCTGATAGCAGGGATATTATACGAAAAAGAACTGTCACCTTCTGGGAAAAAAGGTTGTACCTTTCTGGCATTACATATCATGAATATCGAGTTAAACAAAAAAAAGCTTTGGCGTTTCCAAAATGAATGTAATTGGAAATTTGGTTGGTTTCAGCACCGTCCAGTATAAAATACCATAGTAACCTTTTGTTCATTCCCTTATGCGCTCAATTTATACTAAGGGAAGCTAACAATAAGTCAATATTATCTTAAAATTAACATGCTCTGCAGATGCAGAGCATGTTATTATTCTGAATAAGATAACTATTAAAAGGTATTAGTTGTATCCTGGATTTTGTGCAAATGTGGCTTCCACATTTGCATCAATAACAGACTGAGGAATTGGCCATAGCTCATCTCGCTCTGTAACTTTATCTGCAACCTGTAGATTTTGTGCTTTTACCCTTTCAAGAAACATTCCTGTTCTAAACAAGGTTTGTCTTCTGTACTCCTCAGAATATAATTCCCGTGCTCTCTCATCCAAGATAAAATTCATATCAACTTCACCAGCAGTAATTGAGGATGCATTAGACCTCGCTCTTAATATGTTTAGAGTATTTGCTGCTGCATTATTATCTCCTTTTAGATGCTGTGCTTCGGCTAACAAGAGATATGTTTCCCCCAGTCTCATTTTATGGTAATCTTTCACTGCAGCCAGGTATGTTGCTGAACTACCACGCCCTTGAACACCAAAATCCCATTTGGTAGTTGAAGGATATAAATCGATGTCCCTATACTGTTCATATAATGGATCATTTGGATCAAGAACCACCAGATCCCCAATATTTTTCCCTTCCGGAAGTGTTGCCGGATTATTATAGTACCACTTTCTTCTTAGGTTATTATTTGTATTTCGTGTGTCATTCTCCTCATACATATCTAAATAAGCCTGTGTTGGGGCAATACGACCTATACCACGACCACCTAAAGAGTCAGCAATTTGCATACCGGGTCCTCTCTGATAAAAAGCTACATGTTGTCTTCTTAACCAGTTATCTCCGTTACCTCCATCGGCATCCCATTCATTTTGCATGGCCCAAATAGATTCAAGGTTTCCATCTTTAAAATCCACATTACCTTCCAGAAACAAATCTCTAAAAACATTTCCTTTAGGATCATCAGCTTCAGGTCCAAACCTGCTGGTCATTAACTTATGAGGGCCGCTATTGATAACATCATTGGCAGTAGTTTCTGCCAGAGCGTATTCACCCAAATGAATATAAACTTCAGCCAATAAATGTTTTGCAGCCCATTTGCTTACTTTTCCTCTTGGAAGAGAAGCCGGATCAGAAGGCAAATTTTCTGCGGCATACTCAAGATCTTGTCTCACAAATTCCAGCACGGTTGTTTTTGAACTTCTCACAAAATCCAATTTGGGTTCTTCGTAAAACCGGTCTAAAATAGGAACATCCCCAAACATTGTTGTTATTTGATTATGGAAATATGCCCTAAAGAATCTTGCTTCAGCAATAATTCGCTCTCTATCTACAGGATTATCCCATCTTACTTCTTCATTTTCAGCTTCCCGAAGAATCAGGTTTACCCATGCAAGTCCTTGGTATGCACCATCCCACCATCTCTGAAATACACTAAGGTTAGCAGTTAATGTAGAACCGTACTCTTCAAAGCCTTTCACAAATGGATGTGAAAAAACTGACCAATGCACATCCGTTCCGGTAAACATAGCAGGAGGTTTAGTTTCTCCTGTAAGTTCTCCTCTTATTTGATCGTAAACGGCATTTAGAGCAACTTCAAACCCACCTGTGCTTCGATACAAATTTTCAGGAGCAAAAAAGGTTTTAGGGACCTCTGTTAGATTGTCTTCGTTGCATGAGGGAAATATACCTGCCAGCAACGTCATAAATAATGTAATTAAAATATATTTTTTCATTTCGTTTCTTTTTAATTATTACAGTCCTACATTAACACCAAAAATAATCGACCTAGAAGTAGGATAAGAATCAAGATCACCTCCAGTAGTTTCCGGATCATACCCTTTCCATTCTGTAATTGTAAAAAGATTATTTACTCCTAAATAAACCCTCAGATTACTTAATCCCAGGTGATCGATTAAAGAACGACTTAAATTATACCCTAATGTGATATTCTTTAATCGAACAAAACTTTGATCATTTATGTACAATATACCATATGGATTTTTATACAGAGGATTAGGAGTAGATGCATCTGGATTTTGAGGTGTCCAGTAGTCAAAATTATATATATTTGTTCTTCCTTCTGCTCCCCACCCCCTTGTATCAAGAATATTATTTACACGTGAAGCGCCTTGAACAGAATAGATAAAAAATGAGAAATCGAAATTTTTATACGTTAAAGTATTCGTTAATCCCATTATATAATCAGGATTTCTAGAACCTTGAAATGTTCTGTCATCAGGTGTTAATTCACCGTCGCCATCTGCATCGCGAATTATTGCATCACCGGGTTGTGCATCCGGCATATGTGAAGCATCAACTTCAGCCTGGTCATTAAAAACGCCATCAAAAGCATACCCCCAGTTTACATTTAACTCCTTACCTATAAACCACTGATTACCTACATCATCAGTTTCATCATCAAATAGTTTTACAATTTTATTTTTGTTATGAGAAAAGGTAAGATCTGCATTCCATTTGAAGTCTCCACTTTCAATAATTTTACCATTTAGCTCGATTTCAACACCTCTATTCTCCAACTCAGCAACATTCTGCAATATTGACGAAAATCCCTGAGTTGAATTTAATAATCGGCTCAAAATAAGTCCATCGGAACTGGTTTTATAATATTCAATACTACCTGACAGCCTGCCATTTAAACCTGCATAATCCATTGCCACATTAAACGTAGCCGTACTTTCCCATCCTAATTCTGGATTACCAAGCGAAGTTGGGGCAAAAGAAACAGCAGTATCATCAAGGTAATAAGAACGCCATTGAGAAACACGAGTTAATGTTCCATATGGTGCTATTGCCTGGTTACCACTTGTTCCATAAGAAGTTCTAAGTTTCAGAAAATCAATCCAATTTATATCTTGTAGAAAGTCCTCCTCAGAGATAGTCCATGCTAACGCACCCGAAGAAAAAACTCCCCACTTTTCATTAGCACCAAAACCGGAATAGCCATCACGCCTTACTGTATAAGTAAGAGAATATTTCCCTTTGTAAGCGTAATTAATCCTTCCCATTTGTGAAATCAAGGCGGTTTCAAAATAGGAAGTACTTATTCCTTTATTTGTTCCAGTACCGACTCCATACTCAGCAAGTTCATCGTTAATAAAATTACTTCCTGTTGTATTGGTAGCATCTGATGTAGCTTCCTGAAAACTGTATAATGCAGAAACATCTACTTTATGCTCTCCAAATTCGCGTTTATAGTTTAAAAGGTTCTCAATAGTAGTATCAATAAATTTTGAGTTATTGCGTTGGGCAACACCACCTCCATCTACACCTGCCAAGGTGGTAGACGGTGCATAATAATCATAATTACTTCTAATCTCTGATCGTCCATAATTTAACCTATAGGATAATCCTTTGATAAATGGAAAATCAATTACACCATATAAATTTGTCTGAATCAGTCTCCTCTCAGAAGCATCTTTTACTTCAATATTTGCAAGTGGATTGGTCCAGAATGGATCTTCAGGAATTGGATACCAGCTAAAACTCCCGTCTTCATCATATGGAGTTCCCAGTGGGCTTATTTGAATCGCTGAATTAATATTTGCATCAGAATCATCCCCCCAATCTTCACTCGTAATCTGAATTTGAGTTCCCACTTCTAACCAATCTGTTACAAAATAACTCCCATTGGTTCTTAAAGAAGTTCTGTTAAATCCACTCCCCTTTAGCACACCTTCCTGGTCGAGTCTTGAAAGCGAAGTAAAATAGGTAAACTTATCCGAGCCTCCTCTTATACTAAGCGCATGATCGCTTTGTGTTCCTGTTTGAGTGGCTAGTTCCTGCCAATTTACAAAATTGGCATTCTCATAGTTTTCTAGCTCTGTACCAGAAATAGACATACCAATATCATCTTTAAATTTCTTGTACTGGTGTGCATCCATTACATCAATAAAATCAACAACATTGCTTACACTAAACTTTCCATCATATGTAATCTCGGGGGCTCCTGTTTGACCTTTTTTAGTTGTGATAATAATTACACCATTAGCTCCTCTTGAACCATAAATAGCTGTTGAGGATGCATCTTTTAATACGTTAAAAGATTCGATATCTCCAGGATTAATTGAAGAAATACTACCACTGTATGGGATACCATCTAATATAATTAGGGGATTATTACTTGCCGTTATTGAATTTATCCCACGAATAAGTATCTCAGGATTAGCTCCTGGAGCAGCACTTGTATTTACAATAGAAACACCTGCCAAGCGGCCTTGTACCTGATCCAGTACATTCGCGTTTGGTAAATCTTTTAACTCTTCCGATGATACCGAAACTACAGAGCCGGTAAGGTCACTTTTCTTCATTGTACCATAACCTATAGCTACCACTTCGTCAATTCCAATCGCATCTTCAACCATGGTAACATCAATTTGTGCTTTTCCATTGACTGCTATTTCCTGAGTTTTCATACCCACAAACGAGAAAACTAAAGTCGCATCAGCGGGGACATTGGATAGTTTATAGACTCCGTCAAAATCAGTAACAATCCCTATAGTGGTTCCTTTAACAACAACAGCAACTCCGGGTAACATCTGACCTGATGAATCGGTGATTTTTCCTTGAATGGAAATCGATTGTTGCGAACCAAAGTTGTGATTATTCTGAAAATCATCAGCAAAAAGAAGCACTTGCCGACCTTTGATATCATATCGAATTCCAAGATCTTTAAAAACAACATTAAGTACTTCTGGAATCGATTTTTTCTCTACCTCCACATTGACCTTCCTATCCACATCAATCATTGCAGAACTGTAAAGAAAATAGAACTCTGTCTCATCCTCAATTTTTGTAAGAATCTCTCGTAACGAGGTACTCTTATAATTCAATGAGATTGTTGTTTCCTGGGAATAGGATTCGAGTCCCAGAGCCTGAAATACTGACAACAATAGTAGAAAAGTAGTTAGTTTCATGAATAATAATAATTTTCGCGCAAAACACGCATTTCCCGCCCTAAAGACGAAATGAATTGTTTTTTTCATACATTTGTTTTGTTAATAGTTAGAAATAACTCTCTTCAGAGAATTTTTAATTAAACTGGCAGGGTGATGTGGGGCATTACCCTGCTGCATTTTTAATCTCTTTCTTTTTATTCCGTTTTTCCTCCTTTTTTATAGATTAAAATTTCTTTTTCTGAAAATGTTCCATCCGACAGTTTATGCCGACTTGAAAAAGTATATGAAATGGGTGTCACAACCTCCATCATTTCCAAAACCTGATCCAACGATTCATCAATAAATGTAGCGGTATAAGAGAGTGAGTTTAAATCAGGATCTGCGATAGTCACCTTAACGTTAAACCAACGCGATAATCGGTCTGCAACCACTCCCAAGCCATCGTCCTTAAATACTAGTTTTCCATCTTTCCACGACACATACTTAGACGTGTTTACCTTTGTAATCGAATATTTATTGCTTAATTTATTAAAAGAAAAATGGTCTCCTGGTTGCATGTCGCATACTTCTGAATTTATATCATTCCCATTTTTCAAAACAATCACTTTTCCTGATTCCAATGTTGTTTCAAAATTTTCGTTGTCTGCATATGCTCTAACATTGAATGATGTACCAACAGCCTTTACCGCCATCCCATTTGCTTCCACAATGAACGGTTTCTTTTTATCCGGAGCGACATCAAAATACCCTTCACCAATCAACCCAACCTCTCGAACACCTCCTGTAAACCACTTGGGATAAACAAGTTTACTGCCTTGATTAAGCCAAACTTTCGTTCCATCAGGTAGCACAAAATGGGTTCTGGAACCAGCAGGTGCCTCAATTTCATATTTGGAGGACATGCTCAGCAGGGAGTAAATTTCGGGTTGAATAAAATGCGTATAGATTAGTAAAGTCAAAATCGGCATTAAAAGGAATACGGCTACCCTTGATAAAAATGGAGAGACCTTTAGTTTTTTCGAAATCAGAAACAGAGTTTTAGTATCTCTTTTCGGATTCGACTGGTTTAAGTTTATGGAATGGTGAATTCGATCCAATCGCCTTTGCGCAGCTTCGGTATTTGGATTCTCAGTAATATCGATATCATTCCAGTAGTTTTCAAATAATGATTTATTCTTTAAATCTACTTTATGTAGTTTATCGAGACTCGCAAAAAATTCATCAATTTCTTTTGAGGTGCATTGATCAGATACAAATTTATGAAGAAGTCTTTTGTCCATTTCTATTTTGATTTAGCTGACCAATTCATTCTCGCATAGAAAAATAAAAAGAATAAATCGATACAGGCTTTCGATAAGAATTTTCACTCTTACTAAAGGTTAGACGCAGCAAATTAGAAAACCACTAGTCCAATCGTGATTTTTTTTATAAAAAAAGATATAGGAAGAGAAGTAGTGACAAATAGGCTTCCCCTAAGTTCTCTTTAAGGTATTTGTGGGCTTTCACAATGTGATTTTCAACAGTATTGACAGAAATACCTAGGGTCTCAGCTATTTCTTTGTAAGAATAGTTCTTAAAATGTTTCATTTTAAAAACTTCACGCTGACGTGGTGGCAAGTTCTCTACCAGTAGGTTGAGTTTTTCATTAAATGCCTCTATATTCACCCCATCTAAAACTTCGGCTTCATCAATATCTATCTGAACCGACTTAACATACTCAATATACTCCGTATTCTTTGCTTTACTCCTTAAAAAGCTGACTGTAGTATTGTACGCTATTGAGAAAAGGTAGGAATCAAAAGATTCCGGGTTCCTTAACTTCTGCTTGTTCTCCCAGACTTTAACAAATACTTCATGAACAAGATCTTCAGTGTCCGCTTTTGTTTTAACCAATGAAAATATAAATTTTTGAAGCTTATAATCGAATGTGGAATAAATATCATCAAAAGCCTTCATATCACCATTGATAAATCGTACGATCAGCTCTCTCTCAACTATATTTCCAATTTTTAGGGACATCGTAAAGATTAAATTGCGCAAGGATTTGCGCAAAGTAACAAAAAAACAAATAACCAACTTTTTATTTCCAATATATATTCTCCTAGAAAAATATTTGAAAGCCTCGCTTCTGAATCTGCTGCAGATAATCATGGAGTTCTTATTCTGATAATCTACTTGATGAAGTCTCCATTTGATATATCTTCTTCATTCATCTTTATACAAAACTTTGAAATTAACCAACATGAATAAGGGATTTCTTTGGCATTTTATTTCTCACAACTTATAAAATAGTACTTTATCAATTCATCAGAAAAACTAAATTTGGCTCTGGTTGCTGGAAATAAATTTACCAAGTTATTTTTCACATTCTCAATTACTCCAAACTCAGCCAACGCCTCGGCTTGTTGCAATACCGTATCGGTTGCCAGTTTTTGCAAACCAAGAGGGTAACCATACTGTCGCAACGTACACTTAACGACTACTTTAAGCTTTTTTCATTGATTCTTTCACAGTCCAATCAAATGCAATTTCGTCTTTGGCATCCATTGCCTCATCGCGTGACAATCATACCCAATTGTTGGTATTTGGCTTGCAGCACTTCCCTGTAGCTTTGTTTCATCTCCTCCGAAAGAAAGGATTCGCTTATCCATGTTAGGGCTTTGGTGTGGTTTTTAACCATTCGCTTAAAGCTTCCCTTTATTTGCCGGTCGGTCAGTCCCATCCCCTCGCCCAGGAGTTCAAAGTGCTCACGATTCAATTTCTTCTTTTTACCACTTAATGTCAAGGCCGATTCTTCTTCATCCTCTGGAAGTACGATAGCCACATTCAGCAGATCATAAGCTGGAGCCAGTCCCCAGCCAAAAGGCTGTTTCAGCATCGAAAAGTTCTTCAGGTGCATATCATTATTTCCGGTGAGAAAAGAGAACAGGGCCAGCTCAAAGAAAAAGATTTTATCAAGTAAGGTATTCGCTGAATAACGATCCAAGGCTTTACCTACCCGCTCCAAAGAACCTTTATACTTGTCGAAAGCTTCCGTGATTTGAAACATATCCAACATATGTATTTTTTCGCCGGAATCGCTGCGATCAATCCGTTTGATGATGTAGGATAATTCGCCAGAGGCCAGACGAACCAAAGAGGATGGAACCACCCTGATTCCAAATGCTTCGGCTATCCGCATGGTTACATGCTCATTTTCCGGCATCTCCGGAAAACGATCGGATGGCGGCTTAAAAATATATTGTCCTCCCAGGGCCCCAACAACCGTTAAGCGGCTATCTGTTTTGCCTTTCACGGCATTAACCAAGGACATCGATAATTTGGGTTGAACTCCGGGAACTGCAATACTTCGTTCCACCACTGACCTGGCCAACTCACTCATTTGATCCAGCGAATAGTCAATGACCGGGGGTGTTGGAGTTCCAAAAAAATCCAGCGAACATTTACGATGAAAATCCTGCTCCCCATCAAGCGGCTGATAGCAATACAAACATCTATGCTTCATTTTCTTCTATTACGGGTACAACACTTACGGCTCCGATGCAATTTTGGCAACATGCCAACAGCAGCCCCATACGATCATTTTTATTGATCCGCCAGCTTTCTGATGCAATTTCAAGTAACCATCCTTCCGGAATAAGCCCCTCAAAAAACGGAAAAAGCCGATTCTCACTGTATGGCTCCTCTCTCACCGGCATCGTAAAGGTGATGAATAAATCCGGATGGGTTTTCACATATTCCGCTTCGTATTGGAATACATAGTCACCATCATCTGTCTCGGTTATCATTCCTGCCAGATACTCTTTATAATAGACCTTTCCACGCCTCATGCTTTCAGTTCTTTGCTATTAACCGGAGCCAGTTCATGTCCAAACATGCTGAGTACCAGGTTAACCTTATCCATATTCAAGTTTGTTTTCCCCTGCTCTATTTTTCGAATCACAGTCAGGGCAACTCCTGCACGTTCGGCAAACTCTTCCTGGGTCAGATTCACTTCCTTTCGCCTTTCTTTAACAAAGTCTGCAAGTTGTTTCATTATATGTATTTAGATATAACCTCAAACAAAGGTAGTCAATTATATGCAAAGAAATATAACACAACAATAAAATTGATCATTATATGCTTTAAAATATAGAATCCACTGAGGGATAAATCGTCTGACTAGCGTTCTAATACCGTTTTCCTTTCTTTCTTCCAATCTTATTCTTTCGCTTGCGCCCTGCTTGGTCTCGCCTTGTCGAAGACTCCTCCAGCCGATAAACCAAGGCTTTCAACAACTCACGTTTAAAATGATCCGGGAGCCGGGGTTCACGATACCGGCTTTCCACTGGAGCATGCCTGTATGTTTGACCACTAAAAAACCTCGGCCTTTCCTCAAAATCACTCATCCGAACCGGATACCGGATGGGATTTCCATTCTCATCGGTGACAAAAACCAAGTGCCCCCTACCCGCTCTTCTGATCTCCACCTGGAACAACTCAAGCGTCTGATCATATAGTTCTTTGGAAGTGATAAACTCCATCCGGTTGAGCTGAGAAAACAAACTCTCCAGGTTTTGCTTCAGATTTCTGCTCGAACTGGAAAAGCGATAGTTGAGTTTCTCTGGTTGATCATCTTTGCTAAGCCCATATTTCTGTTCCAGGGATTTGATAAAACGTTGCATCTTTTCCCGCTCGTAATTGTCTTTGATCTTCTTGCCGGTATCACAATCAATACGCGTGGAGACAATATGAAAATGCACGCGCTCCAAATCGGCATGCTTATAAACTAGGTAGGGTTGGTTCCCGTAGCCAAGATGTTCCATCAGCTTGCTAATCTCATTTCTGATACCGGCATCTCCTAACTTCACCAAATCAGTAACCGTTGGGTTCACCGAAATATGCAGCCCCGGCTTTTTCACCCGGGTATTCCGCCCTTCAATCTCCTGAAATATCTTATACCGATCATTCTTATCTCCCCAAAAAGGATTTACTACCGGCATATTCCCGCTGTGGTAAAAACTCGCTTTGTGCCGTTCCACTTTTCGCTCGTTGTAAAATAAGGCGTTCTTCGTGCTGCAGGCCTGGTGGATTTTAATTATCATACTTGATCCTTTTGGGCTATATTCATCGAAGGTGCTTTTGCAAAAGAATCAGGCAGTCCCGCATCCTGACGAAGGCCTGTTTCAGCAGTTGCCGGTCCTCATCACTTACCCGGTAACCGGCAAAGGAATTCATACGCTTGGAGAGTTGGTTCAGGTTGACCCCAATCTTGTTGAGTTCATAGTCCAGACTTTTCAGCTGCTCCGCTGTCTCTGCATCCAGGGAAATCTGCTTCCACTCTACTGTCTTGAAAATCCGGCTACGCAGGTAGTCACTCCGGCAAGCATACTTTCCCCGTTTAACCCAGGAGTCAAGTCGAAGCTTTTCTTCCGGAGTCATTAATAGTTTAACCACGATTTTCCGTTTATCCTTGTCGGCTAACCTGGGGCGCATGGCTCAATGTTCTGGTTGATTTTTGAAAGGGGAATGCATGAAGCTATTGGGGAACGAGCTCCCGACAGCGTCGGGTTCAGGATAAAAGGTTTTTATGGCCATAAAAACACATCTTGCATTCCCCTTTCTATCAAGATTTCCCTTCTGAATTTCTTCTTCGTTTCATCGCTGAACGGGGCAAAAGAAAGGGAAACCTGACT